>DAIQOT010000256.1:0-5385 GCA_036787695.1 Solirubrobacterales bacterium | reverse complement strand
GGGGACGTGACGAAATCCGCCTCGAAGCTGAGCGAGTACGAACGCAAGCGGGACTTCGGCAAGACCGCCGAGCCCGCGCCGCCGCGGCGGGCGAGGCGGCGCAAGGGGGCGCCGCGCTTCGTCGTCCAGCAGCACGACGCGACCCGCCTGCACTGGGACCTGCGGCTCGAGCACGACGGCGTCGGCGTCTCCTGGGCGGTGCCGAACGGCATCCCGCAGGACCCGGCGGAAAACCGCAAAGCCGTCCACACCGAGGACCATCCGCTCGACTACTTCAGCTTCGAAGGCGAGATCCCGAAGGGCGAGTACGGCGCCGGGACGATGCGGATCTGGGACCACGGCACCTTCGAGGTCGAGAAGTGGCGCGACGACGAGATCATCTTCGCCTTCGACGGCGAGCGGCTGCACGGGCGCTACGCGCTCTTCCGCGCGGGCGGGCCGAAGGACTGGATGATCCACCGGATCGACCCGGCCGAAGGCGATCGCGATCCCTTCCCGGACCCGCTGCCGCCGATGCTCGCCAACGACGGCGCGCTGCCGAAGTCGGCACGAGGCTGGGCGGCGGAGCTCGCCTGGGGCGGCGTGCGCGCGATCGCCCGCTGCCGGCCGGGGCGGATCGAGCTGCGCGACGCCGAGCTCGAGGACATCGGCGCGCGCTGGCCCGAGGTCCACAGGATCACCCGCCAGATCGGCGCCCACGACGCGGTCCTCGACGGCGAGCTGGTCGTCTTCGACGCCGACGGGCGGCCCGACGCCGGACGGCTCGCGCGCCGCGACAAACCCGGAAGCGACAGCGCGATCCGCCGTCGTGCCCGCGAGTACCCGGCGACCTACGTGATCTTCGACCTCCTCTTCCTCGACGGCGAGGACCTCACCGGCGCTCCTTATAAGAGGAGGCGCGAGCTGCTCGTCGGCCTCGGACTGGACGGCGACGCGTGGCGGGTCCCGGCGAACGCGACGACGAAGTTCAAGGAGCTGGTCGCGGCGAGCGCCGGCCAGGGCGTCGAGGGGCTGGTGCTGAAGAAGCAGTCGAGCGCCTACGCGCCGGGGCGGCGTACGGGAGACTGGTTGCTCGTGCACGCCGACGGCGAGAAAAAGGACGCGAGCGCATCGCTCACCGCGAGCGCCGAGCCGACCGCGAAGAACAAATACCGCCTCCAGGTCGGCGAGCGCGAGCTGGCCGTCTCCAACCTCGACAAGGTCCTCTACCCCGCCACCGGCTTCACCAAGGGCGACCTGATCGACGCCTACGCCGACCTCGCCGAGGTCCTCCTCCCCCACCTCCACGGCCGGCCGGTGACGCTGAAGCGCTACCCCGACGGGGTCGACGGCAAATTCTTCTACGAGAAGCGCAGCCCCAAACACCGCCCCGATTGGGTGGCGACCGCCCGCCTTCCCTCCGACAGCGCCAAGGGCGAGATCGACTACACCTTGATCGAGGACCTGCCGACCCTCGTCTGGGCCGCTAACCTCGCCGACATCGAGCTGCACGTCGCGCCCGTCCGCGCCGACGATCAGGACCGTCCCGAGTCTCTCGTCTTCGACCTCGACCCCGGCGCCCCCGCCGACGTCCTCACCTGCGCCGACGTCGCGCTCCGCATCCGCGCGCTCATCACCCAGCTCGGCCTCGACTGCTACCCGAAGACCTCGGGCTCGAAGGGCATCCACCTGCACGTGCCGCTGAACGGCACCGCGACCTTCGCCGAGTCCCGCCCCTTCGCCAAAGCGCTCGCCGAGACCTTCGAGGCGCGCTTCCCCGACGAGGTGATCTCCCGCCAGACGCGGTCCAAACGCGAGGGCAAGGTGCTGATCGACTGGAGCCAGAACGACCCGCACAAGACGACCGCCTCGGTCTACAGCGTGCGCGCCCGCGAACGGCCGACGGCCTCGACGCCGGTCGAATGGGAGGAGCTCGAAGCGGCGGTCGAGGCGAAGGACGCAAGCGCCCTCGACTTCACCGTCGACGAACTGCGCGCCCGCGTCGCCGCCAAAGGCGACCTCTACGCGCCGCTCCTCACCCAGCGCCAGGAGCTTCCCGACCTCTCCGGCTGAGCCTCGGTCTTCGTATTCCGTATTGCGCGAGATTCGCAGAATGTGTTGAGCGGGTATCCGCTAGTACCGACAATAGGCGCAGGTAGCAAGACAGAGCAAGCGACTAGGAAGGAGGCCCCCATGGGGAGTCCGTCAGAGGCGCGATTGCGAGTCGACACGAAGGTCTTGATGGTGGGGTCGGGAGTTAGTCCCAACCGCGAGCGTGGCTGGGGAGCACTGAACTGGCACGCGGTCGAGCCGGATACGGCATTGCGGTCGCTGTATGAGTTTCGTCCCGATGTGGTGTTGATCGATTGCCCCGAGAGTTGCTCGCGGGCGCTCGACCTGATCGCGTCGATGCGGGGAGTCTGCGACCTGCCGATCCTCGCCGTCACCGACAGCGTCGACGCGGGCACCCACTCGCTCCACGCGGGCGCCGACTCGGTGGTGCCGAAGCCGATCTCCCACGACGAACTGCTGCTGCGGATCCGCCGGCTGCTCGAGCGCAGCGGCCACATGCGCGAGGTCCTCGGCGACGCGCTGGTCGAGCTCGACCGTCGCAACCATCTGGTGGTCGCGCAGGGGATGACAATCGACCTGACGCCGACCGAATTCCGCCTGCTGGCGGCGCTGATGGAGCGCCCCGGCGCGGTGCTCTCCCACGACGAGCTGCTGGAAGGCGCCTGGGGCGACCTGTACCGCGGCGAATCGCAGGTGAAGCTCTACGTCAGCTACCTGCGGCGGCGCTTCGCCCCGGCCGAAGTCGACCCGATCGAGACCGTGCGCGGGGTCGGCTACCGCTACCGCCCGCGGCAGATCGAGGTCCCCGCGGCCGCTTGACCCCGGCCCCACCGATGAGTTCGCACTTTCCCGCGGATAGCGCGGGTTTCTGCGAACTCATCGGCGGCGGCGGGTAGGTTCGTCGCCATGAGCGACGAGAACGTCACGCCGCTGCGCCGGACCAGCGTCGCCTTGATGGGCGGATTGCGGGCGAGCGGGCGGGTCCGCGTCGAGGACCGGATCGTCCGGGTGACGACGCTCGGCGGCATGGACCTCGACCTGGGCGAAGCCGAGTTCACCGCGCCGCGGGTCACGATCGTCAAGGTCTCGCTGATCGGCGGGGTCGAGCTAACCGTCCCGGCGAACGCGCGGGTCACGGTCCACGGCCTCTCGATCGGCGGTCGCGATGTCGAGCCCAAGCCCGCCGACGCCACCGGCCCCGAGATCGTCGTCCACAACTACGGACTGCTCGGCGGCGTGAAGGTCACTCGTCGTAGGTGATCAGGGAGCGGGTCGGCGCCGGTAGACGGTCACGGCCCGCGAGGAACGTCAGCTCGACCAAGAAGGCGTTGGCGACGACGTCGCCGCCAAGGCGCTCGACGATCTCGCCGAGAGCCGCCGCGGTGCCGCCGGTCGCGATCAGGTCGTCGTGGACGAGGACGCGGGCGCCGGGCGGTATCGCGTCGATGTGGACGTGGAGCTCGGCGGCGCCGTACTCGAGCTCGTAGGAGGCGCGCTCGGTGCTCGCCGGCAGTTTGCCCGCGCGCCGCGCCGGCACGAAGCCCGCGCCGAGCCGCACCGCGAGCGCCGGCCCGAGGATGAAGCCGCGCGCCTCGGCGCCGACGACGAGGTCGATCGGCCCCGCCGCCTCGACCTCCGCCGCGAGCAGCTCGACCGCGTCCGCCAGCGCCGCCGGATCGGCGAAGAGCGGCGTCACGTCATAGAAGACGATCCCCGCGCGGGGGAAGTCCGGGATCGAGCGGATCAGCCCTCGCAGCCGCTCGACCCCGGGCTCCGTCCCCGCCATCCTCAGCTCAGCCCTGCAGCCACGCGAGCAGGTCGGCGTTGATCGTCTCGTGCTCGGTCGTCGGCATCCCGTGCGGGAAGTCTTTGTAGGTCTTCAGCGTCCCGTTCGGCAGCAGCGCGGCAGATTTCGGGCCCGCCGCCACGTAGGGGACGATCTGATCGGCTTCGCTGTGCATCACCAGCACCGGCACCTGGATCTTTTTCAGGTCCTCGGTGAAGTCGGTCTGCGAGAAGGCGACGACGCCGTCGTAGCCGGCCTTGGCTCCGCCCATCATCCCCTGGCGCCACCAGTTCTCGATGATCGCCTCCGACGAGCGCTCGGGGTTTTTGTCGAAGTTGTAGAACGGCCCGGTCGGAAGGGCCCGGTAGAAGTCCGAGCGGCTCGCGGCGAGTTCGGCCTGGAGCCCGTCGAAGACGCTTTTCGGCAGCCCCTCCGGGTTGGCGTCGGTCTGCACCATCAACGGCGGGACCGCGCTGATGATCGCCGCCTTCGACACGCGGTCTTCACCGTGGCGGGCGATGTAGTGGACGACCTCGCCGCCGCCGGTCGAGTGGCCGACGTGGATCGCGTCGCGCAGGTCGAGGTGCTCGACCACGGCGCGCAGGTCGTCGGCGTAGTGGTCCATGTCGTGGCCGTCGCCGACCTGGGTCGAGCGCCCGTGCCCGCGGCGGTCGGAGGCGACGACCCGGTAGCCCTTGTCGAGGAAGAACAGCATCTGGTTGTCCCAGTCATCCGAGGAGAGCGGCCAACCGTGGCTGAAGACGATCGGCTGACCCGAGCCCCAGTCCTTGTAATAGATGTCGACCCCGTCCGAGGTGGTGACGAAAGGCATGGCGAGACTCCTTCTGTAGTCGGTGTGTGTCGATCCGGCGCCGCCCGATCCGACTGTAGCGGCGGAATCCCATGGGCCAAGCGATTTCCGCCCCGCGGTCACAAGATCTTCCCCGGCGGGGCGCATCGGCGGCCGTTGAATGTGTTTCAAGACCCCAACGGCCCGCCAGGGCCGCACCCCATCCCCACCCCAGAAGGAGGGACATGAAGATCAACACCAGGATCGCCGTGCTGCTCGGCGTGCTGACGCTGCTCGTGACCCCGACCGCCGCGCTCGCCGAAGGGCCGACGTACGAAACGGAACACGTGGCTCCGGCACCCGGCGCGGGCGCCTCGCTGGCGGCGAAGAAAAAGGCTTACGGCGTCTACTGCGCGGGCTTCCCGAAGAAGAAGGCCAAAGGCCAGAAGCTCTCGCCCTACGAACGCTGCCTGACCTCGATGGCGAAGACCGTCGCGGCGAAGAAGACCCCGAAGATCGCCTGCACCGGCTTCTCCAAGAAACACGTCAAAGGCAAGACCGGCACCGAATTCTCCCACTGCGTGGTCGCCGCCGGCGAAGCGAAGCGCGAAGGCGCCATCTAGCCGGCGCCCGGGTCGCCGCCCCTCCCCGGATTGTTCGGGAGGGGGTGGCTGGCCGAGATGCGTCCCGGGCGTCTCGTGACGGCCCGGGCAGGCTGTGGCCGCCACGAGACGCCCGGGACGTGAGGGAGATTCAG
>DAIQOT010000255.1:0-5419 GCA_036787695.1 Solirubrobacterales bacterium | reverse complement strand
CAGTCTCGTTCCACTCCATCCCCGGTAGCCAAGCAGACGATGTTGATGGGCCGAAAAACCCTCTATATCAGGGCTTATCGGCCCATCAACATCAGGGGATGGGGGCGGCGAGGGCGATGCGGAGCTCGTCGGCGCGGCTGGCGGCTTCGCCGTCGAGCTTGGCGGTGAGGGCGGCTTGCAGGGCCTGGCCGACGGCGGGGCCGGAGAGGCCCGCTGCGGTCAGGTCGGCGCCGGTGATGTCGAGGGTGACCTCGCGCCAGGCGAGCCAGTCGTCGAGCCAGGTCGCGCCCGCCCCGCGGGCGAGGACGAGCTCGATCGGGTCGTGGCCGCGGGCGAGCCGCACGCCTTCCGACGGGCGAGCGGGTCGCGCCGCCGCGAGCGCCTCGTGGCTCGCGGGCGCGTCGGCTTCGTGGCCGCGGTCGACCCCGGACACGTTGATGTCGCGGGAGCTGACCGTGCCGGGCGCCGGGCCCAAGGCCGCGGCGAGGATCGCTTCGGCGCGGTCGGCCTCTTCGGACCACGGCGGCGCTGCCATCAGGCGGTTGACGTCGCGGGCGAGGGCGAAGGACTCGCCGCCGGGGCGCGGCTCGACCAGGCCCCAGCCCGCCAGCAGTTCGAGCCCGCGGGTCGCGTTCTCTTCCCCCGCCAGCTTGCGCAGCTCCGACCAGCGCCGGTCGGGCGTGATCGTCCCGAGGTCGGTCGCCAGCAGCCAGTCGCGGGTCTCCGGCTCGATCGCCAGGCCGAAGCGGGCCGCGTAACGGGCGGCGCGGATCGCGCGGGTCGGGTCGTCGACGAAGGAATCCGAGTGGATCGCCCGCAGCAGGCCCGCTTCGAGGTCGGCCTGGCCGTCGTAGGGATCGATCAGCAGGCGCGTCTCGCCCAGCGGGACCGCCATTGCGTTGACGGTGAAGTCACGGCGCGCCAGGTCGACGCGGATCGGGGCGCCGAGCTCCACCTCCGGCAGTGCCCCCGGCCGCGGGTAGCGCTCGCGCCGCGCCGCCGCCAGGTCGAGCTCCTCCTCCCCGAACAGCACCTTCAGCGTGCCGAAGCGCGAGTGCGACTCGACCACCTCGGCCCCGAGCGCCGCCGCCAGCGCCGCCGGATCGCCCTCGACCACCAGGTCGATGTCGGCGCGGCCCCTCCCCAGCAGCAGGTCCCGCACCGCGCCGCCGACCAGGTAGACGGGATCGGGCGCCGCCGCGGCGACGTCGGCCAGCTCCGGGTAGGCGGCGTCGAGCGCCTCGGCCAGTTCCTCTCCGCTCTTCATCGCCGGGCACCCGTCATCGCTTCCTCCGTACGATGATCCGCGACGCGGATGCCGAGCGACTGGGACGACGACGAGGGGATGCCGGAGATGCGCCCCGAAGAGCCTGCGCGCCGCCGTGGGCCGAGCCGCGGCCAGATCATGCGCCGGCGGCTGATCGCCCTCGGCTCGATCGTCGTCGTGGTCGTCGCGGTGATCATCGTGCTCACCTCACAGGGGGAAGACGACGACTCCGGCCAGGGGACCGCGCACACGTCCCAGGCCAAAAAAGCCGCGAAAAAGACCACGAAGACGAAGGCCAACTCGGGCAAGGTCACCAACGCGACCCCGCAGGCCGACTGGGTCCCCTATCGCGGACCGGTGCCGATCCTCGAGTACCACGATCTCGGCAAGCCGCCCGAAGGCGAGCCTTACCCCGAACTGTTCGTCGGCCGCGACGACTTCGCCAAGCAGATGGACTGGCTCGAAGAACGGGGCTACGAGGCGGTGACGCTCGAACAGGTGCAGGAAGCCTGGTACCACGAAGGCACGCTGCCGCCGAAACCGATCGTGCTCTCCTTCGACGACGGCTACCGGCCCCAGTTCACCTTCGCCCTGCCGACGCTGAAGAAACACGGCTGGGCGGGCGTCCTCAACCTCAAGGCCGAAGGCTCCGACCTCTACGAATCGAACGTCAAGGCGATGATCGCGGCGGGCTGGGAGCTGGCCGCCCACACGATCCACCACCTCAACCTGACCGAACTCGGGCCCGAGGAAGTCGAAGAAGAAGTGGCGGGATCGCGAGAAATCCTGCGGAAGGAATACGGCGTCCCGGTCGACAACTTCTGTTACCCGTCCGGCGACTTCGACGAATCGGTGGTCGAAGCAGTCGAAGAAGCCGGCTACACCGGAGCGACGACCGAGGTCTCCGGCTTCGCCGAACGCGGCGAGCCGTTCGAACTGGCGCGGCTGGAGATCCTGCGCGAAACGCACGTCGCCGGGCTCGCCGCGGCCCTGAAGAACGAAGAAACCGAAACGACGGAAGGCGCGGGCTAGCGCCGGACCGGGATCCCGTCGGCGGCGAGGCGCTCCTTGGCCTCCGCCACCGTGTGCTGGCCGTAGTGGAAGATCGAGGCGCAGAGGACGGCGTCCGCCCCGCCCTCGGCGATCGCCGCCGAGAGGTGGGAGAGCTCGCCCGCGCCGCCGGAGGCGATCACCGGCACCGGCACCGCCTCGGCGACCGCCCGGGTCAGCTCGAGGTCGTAGCCGTCGTTGGTCCCGTCGCGGTCCATGCTCGTGAGCAGCACCTCCCCCGCCCCGCGCTCGACCGCCTCGCGCGCCCAAGAGACCGCGTCGCGACCCGGGACGCGCTCGCGACCGCCCTTCACGTAGACGCCCCAGAGGCCGTCCCCCTCGCGCTTGGCGTCGATCGCGATCACCACGCACTGGGCGCCGAACTGATCGGCGAGCTCGGTCAGCAGCTCCGGCCGCGCCAGCGCCGCCGAGTTGACCGAGACCTTGTCGGCGCCAGCGTCGAGCACCGCCTGGGCGTCGGCGACCGAGCGGATCCCGCCACCGATCGTGAACGGGATGAAGACGTTGTCGGCGGTGCGGCGAGCGAGCTCGACGATCGTCTCGCGCTGATCGGAGGAGGCGGTGATGTCGAGGAAGACGAGCTCGTCGGCGCCCTCGGCGTCGTAGCGCTCGGCCAGCTCGACCGGGTCGCCTGCGTCGCGTAGGCCGACGAAGTTGGTGCCCTTGACGACGCGCCCGGCGTCGACGTCGAGGCAAGGGATGACTCTCTTCAACGGCATGGACCCAGGCTAGAGGAGGCGCGTCCCCTCGGCGCGTTCGCACTTTCCCGCGGATAGCGCGGAGAACTGCGAACGCCGCATGCCGGGGAGGTCAGGCGAGGGCGGCGACGGCCTCTTCGACGGTGAAGCGGCCGTCGTAGAGGGCGCGGCCGACGATCACGCCGTCGACGTTCGGCGCCGACTCGTCGCGCAGGCGTTCGAGGTCGGCGAGGGTGCCGACGCCGCCTGAGTAGATGACCGAGGCCGAGGTCGCGGCGGCCACTTTGGCGAGCTGCTCGAAGCCCGGGCCCGAGAGCGTGCCGTCGACCTCGATCGGCGTGAAGAGGAAGCGCTGGACCCCGCGCGCGCTGAGGTCGGCGACCGCGTCGGCCGCCTCGACGTCAGACGTCTCCGTCCACCCCGCCAGCGACACCTTGCCGTCGCGGGCGTCGACCGAGACGACGATCCGCTCGCCGTGCTCCTTCAGCATCGCGTCGAGGAACTCCGGATCGCGCAGCGCCGCGGTGCCGATCACCACGTGTTCGACCCCCGCCCGCAGCACGTTCGACACGCACTCGGCGTCGCGCAGCCCGCCGCCGACCTGGATCGGGAACGGCACCGTGTCGGCGATCCGCCGCACCGTCTCCAGGTTCACCGGGTGCCCGGCTTTCGCCCCGTCGAGGTCGACCACGTGGATGATGTGGACGCCGGCGTCGGCGAAGCGCATCGCGGCGTCGACCGGGTCGGCGTCGAAGACCGTCTCGCGGTCGTAATCGCCCTCGACCAGCCGCACCGCGTGCCCGCCGCGGATATCGATCGCCGGGTAGAGGATCACGCCGCCGCGGGCGCCTTCGCGCAGATCCCGGCGAAGTTGGCGAGCAGCCGCAGGCCGGCCTCGCTCGACTTCTCGGGGTGGAACTGGGCGCCGAAGACGTTGCCCCGCTCGACCGCGCAGGCGAAGCGCTCGCCGTACTCGGCGGTGCCGAGGACGTCGTCCGCGGCCGGGCGGGCGACGTAGGAGTGGACGAGGTAGAAGGGAGTCTCGGAGCCGATGCCGCTGGTGAGGCGCGACTCGCGTTCCCAGCGGACCGGCGCCCAGCCGATGTTCGGCACCTTCAGCCCGGGCGCCTGGAGCAGCGTCACCGCGCCGGGCAGCAGGCCGAGGCCCTCGGCGCCGGCGAGCTCCTCGCTGCGCTCGAAGAGCAGCTGCATGCCGAGGCAGATGCCGAGGATCGGCGTGCCCGCGGCGGCGCGCTCGGTGAGCAGCTCATCGAGACCGGTGGCGCGGATCTGCTCCATCGCCCGCGGGAAGGCGCCGACGCCGGGCAGGATCAGCCCGTCGGCGGCGCGGATCGCCTCGGGGTCGGCACCGATCGAGGCGCGCGCGCCGACGTGCTCGAGCGCCTTTTCGACCGAGCGCAGGTTGCCCATGCCGTAATCAAGGACAAGGATCTGGGGATTCGACTCACTCACTGAGCGTCCCCTTGGTGCTCGGCACGCCGGTCTCCTCCGGGTCGATCGAGACCGCGACGCGGAGCGCCCGGGCGAAGGCCTTGAAGGCCGCCTCGATCATGTGGTGGACGTTGTAGCCGTAGCGGACCTCGACGTGCAGGGTCAGCTTCGCCGCGTTGGCGAAGGCGCGGAAGAACTCCTCGGCCAGCTCGCTTTCGAACCCGGCGATCGAGGTCTTAGGCAGGTCGGCGCGGAAGACGACGTGCGGGCGGCCGGAGATGTCGATCGCGCACTCGGCCAGCGCCTCGTCCATCGGCACCGCGGCGAAGCCGTAGCGACGGATCCCGGCGCGGTCGCCGAGCGCCTCGTCGAACGCCTGCCCGAGCACGATGCCGACGTCCTCGACCGTGTGGTGCGCGCCGGTCCCGATGTCCCCGGTCGCCTCCACGTTGAGGCCGAAGCGGCCGTGGCGGGCGAAGAGGTCGAGCATGTGGTCGAAGAAGCCGACCCCGGTCGAGTTGTCGTAGTCGCGGGCGCCGTCGATCGCCAGCTCGAGGCTGATGTCGGTCTCGCCGGTCTTGCGGGTTCTGCTCGCGCTGCGCTCGCTCATGATCGCCGGATCATCGCCGATTCGCCGTGGACGGGGAATCCCTCGGCGCGGGCGATCGCGTCGACGCTAGGGGCCAGCGCCGCCGCCGCCTCGGGGCCGATCTCGACGGTCGAGATCCGCCGGCGGAAGGCGCCCGGCCCGAGTGGCCCGGTGAAGCGGCCGGAGCCGCCGGTCGGCAGCACGTGGTTGGACCCCGCCGCGTAGTCGCCGAACGCGGTCGCCCCGTAGCGGCCGGCGAAGACGCAGCCCGCGGTCGTGATCTGGTCGGCGAGGACGCTCGCGTCCTCCTCGAAGATCTCCAGGTGCTCGGGCGCGAAGGCG
>DAIQOT010000254.1:0-5431 GCA_036787695.1 Solirubrobacterales bacterium | reverse complement strand
TTGAGGTCCTGAACCCGGCGACCGGGGAGACGATCGCGAGCCTGCCGGTGGATGGGCCGGAGACGGTCGCGGCGACGGTGGCGCGGGTGCGCGCGGCGCAGCCCGACTGGGAGGCGATGGGCATCGAGGGCCGCTATCACTGGCTCGGCAAGCTGCGCGACTGGCTGCTCGACAACTCCGACCAGGTGCTCGACACGATGCAGCTGGAGACCGGCAAGGTGCGCGCCGACGCGTCGAACGAGCCCGCCTACCTGGCCGACACGATCAACTTCTACGGCAAGCAGGCGGCCAATTTCATCGGTGACGAAAGCGTTCGCCCCCACTCCCCCCTCCTCGCCGCGAAGAAGCTGGTCGTGCAGTACCGGCCCTATCCGGTCGTCGGCATCATCAGCCCCTGGAACTTCCCGCTGATCCTCTCGCTCGGCGACGCGATCCCGGCCCTGATGGCGGGCGCCGCGGTCGTCGTCAAGCCCTCCGAGTTCACCCCGCTCGGAATCGCCGAGATCGCCGCCGCCTGGAAGCACGAGATCGGCGGCCCCGACGTATTCGACGTCGTTCAGGGGATCGGCGAGACCGGCGGCGCCCTGGTCGACCACGTCGACTACGTCCAGTTCACCGGCTCCGACCGCACCGGCCGCAAGGTGATGGCGCGCGCCGCCGAGACGCTCACCCCGGTCAGCCTCGAGCTCGGCGGCAAGGACCCGATGATCGTCCTCGCCGACGCCGACATCGACCGCGCCGCCAACGCCGCCGCCTGGGGCGGGATGTTCAACGCGGGCCAGGTCTGCATCTCGGTCGAGCGCATCTATGTGGAGGAGCCCGCCTACGACGAGTTCGTCGCCAAGCTCGTGAAGGAGGTCGGCGGCATCCGCCAGGGCGTCGACGACGCTCGCAACCCGAAGGACGTCGGCGCGATGACCTCGCCCAACCAGACCGCGATCGTCGAGGGCCAGGTCGACGACGCCCTCGCCAACGGGGCCCGCGCACTGACCGGCGGCAAGCGCGTCGCCGGCCCCGGCGACTACTACGAGCCGACCGTGCTGGTCGACGTCGACCACTCGATGAAGGTGATGCGCGACGAGACCTTCGGCCCGGTCGTCGGCGTGATGAAGGTGCGCGACGCCGAGGAGGCGCTGCGACTCGCCAACGACACCCGCTACGGGCTCTCCGGCTCGGTGTTCGGCGAGCGCTCCCACGCCGAATCGGTCGCCCGCCGGGTCGAGTGCGGCGCCGTCAACGTCAACGACGTGCTGATCAACTACTTTGCCTCCGACGTGCCGATGGGCGGCTGGAAGGAGTCGGGGATCGGCTACCGCCACGGCGCCCAGGGGATCCGCAAGTTCTGCCGCACCGAGTCGCTCGTCATCACCCGCTTCGCCGGCAAGCGCGAACCGACCTGGTACCCCTACACCCGCGGCCGCCGCGGCCTGATCGCCCGGATGACGAAGCTGATCAACGGCCGCGACTGGCGCCGTCGTCTCGGCCTCAAGCGCTAGTAACGGTGCCCTTCGCCCGTTGTCCCCCGTATGGAGGACAAACAGCGAAGGGCAGGAGTCACGCCCACGGTACCCTTGAGTGTTCATGGCGGATCGTGACTACATAGCGGCGGTAAAGGAGCGCGTCGTCGTCTTCGACGGCGGCATGGGCGCGACCCTGGAGCAGTTCGACCTGTCCCAGGAGGACTACGGCGGCCTGCTCGGCAAATGCCACGAGGCGTTGGTGCTGAACCGGCCCGACGTGATCGAGGGCGTCCACACCTCGATGCTCGACGCCGGCGCCGACGTGGTCGAGACCGACACCTTCCAGGGTTCGCGGATCAAGCTCGACGAGTGGGGCCTCGGCGAGCACACGATGGAGATCAACACCAAGGCCGCGGAAATCGCCCGCAAGGCGGCGGGCCCGGACCGCTTCGTCGCGGGCTCGATCGGCCCGACCGGCTTCCTCCCCGCCTCGACCGACCCGACCCTCGGTGACATCTCCTTCGGCCGCCTCGCCGAAGTCTTCACCGAGCAGGCGACCGGCCTGGTCCAAGGCGGCGCCGACCTGATCATCATCGAGACCGCGCAGGACATCCTCGAGGTCAAGGCGGCGATCTTCGGCGCCCGCCAGGCGTTCAAGGACACCGGCCGCACGCTGCCGCTGCAGATCAGCGTCTCGCTGCTGCCGAACGGCGGCAAGATGCTGCTCGGCACCGACATCCAGTCGGTGCTGACGACCCTGACCGCGATGGAAGTCGACGTCGTCGGGCTCAACTGCTCGACCGGCCCCGAGGACATGCGCGACGCGATCCGCTTCCTCGGCGAGACCTCCCCGCTGCCCGTCCACTGCATCCCCAACGCCGGCCTGCCGCTGCAAGGCCCCGACGGCGAGACGATCTTCCCGGAAAAGCCCGAGCCGCTCGCCGCCACCCTCGGCGAGTTCGTCGAGCGCTACGGCGTCGGCATCGTCGGCGGCTGCTGCGGCACCGATCCGAACCACATCCGCGCGATCCGCGAGCGGATCGGCGACGCCCGCACGCCCGCCGCCCGCCCCGCCAAGGGCCCGATCGAGCTCTCCTCGATGATGACCTCGACCCCGCTGGTGCAGGAGCCGCGCCCGACCCTGGTCGGCGAGCGGGTCAACTCGCAGGGCTCGAAAAAAGCCAAGGAACTGCTGCTCGCCGACGACTACGACGGCCTCGTCCAGGTCGCCGAAGACCAGGTCGAAGGCGGCGCCCACGTGCTCGACGTCTGCGTCGCGCTGACCGAGCGCCAGGACGAGGACGACCAGATGAGCGCCGTCGTCAAGCGCGTCTCGCTGACCCAGCCGGCGCCGATCCAGGTCGACTCGACCGAGCCCGACGTGATCAAAGCGGCGCTGGAGACGATCCCCGGCCGGGCGATCGTCAACTCGATCAACCTCGAGGCCGGCCGCGCCAAGGCCGACGTCGTCATCCCGCTCGCCAAGGCGCACGGCGCGGCGCTTATCGCGCTGACGATCGACGAGGTCGGGATGGCGAAGACCGCCGACCGCAAGGTCGAGATCGCCCGGCGGATCAAGGAGATCGCCTGCGACGAGCACGGCCTCGATCCCGAATCGCTGATCTTCGACCTGCTCACCTTCACCCTGACCACCGGCGACGAGGAGTGGAAACCGTCGGCGGTCGAGACGATCGAGGGCATCCGCCGGCTGAAGGCCGAGATCCCCGAGGTGAAGACCTCGCTCGGCGTCTCCAACGTCTCCTTCGGCGTCAGCCCGCGCCCGCGCGCCGTCCTCAACTCGGTCTTCCTCCACCACTGCGTCGAGGCGGGCCTCGACCTGGCGATGGTCAACCCGAACCACATCACGCCCTACTCGGAGATCCCCGACGAGGAGCGCGAGCTCACCAACGACCTCGTCTTCAACCGTCGCGACGACGCGCTGGAGAAGTTCATCGCCTACTTCGAGTCGAAGGGCGAGGAGGCCGAGGCCGAGAGCGCCGACCCGACCGCCGGGATGACTCCCGAGGAGGCCCTCCACTGGCACATCCTCCGCCGCAAGAAGGAAGGCGTCGAGGACTGGATCGACAAGTCGGTCGAGAAGATCGGCGCCGTCCCGACGCTGAACGAAGTGCTGCTGCCGGCGATGAAGGAGGTCGGCGACAAATTCGGCGCGGGCGAACTGATCCTGCCCTTCGTCCTCCAGTCGGCCGAAGTGATGAAGCGCGCGGTCGCACACCTGGAGAACTACCTCGACCGGATCGAGGGCCACACCAAGGGCAAGGTCGTGATCGCGACCGTCTTCGGCGACGTCCACGACATCGGCAAGTCGCTGGTCAACACGATCCTCACCAACAACGGCTACACGGTGATCGACCTCGGCAAGCAGGTCCCGGTCGACGCGATCATCGAGGCCGCGGTCGAAAACGAAGCCGACGCGATCGGCCTCTCCGCCCTGCTCGTCTCGACCTCGAAGCAGATGCCGACGGCGATCGCCGAGCTACACGAGCGCGGCCTCGACTTCCCGGTGCTGATCGGCGGCGCCGCGATCAACCGCGACTTCGGCCGCCGCGTCCTCTACCCGAAGGGCCGCGAGTCCGACGAGATCTACGAGGGCGGCGTCTACTACTGCAAGGACGCCTTCCAGGGCCTCGACACGATGGACGCGCTGGTCGACGACGACGCCCGCGCGGCGCTGGTCGAGCGGATCCGCGGCGAGGCGAAGACGTTGCGCGAGAAGCCGGTCGTAGTCGACGACGGACCGCCGGTCACCGACTCGAGCGTCCGCTCGAAGGCGGAGACCGACAACCCGGTCCCCACCCCGCCCTACCTGGGCGTGCGTGAGATCGCCGTCGGCTTCGACGACATCTACCCCTACCTCGACCGCCACGTGCTGTTCAAGCTTCACTGGGGCGGCAAAGGCATCAAGGGCGAGGAGTGGCGGAAACTGGTCGAGGGCCACGATGGCGAGGAGGGCTTCGTCCCTCGCCTCGAACGCATGTGGGCAGAGCAGGACTACCTGCACCCGAAGGCGCGCCTCGGCTACTTCCCCTGCAACTCCGAGGGCAACGAGCTGATCATCTTCGACCCGGAGAACCCGGACGTCGAGCTCGAGCGCCTCGTCTTCCCGCGGCAGCCGAAGCACGACCGGATCTGCATCGCCGACTTCTACCGGCCGCTCTCCTCCGGCGAACGCGACGTCGTCGCCCTGCAGGGCGTGACCGTCGGCGCCGAGGTGACCGAGCTGATGGACCGGCTCGGGGCCGAAGGCGAGGTGACCGAGCAGTACTACGTGCACGGCCTCGGCGTGCAGTCCGCCGAGGGATCGGCCGAGTGGCTGCACTCGGAGGTGCGCCGCAACCTCGGGATCCCGCTCGACCAGGGCCGACGCTGGTCGTGGGGCTACCCGGCCTGCCCGGACCAGTCCGAGCACGAGAAGGTCTGGCGCCTGCTCGGCCTCGAAGAGATCGGCATGACCCTCTCCGGCGGGTACGCCGTGATGCCCGAGCAGTCGACGGTGGCGATCATCGCCCACCACCCCCAGGCGGTCTACTTCGGTATGAAATCGGGCTTCATCCCCGAGGGCAAAACCTCCGACGAACTGATCGCCGGCACCGAGCGCGGCGGCGACCTGCCCCCCGAGTCGGACCCCGACGAGGGCACCGGCGACGGCGACGCGGACCCGGCCAAAGCCGGCGCCGAGGCCGTCAGCTAAAGCTCCGGGGCCAGCGGCTCGCGCCTCGAGGCGAAAGGGCGCGGCCGTCTCGGCCACGGCCCGGGCAGGCTGTGGCCGTGGCCGAGACGGCCGGGAGTGCGGGAGGTGATGAGGATTCGTAAACGAGCACCGGGGAGCGTGCGCGTTTCTCCACGAACTGCGCGAGTCCCGTGACGGAGATTCATGGAACCTCGCCGATCCCGATGCGTCGAGATCACGCGGTGGAGTTTGACCTTGCTATAGGAGGGTCAAAGTCCGC
>DAIQOT010000065.1:0-16590 GCA_036787695.1 Solirubrobacterales bacterium | reverse complement strand
GTGGTGGACGCGGGCGAGCTCGGTGTGGGCGCGGATCGCGACCTCGCGGTCGAGCTCGTCGTCGGCCATGCTCCAGCGCACCAGCGCCCGGCCGTCCTCGCCCAGCACCACCTGGCCGGAGCCGTGGTCGTGGGTGATCGAGTGCCAGCTCGCCATCGACGGGAACTTGAGGAAGTGCCCGCGCATCTCCTCGCCGTCGGTCCACGGGGACTGGCCGGCCCAGGTCGCCGGGCTGAGCCCGAGCGGCGAGATGTAGAAGCCGGAGTCGCCGAGGCAGTGCTGGAAGTCGAACGACATCACCGTGATCAGCTGGCCGTTCCAGGCTTCGACCGGCTCGTCGTAGACGCCGGTGATCATGTAGCTCGGGTGGACGCGGAGGTTCTTGCCGACCGCAGGGCCGCCGATCTCCGAGCGCAGCAGCAGGGCGGGCGACTCGATCCCGCCGCAGGCGACGACGACGGTCGGCGCCTCGACCGTGACCTCGGTCTCCCCCACGCGCGCCTTGACCCCGGTGGCGCGCCCGTCCTCGGTGGTGATCTTCTCGACGAAGCAGTCGACGAGGAAGCGGGCACCGGAGTCGGCGGCGTCCTGGAGGTAGTTCTTCAGCACCGAGCGCTTGCAGCCCTGCTGGCAGCCGGCGTTGCAGTAGCCGCAGTAGGTCGGGTCGTCGAACAGCTCGGCGTTGCGGGGGATGCGGTGGTGTTCGAGGCCGCTCGCGGTGAGGCCCTCGATCAGCACCTCGGCGTTGCGGTTGTAGACGGTCGCCTCGCTGTTGGCGCCGAGCGCGGTCCAGACGGTGTCGAAGTAGGTGTCCCATTCGGCGCCGTCGACGCCCTCGAGCCCGGCCGCGGCCCAGTCGGCGCGGACGTCGTCGGGGAGCGGCCGGCAGGCCATCGAGTTGATCACGGTGCCGCCGCCGAGGGTCGAGCCGGCGAGCAGCCCGAGCTCACCGCCCTCCGACCAGCCGAGGCCGCCGCCGAGGAACATCTGCCCGGCGCCCTCCGCCTCGAGCTGGCGGAAGTCGGACTCGTTCTTGTAGCTCCCCATCTCGAGGACCAGCACCGACTTGCCCGCCGCGGCGCAGCGGGCGGCGATGACGGCGCCACCGGCGCCGGAGCCGACGATGCAGACGTCGGCGGTGAGGGTCGCCGCGGGGCCGGAGACCTTCTCGGTCGGGATCGTCTTCGGCGCCTGCGCCGGGGTCGGCGGCGCGGAGATCGGGCCCGGGTAGTTGATCTCGTCCCAGACCGGGTTGCGGCCGTTCTCGTCGAAGGAGCCGAAGAGGTCGCCGAAGGTCATCGTCTTCAGCTGCTTGAGGGCAAAGCGGGCGGTCGGGTCGGCCGCCGCGTCGTGCAGCAGCTCGACCCGGCGCTCGGGGCCGGCGGCGGAGAAATCGACCTCGGCCAGCTTGGCGAGCAGGGCGTCGACCGCCGCGGCGACGTGCGGCGGCAGGCCCGCCGCGACGCCGTCGGCGACCCGCCCGGAGATCCCGAGCTCGGTCGCGCTGCTGTTCCAGGCGCCGTCGCCGGAGCCCTCGCCGCGGGCGGGCAGCAGGGTGTCGCAGACGGCCGCGACCAGGTCGGGATCGAGGCCGCTCAACGCACCGGGCCTTCGGTCACCGCGGCGTTGGCGCCACGGGCCCGCCGGATCGACCAGCCCCGTTCCCTCAGCACGCCGAAGCCGACGGCGATGATCAGGATCGAGCCGCTGACGATGCCCTGCCAGAAGCTCGAGACGTTCGACAGCGTCAGGCCGTTCTCGACCACGCCGAGGAAGATCACGCCGATCGCGGTGCCGGCGACGCCGCCGAGGCCGCCGGTGAAGCTGGTGCCGCCGATCAACACCGCGGCGAGCACGGTCAGCAGCAGGTTCGAGTCGACGGTCGGCGAGCCCGCGGTGAGGCGGCCGACCGAGACGATGCAGGCGAGGCCCGCGGCGAGCCCGGCGATCGTGTAGACGAGGATCAGGACGCGGGTGACGTTGATGCCCGACAGGCGCGCGGCCTCTTCGTTGGAGCCGATCGCGAACAGCGAGCGGCCGAAGGTCGTGTAGCGCAGGACGCCGCCGGCGATCAGGAGCAGGGCGATGTCGAAGATCAGGAGCAGCGGGATCGGGCCGATCGAGTTGGTGACCAGCTCGTGGATCGGGTTGAACGCCTTCGCCGAGAAGACCGAGACCGTCTGGCCTTCCTGGACGACGAGGGCGAAGCTCGACCAGATCGAGAGCGCGCCGAGGGTGACGGCGAGGAAGGAGATCTTGCCTTTCGCGATCAGCAGGCCGTTGCCGAGCCCGGCCGCGGCGCCGAAGGCGAGCGCCAGGGCGACCGAGGGGACCAGTCCCCAACCGCTTTTGAAGGCGATCGCGAGCATCATCGAGGCGGCCGTCATCAGCGACGCGGTCGAGAGGTCGATGCCGCCGCTGATCACGACGAAGGTGGCGCCGAGGGCGAGGATCAGGATCACCGAGTTGGCGGCGATGATGTTTTCCATGTTCGCCCAGGTGAGGAAGGTGCTCTGGGTGATCGTCAGCAGCGCCGCGACCAGGATCAGGGCGACGATGACTCCCGCGTAGCGGCCCAGCGAGAGGGCCTCGAGCGAGCCGAGGGAAGGCCTCCGGCTGCCACCTTTGGCGGGCGCCGGGGCGACTGCCGTGGAGTCCTCGGGACTGCTCATTACTGACCCTCCGTTTCGTTGTTCGGTTCCTCGGAATCGGCGTGGACGCCGGTGACCGCCACGTGCGCGACGGCTTCCTCCTCCATCTGCTCGCGGGTGAACTCGCCTTTGATCTCGCCGCCGAAGAAGACGACGATGCGGTCGGCGAGGCCGAGGAGCTCGGGCAGCTCGGAAGAGATCAGGACGATCCCGGCGCCGGCTTCCGCCGCGGACTGGAGCAGGTCGTAGATTTCGCTCTTGGCGCCGACGTCGACGCCGCGGGTCGGCTCGGAGAGGACGAGCACGTCGACGTCGAGCTCGAACGTGCGTCCCAGGACAACCTTCTGCTGGTTGCCGCCCGACAGCGTCGTGACCGTGCTGTTCGCCGAGGCGGTGACGACGCCGTAGCGGTCGATCGCCTTGCCGACGGCGCGTTTCTCGGAGACGAGGTTCAGCACGCCGGTGCGCGAGAACTTGCTCAGCCAGGGGAGCGAGAAGTTCTCGGCGACGCTGCGGTTCGGCAGCAGGGCGGAGCGCTTGCGGTCGTCGGGGACGAAGCCGATGCCGCCGGCGATCGCCTTGCGCGGGTCGCCCAGCTTCACCTCCTTGCCCGCCACCTTGGCGACGCCGTGGCTCTTCACCGCGCCGCCGAGGACGAGGCCGAGCTCGGCCTTGCCGGAGCCGACGAGGCCGGCGACGCCGACGATTTCGCCGCGGTTCACCTTCAGCGAGGTCTCCTGCAGGACGCCGTCCTCGGAGGCCAGCGCGTCGAGCTCGAGCACACACTCACCCGCCGCGATCTCACGCTTGTTGTAGTAGTCGTCGAGCTCGCGGCCCACCATCATCGAGACCAGTCGTTTTTCCGTCGTCTCGGGCAGCGGCGCGGTGCCGATCAGGTGGCCGTCACGCAGCACGGTCGCGGTCGAGCAGACCGCGTAGAGCTCCGCCATCCGGTGGGTGATCATCAACACCGCGACGCCTTTCTCGCGGTGCTCGTCGACGAGCGCGAGCAGGCGGCGGGTCGCCTGCTCCGACAGCGAGCTGGTCGCCTCGTCGAGGATCAGCAGCTTGGCCTCGGAGGAGAAGGCGCGGGAGATCTCGACCATCTGCTGGAGCTCGACGTTGAGGTCGCCGACGATCGCGGTCTCGGAGACGTCGATGCCGATCCGTTCGAGGACCTCGCGGCCGTCGCGGCGCAGGCGCCCCCAGTCGACGCGGCCGCCGCTGGTCGGGAGCCGACCGAGGAAGATGTTCTCGGCGACGGTGAGCGTCGGCGCGAGGGTCAGCTCCTGGCTGATGTTGACGACGCCGAGGTCGAGGCCCTGGCGCGGGTTGGCGATCTCGGTCAGCTCGCCTTCGAAGTAGATCTCCCCTTCGACCGGCTTCGCCGAGCCGTTGATGACCTTGGCGAGGGTCGACTTGCCGGAGCCGTTCTCGCCGGTCAGCGCGTGCACCTCACCGGCGCGGATCGAGAAATCGACGCGGTCGAGAGCGACCACTCCGGGGTACACGACGGTCGCGCCGCGTACCTCGACCAGTGCCGGCTCGTGAGACGCCGTCTTACCCGTTTCACCTACTGCGTGCATATCCCACTTCCCTTTTCCAACTGTCCCTTTTCCCAGAGGGGGTCTTCATTTGGGGAGCATACTCGACTACCTACCGCTCTGTGGTGCAGAATGTCTAAAGTTGTTTGGACGCCGGTACAAACGGCAAACCTGAGTTCTTCACTTTTAGACTCAGTAGCAGGACTCGATTGGTATCGATTATTCAATGAGGAAGCAGGCTGGTATGCAGAACGATACGAGGACTTCCACCTATCTCCGCTGTGGGTTCCTCGGCGCCGGCTCGATCGGTGGCTCGGCCGCCATCCGCCTCGCCGACCAAGGCGTCGAGGTCAGCGCCTTCGACCTCGACCGGGAGCGCCTCGCCGAGCTTTCCACGGAAGGCGTCGCCGCGGTGGCCAACGCGCGCGAGTTGGCCGAACGTTCGGAGGTCGTCTTCCTCGCGCTTCCGAACACGCCCCATATAGAGACCGCGCTCGCCGGCGATGACGGCCTGCGCGCCGGCCTCGCCGAGGGCACGCTGCTGATCCTGCTGAGCACGATCGATCCCGACGAGGCCCGCCGCCTCGGCGCCGAGCTCGCCGACGCCGGGGTCACGCTCCTCGACACCCCGGTCAGCGGCGGCCCGGTCGCCGCCCGCGCGGGCGAACTGACGATCATGGCCGGCGGCGACGAGGCCGCCTTCGAGCGCGCCCGTCCCCTGCTCGAACTCCTCTCCAACCACCTCGTCCGGGTCGGCGACCTCGGCGCCGGCGAGACGGCGAAGCTCGTCAACAACCTGATGGGCTCGGTGATCGTGCTCGGCATCGCCGAGGGCGTCGCCCTCGCGGCCAAGGCCGGCCTCGACGTCGAGAAGACCCTCGAAGCGATCGCCGGCGCCAGCGGCTCGAGCTGGATCCTCGACACCTGGATCCCCCGCACCATCCTCAAAGACCCGAGCGAGACCCACTTCGCGGTCGAGCTGATGGCCAAGGACATGGGCCTGGTCCGCGAACTGGCCGAATCCAACGGCGTCCCCCTGGAGGCCGGCGCCCTGGCCGAGAAAACCTTCACCGAGCTCCGCGACCAGGGCGACGGCTCCCGCGACTTCAGCATCCTCCTGGCCCGCCGCGCCGAACAAGCCGGCGCGTCCCTAGGCCCCGTCGACTGACACCCCTGGGCTTCTTCTCCCTCCTCCGAGGTAGAAAAAGCGCAGGTCCTCCCCCACCCTTCGCTATTTCCCCCTCATATGAGGGGGAAACGACGAACGGCACCCTGCCCTAGGCGCGGGAGCGCGCTGCCGCCGGGCGCCAGCGGCTCAGGTCGGGCTCGGGGGCTGGGGGGTCGAAGCTGCGGAGGGGCTGGCGTTGGACGTCGAGCTTGCCGTCGACCGGCCGGCGGCCGCCGGCCTGGTACTGGGGGATCCAGTCGTCGCGCTGGGCGATGCCCTGTTCGGCAGCGGCGTGGAGGGTCCAGTAGGGGTCGTAGAGGTGCGGGCGGCCGAGGGCGCAGAGGTCGGCGCGGCCGGCGAGCAGGGTCGTGTTGACGTCGTCGTAGCTGGAGATCGCGCCGACGGCGATCGTCGGCATCCCGATCTCGTTGCGGATCCGGTCGGCGAACGGGGTCTGGAAGCTGCGGCCGAAGGCGGGCGCGTCCTCGGCCCAGACCTGGCCGGTCGACACGTCGACGATGTCGACGCCGAGCTCGCGGAGCATCTCCGCCAGGAGAACGGCGTCGTCGCCCTCGAACCCGCCCGGCGTCCAGTCGGTCGCCGAGATCCGGGTCGACAGCGGTTTCTCGTCGGGCCAGGCGGCGCGGCACGCGGCGGCGACCTCGAGCGGGAACTTGGCCCGGGCGGCGAGGTCGCCGCCGTACTCGTCGGTGCGCCGGTTGGTCAGCGGCGAGAGGAAGGAGGAGAGCAGGTAGCCGTGGGCGAGGTGCAGCTCGAGCAGGTCGAACCCGGCCTCCTCGGCGCGCAGCGCGGAGGCGACGAACTCGTCGCGGACCCGGTCCATCCCGGCACGGTCGAGTTCGGCCGGCACCTGGCCGTGCCCGAGGTAGGCGAGCGGCGAGGCGGAGACGATCGGCCAGTTGCCCTCCTCGAGCGGCTGGTCGATCCCCTCCCACATCAGCTTGGTCGAGCCCTTGCGCCCCGAGTGGCCGATCTGGCAGCCGATCTTCGCGTCGCCGTGGCCGTGGACGAAGTCGACGATGCGGCTCCAGCCTTCCACCTGGTCGTCGCGGTAGAGGCCACCGCAGCCGGGGGTGATCCGACCCTCGGCGGAGACGCAGACCATCTCGGTCATCACCAGGCCGGCGCCGCCGATGCCACGGCTGCCGAGGTGGACGAGGTGGAAGTCACCGACCGCCCCGTCGACCGCCGTGTACATGTCCATCGGGCTGACGACGATGCGGTTGGAGAGCTCCATCTCGCGCAGCTTCAGCGGCGTGAACATCGGCGGCCGCAGGGCCGGCGCGGCGGTGCCGTTGCTCGCCGGCACGTCGACGCCCATCTGCCGGTGGAAGTCCTCGTCGACCCGGCGCATGAAGTCGGGGTCGCGCATCGTCAGGTTCTCGTAGGTGATCCGACGGCTGCGGGTCAGCAGGTTGAAGGCGAATTGTGGCGGCGACTGGCCGACGTAGCGGGAGATCCCCTCGAACCACTCGAGGCTCGCCTGCGCCGCGCGCTGGGTCGACTCGACGATCGGCCGGCGGTCCTCTTCGTAGGAGAGCAGCGCGGCGGCGAGGTCGTCGGGCGAATCTTTCAGCGCCCAGGCGAGCGCGGTCGCGTCCTCCATCGCCAGCTTCGTCCCCGAGCCGATCGAGAAGTGCGCGGTGTGGGCGGCGTCGCCGAGCAGGACGACGTTCTCGTGGCGCCAGTTCAGGTTGCGGATCGTCTGGAAGTTCAGCCACTTCGAGTTGTTGGCGACGAGGTCGTGGCCCTGCAGCTGCTCGGCGAACATCTCGCGGAAGCGCTCGATCGCCTTCTCGTCGCTCTGCCCGGGGGCGAAGACCTCGTCCTCGGACGCGTCGAAGCCGGCCCGCCGCCAGGTCGCCTCGTCGGTCTCGACGATGAAGGTGCTCATCGTCTCGTCGTAGGGGTAGCCGTGGATCTGGAAGATGCCCCACTCGGTCTCGACGATGTGGAAGGTGAAGGCCTCGAAGACGAGGTCGGTCCCCAGCCACATGAATTTCGAGAAGCGGCCCTCGGGGGTCGGCTGGAAGGTGTCGGCGTAGGCGGCGCGGACGGCGCTGTTGACCCCGTCGGCGGCGATCACCAGGTCGTGCTCCGCCATCAGCTGCTCATGACCCGGCGCCTCGCTGCTGAAGTTGACCGTGACGCCCACCTCCTCGGCCCGCGCCTGGAGGATGTTCAGCAGCCGCATCCGCCCGAGCGCCGAGAAGCCATGGCCGCCGGAGCGTTCGACCGTGCCGCGGTAGTAGATGTCGATGTCGGCCCAGCGGGCGAAGCTGCCCGAGATCGCCTTGTAGCTCAGCGGGTCGGCGGCCTCGAAGGCGGCCAGCGTTTCGTCGGAGAAGACGACGCCGAAGCCGAAGGTGTCGTCGGGGGCGTTGCGCTCCCAGACGGTGACCTCGTGGCCGAGCCGGCCGAGCAGGATCGAGGCATAGAGGCCGCCAGGGCCGCCGCCGATGATCGCGACGTTCACGAACGACCTCCTTGGGCGAAGAGAGTGCGGGCGATGATCTCGCGCTGGATCTCGGAGGCGCCCTCGTAGATCCGCGGCGCGCGGACGTCGCGGTAGAGGTGCTCGAGCAGGTGGCCGCGGACGAGGGCGCGGGCGCCGAGGACCTGGACGGCGGCGTCGACCGCTTCCTGGGCGACCTCGGTCGCCATCAGCTTCGCCATCGCGGCGACCTGGGTGATCGGCCGCAGGCCGCGGTCGAAGGAGCGGGCCGCGTCGTGGACGAGGAGGCGCGCCGCCTGGATCCTGGTCGCGATCTCGGCGAGGCGGTGGGAGACCGCCTGCAGGTCCTTGAGCTTGCCGCCGAAGGCGGAGCGGTCGACGGCGTGGGCGACGGCCGCGGCCAGCGCCGCCTCGGCCATGCCGACGGCGAAGGCGCCGACGCTGGGGCGGAAGAGGTCGAGGGTGCGCATCGCCACCGACATGCCGCGGTCGACCTCGCCGAGCACCGCGTCGAGCGGCACGTGGACGTCCTCGAAGACGACCCGACCGATCGGGTGCGCGGAGAGCATCTCGATCGCCTCGCCGGAGAGGCCCTCGCTCTCGCGCGGGACAGCGAAGCCGGTCAGGCCGCGGGCCCCGGCGCCCTCGGTGGTGCGGGCGAAGACCGTGTAGAGGTCGGCTTCGGGGGCGTTGGAGATCCAGACCTTTTCGCCGTTCAGGACGTAGCCGTCGTCGCCGACCGACTCGGCCTTGAGCGAGAGCGCGGCGACGTCGGAGCCGGCGTCGGGCTCCGAGAGGGCGAAGGCGGCGACCGCCTCGCCGCTCGCCAGCTTCGGCACCCACTCCTCGATCATCGACTCGGTCCCCGACTGCAGCAGCGGGAACGAGCCGAGGCCCTGCAGGGCGAAGGCGGTCTCGGCAGCGGTCGAGCCGCGGGCCAGGCCCTCGCGGATCAGGCACAGCTCCATCGCCTTGACCGCCCAGGTGCCGTCGTCGTTTCGCTTGTAGAGGCGGTCGTAGAGGCCGGCCTCGGCGATCGCGCCGATCAGCGGGCGGTCGAGCTTCGTCGCATCCCCCGCCTCCTCGTGGGCGATCGCGAGCGGCGCGAAACGCTCGGTGGCGAGGTTCTCGCACTCGGCGAGGAGCGCGCGCTCCTCCTCGCTGAGGTGGGCGTCGAGCAGCGAGACCGGAGTCGTCACGGCCTCCGCCATCAGCCCTCCTCCCCGGGGATGACAGCCACCGCCATCAGCTCGATCAGCGCCGGGTCGTCGAAGAGCCGGGTCACGCCGAAGAGGCCTGCGGCCGGGTAGTGGGTGCCGAAGTTCCGCTTCCAGGCGCCCGCGAGCTCGCGCAGATTGGCCTTGTAGGCGGGGACGTCGGTGACGAAGATCTGCATCGAGACGATGTGCTCGGCCTCGCCGCCGGCCGCCCGCAGCGCCGTCATCACGTTGTTCGCGGCGACCTCGAACTGCTCGACGATGGTCTCGCCCTCGATCTCGTTCTGCTTGTTGAGAGCGGTCTGCCCGCCGAGGTAGACCGTGCGGCCGGGAGCGGCGACGATCGCCTGCGAGTAGCCGACCGGCGGGGCCAGGTCCGGCGAGACGACGATGCGGTGCGGGGTCTCGGGCATCAGCGTCCCTTCCAGTCGGGCTTGCGGTCCTCTTTCCAGGACGCGTAGAACTCGCCGTGGTCGTCGGTCTTCATCATCAGCGCCTGGGTCAGCGCCTCGAGCTCGATCGAGGAGGCGAGGTCCATGTCGAGCTCGCGCGTGATCAGCGTCTTGGTCGTGCCGTAGGCGAGCGCCGGGCCGTCGGCGAGGCGGCGGGCGAGGGCGGCGGCGGCGGCCGGCAGCTCCTCGGGCTCGTGGACCGAGTTGGCGAGGCCGATCCGCAGCGCCGACTCGGCGTCGAGCTTGTCGCCGAGGATCAGCAGCTCGGTCGCGCGGGCGGCGCCGACGAGGCGCGGCAGCAGGTACGCCGAGCCCATGTCGGCCCCGGCCAGCCCGACCTTGGTGAAGAGGAAGGCGAACGAGGCTTTGGTCGAGAGGAGGCGGAAGTCGGCGGCCAGCGCGAGCACCGAGCCGGCGCCGGCGGCGATGCCCTGGATCTGGGCGATCACCGGGATCGGCACCTCGCGCAGCGCCTTGATCACGGCGCCGGTCATCCGCGTGAACTCGAGCAGTTCGGCGGCCTCCATCTTCTGCAACTCGCCGATGATCTCCTCGACGTCGCCGCCGGAGCAGAAGCCGCGGCCCTCGCCCGCGAGCACCAGCACCCGGACGTCGCCGCGGTGGGGCAGCTCGGCAACCAGGTCACGGAGGTCGGCGTAGCTCTCGAAGGTCAGCGCGTTCAGTTTGTCGGGGCGGTTGAGGGTGACGGTGGCGACGCCGTCCTCGATCTTGAAATCGAAGTGCTCCCAGTTATCGGTGAAGGGCGCCGAAGCGCGGAACGGGCTCATCCTTGGATTCCTCCTCCGTCGAGCACGACGGTCTGTCCGTTGATCGGCGCCGCCTCGACCGAGGCCAACCAGACCAGGGTCGCGGCGACCTCGTGCGGGTCCACCAGCCGGCCGAGCGGCGAGGAACGCTCCAGCGCCCCGCGGCTCTCGGCCTCGTCGCGGCCGGTGGCGGCGACGATGTTCGCGACCGAGCGCTCGGTCATCTCGGTGTCGACGAAGGTCGGGCAGACCGCGTTGGCGCGGACGCCGGTGCCGGCCACCTCGGCGGCGGTCGCGCGCATCAGGCCGACGGCGGCGTGCTTGGAGGCGGTGTAGGCGGCGGTGTAGCGGGCGCCGACCACCCCCGCGGTCGAGGCGACGGTGAGGACCGAGCCCTCGCCGCGCTCGAGCATCCCGGGGAGGACGGCGCGGGTGCAGAGGAAGGCGCCGGTCGCGTTGACCGCGATCTGTCCCTCCCAGTCGGCGAGCGAGGTCTTGGCGAGGGGCGCGGCGGTGGCGACCCCGGCGTTGTTGACGAGAACGTCGACGGCGCCGATCTCGTCGAAGCAGCCGGCGACAGCGGCCTCGTCGGCGACGTCGCAGCGGGCGGTGGTGACGTTGTCGGCGGCCGTGCCGAGCGATTCGCCGAGCGCGGCGAGCGCCTGCTCGTCGCGGCCGAGGGCGAAGACCCGATCGCCGAGCGCGGCGAAGGCGGCGGTGGTGGCGCGGCCGATCCCCTTGGCCCCGCCGGTGACGACGACCGTGCGGGTCATGAAGACCGCCTGGCGAGCAGGGAGAGAGGGACCGTCGTCACATCCATCCCGAAATACTCTACACCCGTGTCAGGAGATATGTCGAATGATTTGTGAGGATCGGCAGGAGCACCACGCGCGATTGATCGCGGCGGTCGACAAATGACCCGCAGGGCAACGGGGAGCTACGTCGAGTGTTGGCGGCTCAGGAAGCGGTCGTGCGGGAGGTCGATCGCGGCAGGGCGATCTCCTCGAAGTGCCGGTCGGCGGCGGGGGCGAGGTCCTCGTAGACGGTGTCGAAGACGGCGACCGCCTTCGAGCGCCGGTCGTGCAGCGGCACGATCGAGTCGGGGAGCTCGGGGTCGAGCAGGGAGAACCCGCGGAAGGCGTGGACGAGGCGGCTGCGGCTGATGAAGGCCTCGCGGTCCGACAGCTCGCGCTGCGCTTTGGCTTTTGTCAGCGGCGAGAACTCGGCGAGGAACTCGTCGTAGCGGTCGGGCAGGCCGGCCAGTTCCCAGGCGCCGGAGGAGAGGATCGCCTTCTCCGACCCGCGCGCCATCCGGGCGAGGAAGATCGAGACGTAGTCGGCGACCTCGAGCTGGTCGATCAGCGCTTTGACCTCGCCCTCGCGGTCGGAGGCGGCGATCCAGGTCGCGTCCTGCAGCGAGCCGAAGCCGAGGAAGCGCAGGCGCGAGGCGAGCCGCGAGCGCTCCACCCGGCGGTCCTCCGGGATCGTGTGCCAGAGCAGCGTCCAGGCGTCGGCGACCGGCGCCCGCCGGCCGAAGCTGAAGATCCGGCGGTCGCCCTCGGCGAGCAGCTCCTGCGCCCGCGGGGTGAGCGCGTAGTTGATCATCCGGCCGTCGCGATGGCGCTCCAGCGTGCCGCGGGTGACGAGCCGCGAGAGCGCCGCCCGCACCGCCTCGATCGAGAAGCCGAACTCGCCGATCAGCGTCACCATGCCGCCCGACCAGACCCGCCCGCCGGCGCGCCGCATGTGCGAGCCGAGGATCGTGATCGTCAGGTCCTGCGAGCGCATCGTCCCGTGGGAGCGGGTCGGGACCGGAGCTGAGGTCGTGGTCGCCATCAGATGCTCAAGACTGCCTGCGTGGACGGACGGCAATCGTCACCCGGCTGACCGCGCAGGTGCGGCCCTCGGCGTCGGTGATCGTCACGTCCCAGACCCAGGTCGTGCGGCCGCTGTGGACCGGGACGGCGACGGCGTCGAGGACGCCCTCGAAGGCGGGGCGCAGGAAGCTGGTGTTGTTCGACATCCCGAGGCCGACCTCGCCGTTCGGGGTGACCGCCCAGTTGGTGCCGCTCGAGGCGAGCGCCTCGGCGATGCTGGCGTAGACGCCGCCGTGGACGATCCCGGTCGGCTGCATCAGATGGGGCCCGATCGGGATGCGGCCGTGGACCCGCTCCGCCCCGCACTCGACCACCTCGAGCCCATAGTGGGCGTCGAAAGCTGAATCTCCCAGAAGCGCTCGGTCGTGATCGTCAGTCGGCATGGCAACCCGGTGCAGCGCCGCCTACCCTACCGAGTGCAGCCGTCCCAACAGGTCCTCGGCGAGCTTGCGACCGCGCTCGCCGGCGGCGAGGACGAACGATCCGCGCCGGTCGACCAGCAGGTCGAAGCCCTCGGGGACGACGATCGTGGTCGTCGCCAGCTCGACGATCGCCGGGCCGGAGACCTCGAAGCCGGCGCCGAGCCCGTGGCCGTCGTAGACCGGGGTGTCGACCATCGCGCGGCCCCGCGCCGACCAGGTCGGGCGGCGGCTGCCCGGGGCGGGGGCGCCGGAGGACATCTCGTCCATCTCGCCGAGGTCGGGCTTCTCGGTCGCGCCGCGGGCGCTCAGCCGCAGGGCCAGGCACTCGATCGTGTCGCCGGGCGAGGAGTAGCCGAAGGTGCGGTCGTGCTCGGCGTCGAAGCGGTCGGTCATCGCCGAGAGGTCGGGCGCCTCGCCCGGCTCCCAGGGCAGCGCGACCTCGAGCTCGTGCCACTGGCCGGCGTAGCGGAGGTCGAGCGAGGCGGTGAAGGAGATCGCCTCGTCGCCGACGCCCTCGCCGTGCAGCGTCTCGCGGCCTTCGGCGGAGAGCTCCTCAAGCGTCCTCCCCACCTCGGCCGGGTCCAGCTCGGCGAGCGGCGCCTTCAGTGCCCGCACCGCGTCGTGCTGGAAGTCGCACATCAGCATCCCGGCGGCGCAGAAGATCGAGGACTCGCGCGGGACCAGCAGCAGCGCGACCTCGAGCTCGGCGGCGATCGCCGCCGCGTGCAGCGGCCCGGCGCCGCCGGCGACGACGACCGGGAAGTCACGCGGGTCGAGGCCACGGCGCACGGTGATGTCGCGCACCCCGGTCGCCATGCTCACGTTGATCAGGTCGTAGGCGCCGGCCGCGGCCTCCTCGATCGAGACGCCGAGGGCGTCGGCGACGGGCTGGAACGCGCGCCGGGCGGCATCGAGGTCGAGCGCGACGCCGCCCGCCAGGGTGCTCGCGGTCGACAGGTAGCCGAGGATCAGGTCGGCGTCGGTGGTCGTCGGCTCGGTGCCGCCGCGCCCGTAACAGGCGGGGCCCGGTTCGGCGCCGGCGCTGCGCGGGCCGACCGAGAGCAGCCCGCCCTCGTCGACCGCGGCGATCGAGCCGCCGCCCGCGCCGATCGTGTGGATGTCGATCGTCGGCAGGGCCAGCGGCCAGTCGGCGACGACCCCGTCGGTCATCGTCACCGGCCGCCCGTCGACGACCATCGCGACGTCGAAGCTGGTGCCGCCCATGTCGACCGTGAGGCAGGCGTCGACCTCGGCGTCGGCGAGGTGATGGAGGCCGGCGGTCGGGCCCGAGGCCGGGCCGGAGAGCAGCGAGAGCGCCGCCCGGCGCGAGATCTCCTGGGGCGTCGCGACGCCGCCGTTGGATTGCATGATCAGCAGGACGCCGGCGAAGCGCAGCTCCTGAAGGCGCGCGGTCAGCCCCTCCATGTAGCCGCTGATGATCGGCCCGACGTAGGCGTTCAGCACCGTGGTCGAGGTCCGCGGGTAGTAGCGGATCTGCTCGAGCAGGTCGCTCGACGCGGTCAGGTAGGCGTCGGGCATGACCTCGGCGACGATCTCGCGGGCGCGCCGCTCGTGGGCGGCGTTCTGCGGCGAGTGCATGAATGAAATTGCCACCGCTTCGATGCCCTCGGTGGCCAGCGCCTCGGCGGCGGCGCGCACGCTCGACTCGTCGAGCTCGGTCAGCACCTGGCCCTCCGGCCCGATCCGCTCGGTGACGCCGTGGGTGTGCTCGCGCGGGGCGAGCGGCGGCGGCGGCACGAGGTGGTTGTCATAAGGGGTCGCGCGGGTGCCGTCGCGCAGGCGCAGCGTGTCGCGGAAGCCCTCGGTGAGCAGCGCGCCGGTCTTCGAACCGTTGCCGGTCAGCACCGCGTTGGTGGAGACGGTGGTGCCGTGGACGATCAGCTCGATCTGCGCCATGAAGTCCTCGAAGGCGAGGTCGAGCCGCCCGGCGATCTCCTCCAGGCCGCGGACGAACGCGAGCGAGGGGTCGTGGGTCGTCGAGCTCGTCTTGTGGACGAGCGGCGCGTCACCGCCCAGACAGAGGAAGTCCGTAAAGGTCCCGCCGACGTCGATTCCCAGGCGATAAGTCATGCGCCCACCTCGACGCCATAGACGTCGCGCGCCATTCCCTCGCTCAGCAGGCCTTCGCGGACCTCGCGGCGGACCGCCTCCGGGTCGCGTTTGCGGGGGTCGCCGTAGCCGGCGCCGCCGCCGTGGTTGGAGACGCAGACGGTGCCCTGCTTGATCTGGACGCCCTCCTTCGATCCCCAATTCCGCTCGGTGCCGTCGGGCTCGGTCAGCTTCAGCACGTTGAGGCGGCCGTCCTCGCCGCCGAACAGGCCCTGCGCGGGCGCCGCGCCCTCGGCCTCGGAGTCGTCGCCGAGGGTCGAGCCGCGTACCCCCTCGCCGTCGAAGCTGAACCGCGTGCGGGTGCCGTAGCCGCCGCGCCACTGCCCGGCGCCGGCCGAGTCGGTCTCCAGTTCGACGTAGTCGACGGTGTGCGGGGTCGAGAGCTCGAAGATCTCCATGTCCTGCGAGCGCATCGAGCCGGGCGTCCCGGTGAAGCCGATGCCGTCGTAGCCGTCGGTGCCCTTCATCGCGCCGGAGCCGCCGCGCGAGAACAGCAGCAGGTCGACGTAGATCTCGCCGGTGCGCGGGTCGACGCCGCTGAGCGAGGCGGGCAGGAACTGGTTCCAGCCGGCGCAGACGAGGTCGGGCAGCGGCTCGGCCAGCGCGGTCATGATCGACTCCAGCACCTCGTCGCACATCTGGTTGCCGAAGACGCTGGCGGCGGGGAACTCGGGGTCGATCAGCGAGCCTTTGCGGAACACCGTCTCCATCGTCGCGAAGAGCCCCGCGTTGGTCGGGATCGAGAGGCCCGAGGCGTCGAGCAGCATCATGAAGGCGATCGAGATCGCGCCGATCGCCGAGGCGGCGGGCATGTTGGTGAAGCCGGCCGCCTGGTCGTCGGAGCCGGAGAAGTCGAAGGTGATCTGGGAGCCCGCGATCGTCACCTCGACCGCGACGCGCAGGCGCCGGGTCGGGTCGATGCCGTCGGACTGCATGAAGCTCTCGCCGTGGTAGACGCCGTCGGGCCAGCGCTCGATCTCGGCGCGGACCTGCCGTTCGGCGGCCTCGATGACGAAGTCCATGTGGCGGTCGAAGACCGGCGCGGTGTAGCGGTCGAGCAGCTCGACCAGGCGCCGGCGGCCGATCGTGCAGGCGCCGATCATCGCCTGGACGTCGTCCCAGGTGATCTCGAGCCGGACGTTCGCGCGGACCAGGCGGACGACGTCGCGGATCGGCTCGCCGCCGGAGTGGATGCGCAGCGGCGTCATCCGGAACGCTTCCTGCCAGACCTCGCGGAATTTCGGGTCGTAGCCGCCGAGGGTCATCCCGCCGACGTCGGCGACGTGGCCCTTGCCGGCGGTCCAGGCGACGAGTTCGCCGTCGTGGAAGACGGGGGTGTAGATGCCGACGTCGGCGAACTGGTTGCCGCCGCTGAAGACGTCGTTGTGGATGAAGACGTCGCCGTCGTGGACGTCGTCGCCGAACTCCTCGATGATCGCCCGCAGCGAGGGGGCGGCGCCGAAGGCGATGATCGAGGCGAACTCGGTCTGCGCCAGGGTGCGGCCGTCGCGGTCGAAGATCACCGTGACGAAGTCACCGATCTCGTTGAAGATCGGCGAGCGCGAGCTGCGCATGAGGACCGTCGCCATCTCGCGGGAGACGGCGACGACCCGGCGCTGCAGCACCGAGGCGAGGATCGGGTCCGGGGCTACCCCCTCGGCGGCTGCGACGGCGGGCGTCATCGGTGCGCGGCCTAGCGGGGGACGAAGGCGAGGACGCGCGAGGGGCTGCCGGTGCCGTCGACCAGCTTCAGCGGGGCGACGACGATCAGCGCGCCGGTGGCGGGCAGCTGCGTCAGGTTGGCCAGCTGGGTCAGCCCGTAGCGGCCCGCGCCGAGGAGGAAGTTGTGGACCGGGAAGCCCGGGTCCATTCCTCCGGCGGAGCCG
>DAIQOT010000253.1:0-5445 GCA_036787695.1 Solirubrobacterales bacterium | reverse complement strand
CCGAGCAGCGCCGTTTTCGGCGCCTGCATCTCAAGCGTGATGTTGGGTTCGTTTTCAGCCGCGGAAGCGACCGCCGGAACGACCAGAGCGATCGTCGCGAGCAGCGCCGAAAAGAAGAGAAATCCTTTGTTTGCGACCGAGTCCAACGGGTGGATATTCGGCACCCGCCGGCAAATCCTTTAGGGCCAACTTCAAAATTTCACAAGTGGTGTCCTAAACACCTTGGGAGAAAATTCCTTGACCGGAGTCCCCAATTCTGGGTAGAGTTCGTCTCGCTTAGCGCCGGCTCGGGAGGCGGGCGCGCGAATCGGGAGGCGGGACGATGAGCAAGGGAACCCTCAGGCGCGCGGCGGCCGCGTTGACGACTCTGGTGGCGGTCATGGCCCTCGTGGCGCCGCTGGCGCAGGCAGCTCCGCCAACCCCGGAAGAAGACCCCTTCTACCACTACACCGGCGCCACGCCGCTGGCTTCGATCGCCCCCGGGACGGTGCTCAAAACGCGCACGCTGAGCTACCACGTGCTCGGCCTGCCGACCCCGGTCCCGGCGATCCAGCTGCTCTACCGCTCGACCTCGCAGCTCGGCGAACCGACCGTGAACGTCGCCTCGGTGCTGAAACCGCTGCTGACGATCGGCACCCCGCAGGTCGTCTCCTACCAGTCCTTCTACGACTCGCTGAACCCGGCCGACGAGCCCTCTTACGCGATCAGCGGCGGCCTGAGCCTGAGCGGCGCGATCCCCCAGGTCGAGTCGGCGCTGATCGGCCCCTCGCTACTCGCCGACCGCACCGTCGTGATCACCGACACCGAGGGCGAGAACGCCGACTTCGCCGCCGGGCCCGAGTACGGGATCAACACCCTCGACGGCCTCAAGGCGGCCCTCGCCTCCCCGGCGACCGGCCTCGGCTCGACGAAAAAGATCGCGCTGATCGGCTACTCCGGCGGCGCGATCGCGACCGAGTGGGCGGCCGAGCTGGCGCCGAGCTACGCGCCGACGGTCAACTCGAAGCTGGTCGGCGCGACGATGGGCGGCGTCCTCGTCGACCCGGCCCACAACCTCCACTACGTCGACGGCAGCCTCAGCTGGGCGGGGGTCATGCCGATGGCGATCATCGGCGTCTCGCGCGCCTTCCACATCGACCTCACCCCGTACCTCTCCGAATACGGGAAATCGATCTACGCGAAACTCGAAAAAGCCTCGATCACCAGCGTGCTGGCGCAGTACCCGGGCCTGACCTGGACCCAGCTGGCGAAGCCCGAATACCCGACGCCGGAGTCGATCCCCGCCTACGTCCACGTCGTCAACCAGCTGATCATGGGTACGGGCGGCACGCCGACGATCCCCATGCAGATCTCCCAGGGCGCCCTCGGTGAGCTCGAAGGGACCGCGGGCAACAAGCCGGGAATCGGCGAGGGCGACGGGGTGATGATCGCCGGCGACGTCCGCTCCCTGGCGCGCCAATACTGCGCCAAAGGCGACAAGGTCCAGTACTCCCAATACCCCCTCGGTCACATCGGCACGGCCGTGCTCTGGATCGCCGAAGCGATGACCTGGATGAACGCCCGCTTCCTCGGCCTCCCCGCCCCCCAGAACTGCGCGAGCATCGAACCCGGCAACCCCCTGACGCCGATCAGCGAATAGTTTCGGCCTCGACCTGGGCGTTCCAGTCGCGTTTGGCGTCGCGCCAGCCTTCGTCGGTGAGGGTGCGTTTCCAGTAGCCGGAGGCGTGCAGGGACTCGGCGGGGACGGCGCGGTCGATGACCAGGTGGCGGCGGGCGAGGCGGACCGAGGTGGCCTCGCCGTGGAGGAAGACCTGGGGCGTGCCGGGCGGGAAGTCGAGGGCCGCGAGCGCCTCGGCCATCTGCTCGTCGGCGTCGCCGTGCAGCCAGTGGACCTCGAGGTCGCCGGGCGAGGTGAGGTCGACCTGCTCCTCGGGCCCGTGCACCTGGAGGAAGACGTGGACCGGCGCGCCCGCCGGGATGTGGGCGAGCGAGGACGAGATCGCCGGGATGACGCTGGTGTCGCCCGCCATCAGGTGCCAGTCGGCGGTCGGGTCGGGCGCGTAGCCGCCGCCGGGTCCGCGCAGCCCGAGCGTGTCGCCGACCCGCGCCGCCGCCGCCCACGGTCCGGCGATCCCCTCGTCGCCGTGGACGACGAAGTCGATCGTCAGCAGGCCGCGCTCGGCGTCCCACTCCCTCACCGTGTAGGTGCGGACCTTCGGCCGCTCGTCCTCCGGCGCGCCCTCGCGCGGGAACTGCAGCTTCACGTAGTGGTCAGTGAAACGCCCGAGCTCGAACCCGGCGAGGCCGTCGCCGCCGAAGACGATCCGGGTGAGGACCGGCGTCAGCGGCTCGACCGATTCGACCCTGCCGGTCAGCAGGGGACGGTTGCGGGCTTTGGTGGGAGGCGTGGTGGCGATGGCGTTAGGGGGACCTAAGACTTTTGCGATCCACCCAGGATTGCAGAACGCGATCGCGTGACGTGATCGCGCAGGCGCTCGCGGGCCAGATCGACGTCGCCGGCGGCGAGCGCGTCGATGATCGCGGCGTGCTCCGCGGTGATCACGGCGCGCTCGCGTTTCACCGCGTCGTGGCTCGAGATGTAGCGGTGGACGCGATCGTGGACGTCGTCGACGAGCTCCACCGTCATCGTCCCCGGCCCGGCGATCACGCGGTGGAAGCTGCGGTCGAGCTCGAACCAGGAGTCGCCCGGCTCCTCCTCGGCCAGCCGCGCGTTGAGGTCGCGCAGCTCCGCCAGCTCGGCCTCGCCCACCGGACCGCGCCGGGCCAGCCCGAGGTCCTCGAGCGCGGCGCGGATCTCGACCAGCTCGGCGACCTGGTCCGGGGTGACGTTGCGGACGACGAACGGGTGGTACGGGGTGGCGACGATCAGCGACTCGGCCTGCAGGCGGTTGAGCGCCTCGCGGATCGGGATGCGGCTGACGCCGAAGCGCTCGGCCAGCTCGACCTGGTTCAGCTGCGTCTCCTCGCTGACCTCGCCGCGGATGATCTCCTCGCGCAGCTGCTCGTAGACGACGTCGGCGCGCGAGACCCGCGGCGGCGGTGATTTGTCGCCGGCCACCCGCGCCTACTCCGCGGCCGGCTCCGGCAGCGCCGCGCCGGTGTGCTCGAGGATCGCCTCGGTGAGCAGCGGCCAGAGCTCTTCGGGACGGTCGTGTCCCATGTCCTCGACCAGCAGCAGGCGCGCACCGGGGACGAGCTCGGCGGTCCGTTCGCCGCCGTCGTGGCCGATCAGGGTGTCGTCGAGGCCGTGGATGACGAGGGTCGGGACGTCGAGCCCGCGCAGGCCGTCGGCGCGCGGGCCGGTGGCGAGGATCGCGGCCAGCTGGCGCGGCGTCCCGGCGGGGTAGAAGCAGCGATCGTAGCTCGCCGCGGCGAGCGCTTCGGAGCGGGCGCGGTCGCCGTAGCGGGGCGAGGCCCAGGTCATCATCTTGTCGGCGCTCACCTGGATGAAGGCGGCGCGCTCGGTCGGCGCGGGCTTCAGCAGCGCTTCGATCGCCTCCGGGGTCGAGGCGCCGTACTCGGGCTCGCCGGTGGTCGACGACATCGAGGTCAGGGTGAGGAGCCGCTCGGGGTGATCGATCGCCAGCTGCTGGGCGATCATCGCGCCCATCGAGACGCCGACCACGTGGGCGCGGTCGATCCCGAGGTCATCGAGGATCGCGACGCAGTCGTCGGCCAGGTCGCTCAGCGTGTAGGCGGCGATCTCGAGCACCCGCTCGGCTTCGCCCGCTTCGGCCGCGGCGACCAGCGCGCCCATGTCGACCTCGAGGTCGTCGAGCTTCGCCGACAGCCCCGAGTCGCGGTTGTCGAACTCGATCACGAAGCGGCCGCCGGCGGCGAGCGCCTCGGAGAACCCCCGCGGCCAGGTGATCATCTGGGCGCCGTACCCCATCACCAAGAGCAGCGGTGGATCGGTCGGCGATCCGACCGTCTCGTAGTAGAGCTCGATCCCGCTGGGCGTGGTGGTCGTCGGCATCGCGGAAAGATCGCACACGGCGGAGTTCGGGCGCTACGCTCGGACGGGATCCGACGAGAGGAGCTGAAGTGCCGACGATCGAACCGGGTGACATCGACGAGACGGTCGCGCCGAGCGGCGCGGGTTGCGCGGAGTGCGAGGCGACGGGCGAATGGTGGCTGCACCTGCGCCGCTGCGCCGGCTGTGGCCACATCGGCTGCTGCGACAACTCGCCCAACCAGCACGCGACCAAACACGCGGAGGCCACCGGCCACCAGGTGATCGCGAGCTTCGAGCCGGGCGAGGACTGGTTCTACGACTACCGCTCGAACGAGTTCTTCGACGGCCCGCCCCTGGCCGCCCCCGACGCCCACCCGCTCGACCAGGGAGTCCCCGGCCCCCAGGGCCGCGTCCCCAACGACTGGCAGACGAAGCTCCACCCGTAGCCGCGACCGCGCCGCCACCCGGCGGAGTGAGTTCGCATTTTCCCCCCGTATAGGGCGGGAAAGTGCGAACGCGCTCCGGGTGAGGCGCTCGACAGAATGGCGGGGATGAGCGACTCCGGCCAAATCGTCGCGATTTGCGAGCGGGCCCGAGGGCGGCTCGACGAGCTGGTCGAGGAGATCGGGGCGGCAGTGCGGGCGGAGGTGCCGAGCTACCGGCCCGGCGGAGAGCTCGACGACGCCGACGTCCGCGCCACCCTGGCGCGCTACCTGACGTTGATCCTCGACGAGGTGGAGGGGCGGGCGGTCAGCGGCGCCGAGCTCGACCCGGTGATGCGGCGGCGGGCGGGCGAAGGGATCTCCCTCGAGGACATGCTGCATAGCTACCGGGTCGGGATCTCGCGGCTCTGGGAGGTGCTCGCCCGCGAAGCGGCCGACGACGCGGCGGCGACCCAGGGCCTGGTCGCGGCGACCCCGCGCCTTTTCGCCCTGCTCGACCGGATCTCGCTGCGGGCGAGCGAAATCCAGCACGAGATCGCGCTCCGGGACGCGCGCCGGCGCGAGCAGGTGCGCGCCTCCTTGCTCGACTCGGTGCTGACCACCGACACCTCGCTCGGCCCCGCCTTCTGGGACGCGGTCGCCTTGCTCGGGATCCCGCGCGAGGGTCGCTTCCGGATCGTCGAGGTGGACCGGGCGGGGGACGACGACGGGGCGAGCGGCGGGCTCGACCTCGAGCCCGCGCTGCTCGCCGGCGGCGCCGAGCGCTGCTGGTTCCGGCTCGGCCCGAGCTCGCAGACCGGCCTCGTCGCGCTGCGCCCGGGCCGCGACCTCGACACCGAGGGGCCGGCGGCCGCGCTCCGCGCGCGCGGAGCACGCGGCGGCCTGAGTGAGCCCTTCGACGCGATCGCGGCGACCCCGGCGGCCCGCGCCCAGGCCCACGTCGCGGCGGCGGCCGCCGGCCCCTCGCGGCCGCTCGTCGTCTACGAGCGCGACCCGGTGCCGGTGCTGCTCGCGAGCGCCCCGGTC
>DAIQOT010000252.1:0-5468 GCA_036787695.1 Solirubrobacterales bacterium | reverse complement strand
CGACTGGTCACTTAGGCCCCCTATAGGCGGCTCAAGTGACCAGTCGTGCTCCCGCCTGATGTGGATCTGTGACGTCACGGTCGCCCGCGACGTTCGTGCACTTAGGCCCACCCTGGTGTGGTCAAGCGCACTGACGTCATCCGCCTGATGAAGACCTGTGACGTTCTCGGCGAAACCCTCACGTCCCGGGCGTCTCGTGGCGGCCACAGCCTGCCCGGGCCGTCACGAGACGCCCGGGACGCATCTCGGACGGCCGCTGTTGCCCCCGGCTACCCTCTGTAGATGGGTCTTCTTCTCGTCCTCGTCTTCATCGTCGTCCCGATCGCGGAGCTGTTCGTGATCATCCAGGTAGGTGAGCTGATCGGCGTCTGGCCGACGCTGCTCCTGCTGCTGCTCGACGCGATCGTCGGGTCTTGGCTGCTCAAACGCGAGGGGCGGGCGGCCTGGCGGCGCTTCAACCAGGCGCTGGCGGAGAGGCGGATGCCGGGCAAGGAGGTCGCCGACGGCTTCCTCGTCATCCTCGGCGGCGCGCTCCTGATCGCGCCGGGCTTCCTCACCGACATCCTCGGCGTCCTGCTGCTGATCCCGGTGACCCGCGCCGTCTTCCGCCGCATCCTGCGCCGCTGGACCGTGGGACGGGTGGCCGTCGTCGGCTTCCCCGGCGCGGGCGGCGCCTCATGGGGCGGCTTCGGCTCCGGCCCTCGCGGCGGCCCCGGCCCCGGCGGCGCCCCGAAGCGGAGCTACGACTACGACGTCGACGCCGAAGAGGTCCGCGACGAGGCCGACCACCGCCTCCCGCCCGCCGAGGACTGAGCGGCGCGCTTGCTGACTTGACCCCACCCTGAGGTGGTCAAGTCAGCAAACGCCCGAGCTACCGGTCGGCGGCGGGTACCTGCGGTAGATGCTGGGACTCGGAACGGTCACGATCGACGCGCCGCCGACCGCGGTCTGGTCGCTGATCGCGCGGCCCGGACGCTGGCATGAGTGGTCGCCCTACGTGACTGGCGCCGAGGGGCTCGGTGAGCCGGAGGTCGAAGCTGGGGCGGTCGGGGCGGTCCTCCTCCCCGGCGGACTGCGGGTCGGCGCCGAGATCCTTGAGGTCGTCCCCGGGCGCTCGTGGGCCTGGCGGGTGAAAGGGCTGGTGATCCGCCACGCGGTCGAGCCGGTCCACGGCGGCACCCGTCTCTCGATGACCCCGGAAGGGGACGGTCCGCTCTGGGCGCCGCTCGCCCTCGCCTACCGCCTCCCCACCGCCCTGATCGCGCGGAACGTCGCCCGCGTCGCGCAGCGGGACTAGGCGGAGACCCAGGCCTTCGCGTCGTCCTCGTCGTCGATGCCGAAGAGCTTGGTCTCGACCGGGACGAGTTTCGAGAACGCGGGGAAAGCGGCGCGGAAGATGAAGTTGGCGTCGGCGACGATCGCCACGCGCCTCCACTCCTTACTGTTGCCGAGGTCGAGCTCCGGGTCGTTGCGGAGCTCTTCGAAGCGCGATTTCAGCGTGACGAGGTCGAAGCCCTTCGCCGCCGCCAGCAGCAACCGCACGTCCCCCGCCGCGGCCGCCGCGCGCAGCCCCGGGGCCAGCACGTCGGCGTAGTCGGCGTCGGTCAGCTCGTCGACGATCCGGAAGCCGGTGACCCCACTTGGCACGTCGGCGATTCGCTCGATCACGACACGCAATCTATTTCTTTCGCCGCGCGGGTAGGCGCTCGACGGAACTTCTTTACCAGGGAGTGTTCGAGCGAAGGTGGACAGGCAACGCATCAAGATCCTCGGAGCGATCCTCGCCCTCGCGGCTCTGATCGGCTGCGTCGGCGCCTCGACCGGCTCGCGGCGAGCCGAGGCCGCGCCCGCGGCCCGGCCCGGGACTCTCGACCCGACCTTCGGCCACGGCGGCAGGGTCTTCGTCCGGGCGGCGGACCCGACCGACTTCTCCCACTACGGCGCGGTGGCCGGCGAGCCGAACGGTGACGTCGTCTTCGAACTGAGCCGGGAATACGAGGAAGGAAGGGAAATCGAGATGCGGCTGCCGAGCGGCGCGCCCGACCCCTCCTTCGCCACCGACGGCAGGCTCCGCGTCCCGCCCGGCAGCGGGATGACGACGCTACCCGACGGCGATGTCCTGATCGGCGTCGAACGCTGCCTCAGCACCGGGGGCGGGAGCAGGTACGCCGCGGCGATGCTGTTCGATGCGGGCGGCGCCCCCGTCGCGAGCTTCGGTCGGGATGGCTGCGGCGGTGGCGGCGTCCCATTCACCCCCAACAGGGTCGCCGTCGACCCGAGCGGTCGGATCCTTCTGGGCGGCACCCTCCAGTATTGCTTTGGGGGCTGCGGGAAGGACACCCCGGTCGTCCTCGAACCCGCTTTCGCGCGACTCCTCCCCGGCGGCGGCCTCGACCAGAGCTTCGGCGAAGGCGGCGTCCTCGCCGCGCGGAACGTGAAGGCGCTCGCCGGGGCCGAAATCGGCACCGGCGAAGTCGCGGGCCTCGCCGGGACCAGCGACGGCGGCGCGATCATGGCCTTCGGCGCGACGGTGCTTCGGGTCGATGAAGCCGGCGCCCCGGTCCCGAGTTTCGGCGAAGCCGGCATCGTCAAGCTGCCTGGCGTCGCGGCCGGGCTGACGCTGAACGCCGACGGAGGCTTCACCGTCGCGTCGACGGCGAACGGTGACTCGGAACCCGCGGGAGTGCGGGTCAGCGACTTCGCACCGGGCGGGACGCCCGATCCCGGCTTCGGCAACGCCGGGACCACGACGGTCGCACTGCCCGGAAGCCCCGGTGGCGACGCGTTGTCGGCCGCGCCCGGCGGCGGCTTCGTGATCGCCGCCGAAACGAGTTCCGAACCGTGCTCCGCCCCCTGCCTGCCCACCGCCTACCTCGCCCGCCTGAGCGCGGGCGGACAGCTCGACCCGACCTTCTCCGGCACGGGCATCGTCGCCCTGACGCCGCCACCGCAACGGGTGAGCCTGAATCGGCTCGGCCTCGCGCTCCTGGTCGAGCCCGACGGATCGACCTTCGTCGCCGGCGGTGAAGGCGGGGAAGATGCTTTCGCCTTCGCCCGCACGGCGACCGGCGCACCCGATGCCGCCTTCGGCGAAGCGGGCATGCTGACCGAGCACTTCACCAGGCCGCCCAGCCTCGAGCTGTCCGGATTGGCCCCCGGGCCGAAGGAAGGGCTCGTGGCGCTTGCCGGGGGCCGCGCCGGCCCGGGGGAATCCGGCGACTTCCTGATCGGCCTCGACCGGCGCGGCCGGCAGTCGGCGGGGAGCGAAGGGACGGGAGTGACCCGGACGAACAGCCTCCGCGCCGCCCTGATCCCCCTGGGGCGCGGCGCCTACGCCACCTGGTCGGGGATCGACGTCCGCAGCCTGGGATCGACCGGGGTCGACGGTGGACCGTTGTGGGACGGACCGCACGGCGAAGCACGCATGCCGAAGGACTTCGTCCCCAAGGAAGTCGTGCCGGTTCCTGGCGGCGGGATCGCCGCGATCGGCAACTTCGAAGGGTCGCGGCCGGCGGTCTTCCGGCTCGGGCGGTCGGGACGGCCGGTCCCCGGCTTCGGCCACGACGGGCTCGCGATCCTGAGCTTCGGAGCAGGCCCGGCACGCGCCTACGCGGGGTTCGCGGAAGCCGACGGCGACATCCTCGTCACGGGACGCTCCAAGGCGCACGCGGTGGCGGCGAGGGTGCTGCCGGACGGCCGCCTCGATCGGAGCTACGGGCGCCACGGCCTCGCTCGAGGCTTGGGTGGCAAGGCCACCTGGGGCGAGCAGGTCGCGCCCTTCGCCGGCGGCGCCGTGATCGCGCTTGCCGGGGACTCCGGGCCATCGCCCGCCCGTGGGCTGACCAGGCTCGATCGCGATGGCGGTGTCGTCCACACCTTCGGCAACGACGGCATCGCCCCGCCCCAGGTCGAAAAGCGGGCAACCGCGCTGTTCACCGGCGACGGCCGGATCGTCGTCCTGACTCGTCCGTGGGGCGAACATCACGCCCAGCCTGTCGGCCTCGAACTACACGCCTACCAGCCGAACGGCACGGTCGACCGAGGTTACGGCCGCGACGGGACGGTGCGAGCCGGCAATCCGCGCCTCTTTCTCGAGGGCGCGGTGCAGCAGCGGGCCGGCAAGATCGTCGTCGCCGGAACCCGCGAAATCGCCGGCCGCAACCGGATCGAACTGATGCGCTTCCGCTGAGCGGGGGCGCCTAGAAGCCGAGGGCGAACTTGGCGTCCTCGGTCATCATTTCCGGGGACCAGGTGGGGTCGAAGACCATCTTCGGGTGGACCGCGGAGACGCCGGGAAGGTCGCCGACGAACTCCTTCATCTGCTCGGTGACCTGGGGGCCGATCGGGCAGGCGGGGGTGGTCAGGGTGAAGGTGACGTAGACGTCCTCTTTCTCGATCGCGACGTCGTAGACGAGGCCGAGCGAGACGAAGTCGAGGCCGAGCTCGGGGTCGATGACCTCCTCGAGCGCCTCGTAGACATCCTCCTCGGAGACCACTTCGGGGTGGATGGCCGGGCCGTCGGCGGCCGGCGCGGGCGCGGTGGCCTGCGGCTCGGTGGCGAGGGCGTCCGCGACGGGCTGCTCGGTGACCTGCTGATCGTTATCTGCCATTGCCAGATGGTACCCGGGTCAGGCGGTCGGCCCCGGCGGGACCGGCGGATCGGGCGTTCCCTCGCCCAGCGGCCGCAGCGAGAGCTGCCAGAAACCGACGTCGCGCCAGCCGCCTTCCTTCCAGCCGATGTCGCGGAGGGCGCCGATCGGCTCGAAGCCCATGCTCTCGTGCAGGCCGATGCTGGCCGGGTTGGGGAGCGTTATGCCCGCCACCGCGATCCGGAAGCCCTGGGCGCGCAGCCGCTCGAAGAGCTCCGCGTAGAGGGCGCGGCCGACGCCCTTGCCCTGCTGCCCGGCGGCGACGTAGATCGAAGTCTCGACCGACCAGTCGTAGGCGGGGCGCTCCGCCCAGCGGCAGGCGTAGGCGTAACCGAGCACCTCTCCCCCCTCCTCGGCGACGAGGAACTGGTGTGTGGCCGAGTACTTGGCGATCCGCCGGGCGAGCTCGGCGGCGTCGGGCGGCACGGTCTCGAAGGAGATCGGCGTCGATTCGACACTCGGTGCGTAGATCTCGGCACAAGCGGCGGCGTCGCGCTCGGGGTCGGCGGGACGGATGGTGATCGCGGGGCGGCTGGTCATCGGGGAGCCACGCAGAATAGGCTGCCGCCCCATGAGCAGGGACTCGGGCAAGGTGATGCGGCGCTCGATCGGGATCGTCTTCGCCGACGGCGGGCTGTTGACGATGAGCGGGGCGGCGTCGGCGGACGGCGATGGCCACGGCGAGGAGCCGCTGTTCGCGGTGCTCTGCGACCCCGACGGGGCGCCGGTGGTCTTCGAGGAGGCGCTGCTCTCGACCGAATACGGCGAGGACGCGGTGCAGCGGCGGGCGACGTTGGAGCTGTGGCTCGACGCCGAGGA
>DAIQOT010000251.1:892-5471 GCA_036787695.1 Solirubrobacterales bacterium | reverse complement strand
ATCGAGACCAGCCGGCGCAGCTCGACCAACGGGTCCGGATGGTCCTCGACCCGCACCTCGACCACCCGCTCCCACGCCTCACCGCTCGCCGGCACGACGAGGATCGCCGCCGACTGGCGCCCGCGCAGGTCGCCGCCCGCCGCCTCGACGACGTCGAGCGCGTCCAGCAGCCGGTCGGTCAACGACCCCGAGCTCCCCAGGTAGGTCTCCGACATCGCGCCCCACACCGCGTCGGTCTTCATCAGGTTCCCCTGGGTCGAGTGATGGCGGCCGACCACCTGGCCGCTGTGGGGAAAGCAGATCGCCCCGGTGTGGGCGACGACGCCGCCGTGGACGTCGACCATCGCCACCTGCCGTTCATTCTCGAGTGGGTCGGCCTCGACCAGCTCGGCGAGCGCTTCGGGCGCGGCCCGGCCCGCCCGCATCAGCGCCAGGCCGCGCGGCCCGTAGCCGACGTCGACGTTGGCCTGCGTCGCCACCGCGCCGACGCCGGGCTCGGCGAAGGACACCAGGCTGCCGACCGAGAACCAGTTCGACTGGACGGCGACGCCGCACTCGCCGGAGTCGGGGTCGAAGGCGATGATCGAATAGGTCACGCGGCGGATGGTAATGGGCCGATCAGCGCAGCGACCAGTAATCAGGGACAAGACCCGATCTCAGCACCAATTGAGGACTTTTAAGGCGCCGACCGACGATGCCGATAAACCTCCCCCGGACCAGTCCCCTGAAAGGAAATAGTGAAGAAAACCCATCTCGTCCTCCCCTTGCTGCTGCTCGCCGCGGCACTCGCCCTCGCCGCCTGCGGCGGCAGCTCCGGCGGCGGCGAAGATTCCAAGGTCGAAGAAGCGATCGAAGAATCGGCGACCAGCACCGACCCGTCGAAGTGCACCGAATTCCAGACCGCGGCGTTCAACGAAAACGAATCTGGGCAGAAGGGCGCCGCCGCGACGAAGGCCTGTGAAGAAGAAACCGAAGCGAAGGGCGACGAAGCCGAAAAGGTGACGATCTCCAACGTCAAGGTCAACGGCGAATCGGCCACCGCCGAAGTCGAAGTCGAAGGCACCGGGCTGAACGGCCAGGCGGTCGAAGTCGAAGCGGTCGAAGAAGACGGCGACTGGAAGCTGAACAAGTTCCTCAGCTTCACCAAGTTCGACGCCTCCTCGCTCGCCGAAGTGCTCGAAAAGGAACTCGGCAAAGAGGAAGGCGTCAGCGCCAGCCTCGCCAAGTGCGTTTCCGAAGGCGTCTCCGAACTGTCCCAGAAGGACGCCGAATCGATGGTCTTCGAAAAGGACCTGAAGCCGGTCGAAGAAATCGCCGAAAGTTGTGAATAAGAGTCAAGGGCGCAGGTAGTTCACATCTGCCTCTAAGTCCCTAGGTAGATGGTCCGGGCGTGGACACCACCGCGCCCGGACCGGACACCTCGGCCCGCCTCTCGTTCGCCGGCGGCGCCGACTCCTCGACCCGCCTCGCCCAGCTCGGCCTGGCGGGCCTCCTCGCCACCAGCCTGCTCGTCTGCCTCTCGGCGACGCGGAGCGAACTACTCCTCCCCTCCTCACTGCGGCCGCTTCCCGCCTCGCTCGCCGGCCCGCTCGCGGGCGCCGGCCTGAAGCTCGGCGTCTTCGCCCTGATCGCCGCCTTCATCGCGATGTTCGTCTCCTACGCGGCGGCGACCCGGGCGGCCGAGAAGCTCACCCCGCGGACCGTGCTGATCGCGATCCTCGCCCTCCACGCGATCGCCATCCTCGCTCCGCCGCTCTTCTCCTCCGATGTGTTCAGCTACGCCGCCTACGGGCGGATGGGCGCGCTCTACGACGCCAACCCCTACCTGCACGGGCCGAGCGCGATCCCGCTGCAGGGCCTCCACTCGCTGATCGGCCCGCAGTGGCTGACCACGCCGAGCGCCTACGGCCCGCTCTTCACCGCGCTCAGCTACCTGCTCGTGCCGCTCAACATCGCCGCGAACGTGGTCGCCTACAAGCTCGTCGCCGCGGCTTCGAGCCTCATCCTGATCGGGCTCGTCTGGCGGGCGGCGAGCCTGCGCGGCGTCTCCCCGGTGCGCGCCGCGGTGCTAGTCGGGCTGAACCCGGTGATCGTCCTCTACGGCGTCGGTGGCGGCCACAACGACCTGATGATGCTGGCGATCCTCGCCGCCGCGTTGTACGTGCTGATCCAGGAGCGCGAGCGGCGCGGCGGAGCGCTGATCGTCACCGCGACGGCGGTGAAGCTGACCGCCGGCCTGATGCTGCCCTTCGCCCTGGCGGGGCGCTGCCGCGGCGAGGGCCGGGCGCGGGCGCGCCTCGCGGTCGGCGCGGCGCTCGGCGGCCTCGTGGTGGCGGCGCTCGCCTTCGCCTTCTTCGGCACCGCGCCGCTGCAACTGCCCTCGATCCTCGAGGGAATCCAGTCCGAAGGCGGCCCGCACAGCATCGTCGGCTTCCTCCTCGCCGCGGTCGGCGTCGAACCGGTGCCGCGAACGCTCAGCGTCGGCCTCACCCTGGTCTTCCTCGCGATCGTCGCCTGGCTCCTCCGGCGGGTCTGGCTCGGCGAGATGGACTGGATCGCCGGCGCCGGCTGGGCGACCGCCGCGCTCCTCGTCACCACCGGCTTCCTCGTCCCCTGGTACGTCGCCTGGCTCCTGCCGCCGGCGGCGCTGTCGAGGGACAAGCGCCTGCTCGCCGTCGCCGTGATCCTCACCGGCGTGGGACTGACGACGCTGTGAGTCAGCCGCCTTCGCCGAAGGCGGTCGCGACGATCGACCTGGGGCCGCCGCGGTCGCGGTGCTCGCAGAGGTAGATGCCTTGCCAGGTGCCGAGGGCCGGGCGGCCGGCGCGGAGGGGCAGGGTCAGGGACGGGCCCATCAGCGCCGCCTTCACGTGGGCGGGCATGTCGTCGTCGCCCTCGAGGGTGTGGGTCCAGTAGGGGGCGCCTTCCGGCACCGCGCGGTCGAGCCAGGTGTCGAGGTCGGCCCGCACTTCCGGCGAGGCGTTCTCGTTCAGGGTCAGCGAGGCCGAGGTGTGCTGGATCAGGAGGTGAAGGAGGCCGACCTCGAAATCCGCGAGCTCGGGCAGCGCGCCGAGCACCTCGCCGGTGACCAGGTGGACGCCGCGCGGGCGCGGGTCGAGGCGGACGGTGCGCTGCAGCCACATGGCTCAGAAGTATGGGCGGCGTAGGAGCGGGACGCAGTGGGTAGGTTTCCGACCGACAAGGTCGGTTCGACAAAGGAGGGGTTCGCGATGGGCAAACGCAGATGGTCCGGAGGTCTCGTGGTCGGTGCGCTCGTCCTGCTCGCGTTCGTCGCGGTGCCGGGGTCGGCACTCGCGGTGAAGGCGCCCGGGCTCGCCTCCTCGACCCAATACAAAGCCTTCATCGAATACGTCAAGAAGATGGACGGCCTGACCACCACGCCGACCTCCGCCGAACAGAAAAACACCTACGAGGCGAAACTGACGGCGAAGAAAACCGCCGCCGCGCACAAGGCCAACGCGCTCTTCAAGCGGGCGAGCGAAGAACTCCAGGCCGAAGCGAACGAAAAAGCCAAGGAACAGGTCGAAGGGGTGCGCGCCAAGGAAGAAAAGGAACTGGCCGCGATCCAGGCGACGACGGCGGGCAAATTCGAACGGATCGAAGCGAGCTACCACGTCAAGTTCGAACACATCGTCACCGGCCACAAGAACCGCGAAAAAGCCTTGAAGGCGCAGATCGCCGAACTACGCGGCAAGAAGGCAGCCGCCGCGCCGGGTCAACCGAAGGAAGCGATCCAGGAACGGATCACCGCCAAGAGCGGCGAAATCGCCTCCAACCGCCAGGACGAAAAGAACAAACGCACGGAACTGAAGAGCGCGACCGGCAAGACGAAGACGCAGCTCAAAGAAACGGCGGAAGCGGCGGAAGTCGAACTCGGCGAAGCGGCCGAAGAAGTCGTCAAGAAGATCGACAACCACTGGAACAAGCAGTACGAAGAAAAGAAAGCGGCGCTCAACACGACCCGCGAAAACCGGCTCGGCTACCTCGAATCGAAGCTCGAACAGGGCCGCGCCGACGTCGCCGCGATGCCGACCAGCTAGGGCTCGACGACGACGCCGTCGGCGGCGAGCTCGATCTCGAACCACTCGGGCCCGTCGAGCTCGATCAGGCGGAAGACGCCCGGCAACGCGTCCCAGCAGAGCCGGGCGATCGCCAGGCCGATCGATTCCCATTCCTGGAACTCGATCACCCCGAGCGGCTCCCATGTTCCGATTTCGACTTCGTGGGCGACGAAATAACGCACACCCCCTTAACCCCTCAGAGCGGGGAAAGTTCGCATGGGCGCCGTAAAACTTGGGTAAGACTTCCGCGTGAGACCCAAGGAGATGACGAATGGCTGACTGGAATCCGACCGAGCTGGCGACGATCAGCGGGACCCAAGAGGTGGAGGTGTCCTCGTTGCGCGAGGACGGGACGCTGACCAAGCCGGTGACGATCTGGGCCGTGCGGGTCGGCGAGGAGATGTACGTGCGCTCGGTGAACGGCGACTCCGCCGGCTGGTGGAAGGCCGCCGAGGGGCGCCACGACATCTACGCGGCCATCGAACTGGCCGTCGCGC
>DAIQOT010000251.1:0-882 GCA_036787695.1 Solirubrobacterales bacterium | reverse complement strand
GGGCGCCACGAAGGGCGGCTCGAGGCGGGCGACGTCGCCGTCGACGTCAGCTGGGAGGACGCGGTGGGCGAGCGCGACGAGGAGATCGACGCCGCCTACGAGGCCAAGTACGGGCCCTCCCCCCACGTCGCGGCGATCAACGCCGAGGCCGCCAAGGCGACCACGATCCGCGTGGTCCCGCGCTGATGCTGATCAAGAGAAGCTCGCTGGCGACGCAGAAGGGGCCGGGCGACTGGTTCACCGGCGACGTCTACATCGACACCGTCGCCGAGGTCGCGGCGCCCTGGCGCACCGCCGCCGCGCACGTCCACTTCACCCCCGGCGCCCGCACCGCCTGGCACACCCACCCGATCGGGCAGACGATCTTCGTCACCGAGGGGGTCGGGCTCTGCCAGCGCGAGGGCGGTCAGGTCGAGGAGATCCGCCCCGGCGACCGCGTCTTCTTCGAGCCCGGCGAGAACCATTGGCACGGCGCCGCGCCCGACCGCTTCATGGCCCACATCGCGATCCAGGAGTCCGACGAGACCGGCAGCGCGGTCGCCTGGGGCCGACACGTTTCTGATGAGGAGTACGACGCCGCCTCGGCGTCGTAGAGAGGAGCAGCAGATGTCGATAGTGATCGTCGGCGCCGGGCCCAACCTGGGCGCCGCCGTCGCCCGGAGGTTCGGGCGCGAGGGGATGAGCGTCGGCCTGGTGGCCCGCGACGCGGCCAAGCTCGAGGAGCTCGCCAACGTCTTGAACGAGGAAGGGATCACGGCGGACTTCGCCGCCGCCGACATCCGCGACGCCGAGGCGCTCGACGGCGCGATCCGCTCGCTCGCCGAGCGACTCGGCCCGGTCGAGGTGCTCGAGTACTCGCCGCTGCCGGCGAAAGAGTTCATG
>DAIQOT010000250.1:0-5495 GCA_036787695.1 Solirubrobacterales bacterium | reverse complement strand
ACTCATTCCGCGATCCTAGGTAGGGGAAGGGACGATCTGCCGTTCGTCGCTTGTAGCCGTATAGGGGTACAAACGACGAACGGCACGTCTTTCCTCTCCGCGAAGCGTGCCGGGGCGCATGAGGACCAGTGACCAACTTCGCGAATCCTTGACGAACCTGGCAAAGGGTGACGCCGCGCGCTCGTGGAATCGATCATCAGCCCGCGGATCGTCCCGCTCTTACGGAGTCGAAGCGACAGGGAGCGGTACGAGGGCGGACGAAAGAGGGGCCCCGGAAGGGGCCCCTCTCGCACTCCTTATGTGGGGTGTCCGGCTAGCTGACCTTCACCTTCTTCGCCTTGCCTTCGGGGGCGACGAGGCGGACCGAGAGCTTGGCTTTCGGGTGGGCCTTCATCGACTTGGCGAGGGGCTTGGTCGGCTTGATTTTGATCTTCTTCTTCTTTCCCGCCGCGATGGTGAGTGGGACTTCCATCGTGGACTTGCCGGCGGTGACCTCGAGGATCACGTCGCAGGAGCCGGTGGTGCCGGTGCAGGCCACGGTGGCCACCAGCTTGCCGCCGGTGAGCTTGATGGCGCCGACCAGGTGGGCGGTCGCCTTCTCGCTCGTCGTGGCCGGGGTGCCGGTGCTCGGGGTCGAGGTGGAGCTCGACGTGGAGCCGGCGTCCGTCGAGGAGGCCGAACCGGCCGGGGGCGTCGTCGACGATTCCGGCGAGGTCGTCAGACCGGCCGGAGGCGTGACCACGCCGTCTTCGACGTACTTCAGGGCCGGGGCGACTTTCGTCTCCTGATGGCCGTGGGCGACGTTCTCGAACGCGTACGCCATCCCCAGCAGTTCGGGATCGGAGAACGCCGGTCCCTCCAGCTGGAGGTTGTCGGGCTGCCCGACCGGGCTGACGCCCGCCGGGAAGATCGCCGTCGGGACGCCGGCATTAGAGGCCTGCGGATCGATCCGCGCCCCCGTCGGCGTTTCGCGAGCGAAGCTCGATTCGTTCGAGTCGTTCAGGTGGATCGTCGAGGCCTCACCCGGGAACACGACCGCGTCGACCCCTTGTTCGGTCATCCAGCCGGCGAGCTGCCGCTGGTAGGCCTGGCGGTATTCGACGAACCCTTTGATCGAGGCTTCACTCATCGCCCCTTCGCCGGTGTACGTCGTCGAGGCGGAGCGCAGCTGCGGGATCCGGAGCTGGCTGTTGGTGATTTCGGGCGGCGATTTGTAGGGGCTGTTGGGATGGTCCTGGATCCATTTCAGCCAACCCTCGAACCCGGTGTCGCCTTTGATGTTGAAATTGGCTTTCACCGGCGGGGTCGGCGGGTTGGCGATGTGGATCACTTTCGCCCCGGCCGCTTCGAGGTATTTGAACTCGGACTTCATCGCGTTGATCGTGGCTTCGTCGCCCCAGGGACTGGTCCAGGCTTCGTCCTCCCAACCGATCGTCTTGCCCTCGAGGGCGTCGGTCTTGAGGTAGGAGCTCCAGTCGGTCGGGCGTTTGCCTTCCCAACCCGCACCCTCGAGTTCCTGGGTGTATTCCCCGGGATCGTGCTGGGCGATCGTGTTCAACACCAGTGCCTGGTCTTCCGTGGTGCGGGTGATCACACCGCAGAAGTCCTGGATGTAGGTGAGTGGCATGACTCCCTGACAGGTGGTCAGGCCGTCGGTGCCGCGCAGGGCCACCAGGCTGGCGGCGCTGGACGGGCCCCAGAGCGAGTCACCGGTCTGGGTGCCGAGCGCGGCGGCCGCCATGTTGGTCGCCACCGCGACGGCGGAGCCACCGCTCGATCCGATCGAGGCCTTCGAGGGATCGAACGCGTTCCACACCTGTCCGTAGGCGCTCGCGCTGTAGAAGCCCGAGTTGGCGAATTCGGACAGGTTGGCCTTGCCGATGATGATCGCCCCGGCGTTGATCAGCTGCTGGACGATGAACGAGTTCTTTTCCGGGACGTAGTTTTCGAACACGAGGCTGCCGCCCGTGGTCGGCATTTCGGTGGTGTCGTAGATGTCCTTGGCCGCGATCGGGATCCCGAGCAGCGGCGCGGTGTCGCCCGCGGCCCGCAGTTCGTCGTCTCTCCGCGCCTCTTCGAGCGCGTGCGGGTTGACCGAGATCAGCGCGTGGAACCCGAGCGGGCCGTCGTTGTAGGCGGCGATCCGGTCGAGGTAGGCCTTGGTGATCTGGGCCGAGGTGGTTTCGCCACTCTTCATCGCGGCGAGCTCTTCGGTGATCGATTTGCCGACCACGTTGTAGGGCGAGTTCGTCGTCGGTTCCGGCTGTTCGACCACCGGCGCCGGGGCGTTGGTGATCACTTTGTTCACGCATTCGGCCGGGTTGTAGGTCGGTTTGAACGCTTTGATCGACGCTTCGGTCCAGTTCACGATCGAGCAGAGCTGGCCGGTGGTGAGGCCGCTCAGGTCCGGCGTCGCCGTCAGTTCTTCGGCCAGCGTTTTGACCGCCGTCGTCTGGCTGCCGGCGGCCGGAGCCGCTCCGCCCGCGGGCGTTTTCGCCGTTTCCGAGAGGCCGATCACGACGTAGTGCACGAGCGAGCGGGTCTGCCCGGGCTGCAGCGTGAAGTGATTGATGTAGCCGTACTCGTTGGCTTCGTCGGTCGTGGTCTGCAGCGGTTTGTTGAACGGGTCGACGAGGAAGTCGCTGGTCTGGGTGAAGGGGACGCTGCCGAGCACGGCGGCGGAGGGCCCTTGCGCCGACGGCGAGGCGAGGTTGCCGACCACGGAGGGCGTGTCGACCTCGACCCACGAGTCGGCGGTGGTCGCCGTCGCGTCACCGCTGGAGGTGGTGAAGACCTCACTCTGGTGGCTGCCCTGGTCGTAGCCGAGCTGGCCGCCGAAGTCGATGTCGACGCTCAGCGCCGACCGCGATTCGTTGGTGAAGGTGTCGAAGAACCGGGCGTAGTTTTTTTCCTGGTTGATGGTCAGGGAGCGGGTCACCGCGACGCCGCCCAGCGCGACCGCGTGGTGGGAGCTGAAGCTGTTGACGCCGTCGAAGGTGTCGCCGAAGCCGCGCAGCATCACGCCGTTCAGGACCGGGGTCTTGGCGGCGCCGTCGACCTGCATCCGGATGCCGCCGTAGCCCTGCAGCGACTTGGTCGCGGTCGACTGGATGCTGCCGGTGTCGAGGCCGGGGATCGCGGCGTCGTTGACGGCCCAGAAGTCCTGGTTGGTGTCGTAGACGTAGTTGAGTGCGGAGGCGCGGCCGGCGAGGCCGAGCATCGCCAAGAGTGAGAACAAGCAGGCCAGCCCGATCGCGTATCGCCTCTCCAGGGCGAATAGCGACCGGGTCCGGCCGGCGCTGGGCGTGTGAGTCAAATTCGATCCTTCGGGGAGTGGGACAAGGATCCCGACAACTCTTCCCCAACCCCCCGGGGCTCTCATTCGACACTCGTCCAAACCCAACCGTCGATCGTTTGGACGCCGGTCCTATCGCCGCTCGGAGATCGCCGAGCGGTTCTCAGCTATTCGCCGTGCGTGATGTCCTGGACGACGTAGGCGGCGACGTTTTCGATCTCTTCTTCCGACAGCGTGCCTTTGAACGCCGGCATCCCGCCGCCGCCGTTGGTCACCTGTTCGATCGCGCCCGCTTCGGTCTTGGCGAGTGGCATCGTCAGCAGGTCGGGGCCGCCGTTGCCGCCTTCACCGGTCGCGCCGTGACAGGTCGAGCAGTTTTCGGTGAAGACGACCGTGCCTTGGGCCGGGTCCCCGCCTCCGCCTCCGCCTTCCGCGCCGGCTTCGCCTTCCATCTCTTCGCCCGCTCCATCGACCCCGTTTTCGGCTTCGATTTCTTTTTCGCCGCCTTCTTCGCCTTCTTCTTCGCTTTTTTCTCCGGCTTCTTCGGCGCCGGCGCTTTCGGCTTCGCCGTGGATCGCGTACTCCTGGCTTTCTTCCGGTGCCGAGGAATCGTCGACGCCGTTGAGGACGGCGAAGGTCGCGGCGCCGAGCCCGAGGACGACGAACCACACGGCAACCAACGGCACCACTTTGCCGGGGAATTTGCCTTTGCTCGCCAGCGCGACGACGACCGCCGCCGAGACGATCAGCACGCCGCCGAATATGTAGAAGATCGTTTGGTCGTCCATCAGTTCACCTCAGGTCCTTGCCGTTTACTTTCGATTTCGCTGGCCCACGCCGGTGAGGAACTCGCCGCTTCGCAGGGGGCCGCCGGCGTCGCTCGCCAGCGGCGACGTGTCACCGCCCGCCCCGTCGCGGATGCCGAGCAGCAGCTCGCCGAGCGCGTCGAGGGAGCTCGCCCGCGGCTCCCAGCCGAGGTCGCGCCGGGCCCGCGAGACGTCCATCAGCGGACAGTTCAGCGCGAGGTCGATCCAGCCCGCGTCGGCCGGCTGCAGGTGGGCGCGCCAGGTGAGCGAGGCCGCCGCGCGCAGCGCTTTGGCCGGGACCTTGACCTGCCGCGCGCGCAAGAGCGAGGCGAGCTCCGGCGGGCCGATCGGCGGCGGCGCGGCGATGTTGAAGGCGCCCTCGGCGTCCCCCACCACCGCCCGTCGATAGGCGTCGCCGACGTCGTCGGCGTGGACCGTCTGGAAGCGGAGCCCGGGGACGTCGGGCACAAAGGGGATGAGGCTCGGCCGCACCAGCATGTTCGGCAACAGCGGGCCGAGGAAGAAGCGGCGGATCTCGCTGGCCGCCTCGCGCTTGAAGATCAGTCCCGGCCGCAGGCGGACGACGCGGATCCGGCTCGCCGCCGAGAGCTCGTCGAGCAGCCGTTCGACCCGCGCCTTGTGGCGCGAGTAGGCCGAGGTGTCGATGCCGTCGGTCGGCCACGACTCGTCGACGAGGTCGTCCTTCGGGCCGGGCGAGTAGGCGCCGACCGAGGAGGCGTAGACGAGCGCGCCGACGCCCGCCTCCGTGGCGGCGCCGAAGACACGACTGCTGCCGAGCACGTTGACTTCCTCCATCGCCGCCTCGTCGTGGCTCGGCTGGATCGCCCAGGCGAGGTGGACGACCGCGTCGGCGCCCTCGAAGATCGGCGTCAGCGGCGATTCGGCGACGTCGGCGGCGACCCAGCGGACCTTGCCTTCGTCGGGACCGGGGATCCGCCGTGCCAGCCCGACGATCTCGGTCACCTTCGGATCGCGCCCGAGCGCGGCCACCACGCTGGTGCCGACGTTTCCGGTCGCGCCGGTGACCACTACTCGCATCGTCCGTAGGTACCCCGCGCCGAAACCGCTTAACGAGGCCTCCTCGCCTAGCCGGCCTGCAGGCAGACGACGGTGGCGTCGTCGGCGAGGTCGCCGTCGGTCGCCGCAACGACCGCGGCGTGCACCGCCTGGCGTTCCGCGCGCCCGCCAGGGCGATCGTGCGCGGCACGCTCAACGGCAAGCCGATCGAGATCAGCCGTCCCGGCGCGCGGGGCCTGCGCACCGCCGTCCTCAACCGCGCCGACGGCCTGCGGTACGGCGCCAACGCGCTGCGCCTGCTCGCCTACCACCCGGACGGCCGCCACGACATCCTCACGCAGCGCTTCACGGTCGCC
>DAIQOT010000249.1:0-5506 GCA_036787695.1 Solirubrobacterales bacterium | reverse complement strand
TGACGGCGCTGATCGCGGCGAGCCCGGCGGCGGCCGTCTACGGGGAAGGCGATCCGCTGCTGCCGAACACGGGCAACATCCGTGGCACGATCGTCGACGAAAACGGCAACCCGATCGACAACCTCGAGGTCTGCGCGATGACGGAAGGCTCGACGCCGTACACCTTCACCGACTGTTCTCGAACCGAAGAAGGCGGCCAGTACCTGATCTACAACGTGACCGAGCAGAACTACCTGGTCTGGGCAAACGCGGCCTGGTACCTAGGGGAATTCCGCGAACAGAACTACCCGCAGATCTTCTACCCGGGCGTGACGCACTCTGGCGAAGCCACCTGGGTCCCCGTCCACGGTGAAGAAACCACGACCGGGATCGACTTCCAGGTCCACAAGGGCGGCGAGATCGAAGGCACGGTCACCGACCAGGCGACCGGGGCCCCGATCGCCAATGTCGAAGTCTGTCCGATCATCTCCGGCGGTCCCGATCGCGCCGAACGCCAGTACTGCGGCTACACCGACGCATCGGGCAAGTACCTGATCAGGGACGTCGACACTGACGAATACACGCTGCAGTTCAAAACCAGCCAGTGGCACGCGCCCGAATACGAAGGCGCGTACTACCCGAACGTGCCGAACGCCGCGGAAGCGGTTCCGATCTCGACGACCGTCGGCGAGACGGTGACCGGTATCGACGAGCAGTTGCGCCACGTGGGCGGCGGCGAACCCACGAAGGATCCCGGTAGTGGAACCAGTCTCGACCCGCCGACCGTGGAGACGTTGGCTTCTAGCTCAATGCTCGGCGGAGGCGGGGCGACGGGACTGTCGAGGAAAACGCCGCGGCCGTTGGTCGTGGGCCGGCCGCGCGCTTTGTCCGCCTGTCCGAAGGGCTTCCGCAGGATGTCCAAGGGGACGCGGATCCGGTGCGTCAAGAAGGCGAGCCACCGCGCCAACCGCCGCAAGGCGCATCGGAGAAAAGCCAACAACCGCTGAGGCTGTCAGCTCGGTGGGAGGAGGCGGCGGAGGCGGCTGATCGCCGCGGGGCGGCGGGGGTCCTCGGTCCTTAGGTGGGAGATGAGGGCGCGGCAGGCTTCGACGTCGTCCTCGCCGGAAGGGTTGGCGAGCCAGGACCAGAGGAGGTCGGGGGAGCCGGAGGCGAGGATCGCCTCGCGCAGACCGTCGTCGAGACGTTGGCGCGCCTCGACCACCAGCGGCACTTCCGAGGTGGGCAGGAGGGGGCCGGGATAGCGCTCGAGGGCCTCGCCGATCCGGCCCGCCGCGAGCAGGTCCTCGACCGTCGCCCGGTCGTCGCGCAGCTCGATCGCGAGCCGGTAGGGGTTCGCGGCGATGGCTCCGGGCAGGGCCCGCCGCAGGCGCGACAGCTCGGCCCGCGCCGTCACCGGCTTGCCGAACTCTCCGTAGAGCTGGAGCGCGAGGCGCTCGGCGCCGAGGCCCTCGGGCGCCAACGCGAGCAGGCAGAGGATCTCGCTGTGGCGAGGCGAGAGGACGACGCTGCGCCCGCCGCCCGCGATCAGCGCTCCGTCGCGTCCCAGGAGATTGGCCTCGAGCCCCGCGGTGCCGGCGGGGAGCGAGTGTCCCGCCTCCCATATAAGGAAGCCGCCGCCGTCTACCCGCTCGGCGACCAGGGAGAGGCCGAGCTCCCGCCCGACCTCGCCGCCCTCGCGCGGGATCGCCAATCGCCGCCCGCGTAGCTCGGCCGCTTCGGTCTCGATGATCCGCCCGGTCGCCGAGCTGAGCGCCAGTGGCCGCGGTCGACCTTTGTTACGCGCGCCCGACCGCGGTCGACCTGCGTTATCCATAGGTTCACTTAGGTCGACCGCGCTCGAGCCGATGTAACGAGGGTCGACCGCGCTCCCGCCGCGGAGTTGGCCGCCGTAGCGATCGCGCAACCTCGCCGCTCGCTCCGCCGCCGCAGTCGCCAGACCCGCCTCGATCATCCGCGCCGCGGCCTCGACCAGCGCCAGGCTGTGCGGGTGGGCGGTCGCCAGCTCGCCGGAGAGGTCGAGGACGCCGAGCGTCTCGCCGGTCTCCGGGTCGCGCACCGGCGCCGCGCTGCAGGTCCATTCGTGGACCGACACGGCGAAGTGCTCGGCGGAGAAGACCTGGAGTGAGTGCCCGGCGGCGAGCGCCGTGCCCATCGCGTTCGTCCCCGCCGATTCCTCGCTCCAACGCGAGCCGCGCTCAAGGTGCACCGCCGTCGCCTCGTCGAGCACGTTCTGCTCGCCGTCGATCCAAAGCATCGTCCCGTCGGCGTCGCAGACCAGCACCACCTGCTGCCCGGCGGTGCCGACGTCGGCGAGCAGCTCGCGCAGGATCGGCTCGGCGAGCCGCAGCGGCGAGTCGTCCCAGCGCGCCGCCGCCTCGTCCCCGCTCATCACCAGCGGGGCGATGCCGCCGATCGGGTCGACGTGGGCGCGGGCGCTCCGCCGCCAGGACTGGTCGATGACTTCGCGCACCTCGGGCTGGGCCGTCGCCCCGGCGAGCCCGCGCTCGTGCGCCCGCGACAGCGTCGCCGCCCACTCGCGGCGGTCGGTGCTCGAGTCGATCGCGACCCAACGCGGCGCTTCCAAGTCCTCTCCTTCCCGGGCCCACCCTGGACCCATGAGGTACCCCGATGCTACGCCGTTGCAACCCCCGCCGATCTAGCTTCGGAGAAAGGAATCTGGAGCACCCCCGGCCGCATCGCCGAGGGGTCGAGACGAGGAGGGAAAGAACCGTGGCAACCGAGATCAAGCCTGATGAGGGCGCGCGCCAGTTCGCCGCCGCCAAGCACCCGATGTTGATCGGCGCCGACTGGGTGGAGGCCGCCGACGGCCGCACCTTCGACGTCTACGACCCGTCGACCGGGGACGTGCTGGGACGCGTCGCGCGGGGCGGCTCCGAGGACGTCGACCGCGCCGTGAAAACCGCCCGCGCCGCCTTTGACTCCGGCCCCTGGTCGACGATGACCGCGAGCGAGCGGGGGAGGGCGATCCACCGCCTCGGCGACCTGATCCTCGAGCACGGCGACGAGCTCGCGACGCTGGAGTCGCTCGACAACGGCAAGCCGCTCGCCGTCGCTCGCGCCGCCGACGTGCCACTCGCGGCGGACCTCTTCCACTACATGTCGGGATGGGCGACGAAGAACACCGGCTCGACCCTGTCGCTGAACGTCCCCTACATGCCGGGCGCGAAATTCCACGCCTACACGCTGCACGAACCGGTCGGCGTGGTCGGCCAGATCATCCCCTGGAACTTCCCCCTGCTGATGGCGGCGTGGAAGCTCGGGCCTGCGCTGGCCTGCGGCTGCACGGTGGTGCTGAAGCCGGCCGAGCAGACGCCGCTCTCGGCGCTGAAGCTGGGTGAGCTGATCCTCGAGGCGGGGATCCCGGCGGGCGTCGTCAACATCGTCACCGGCTTCGGCGAGGAGACCGGCGCGCCGCTGGCCGCCCACGACGAAGTCGACAAGATCGCCTTCACCGGCTCGACCGAGGTCGGGAAGATGATCGTCGAGGCCGCAGCGGGGAACCTGAAGAAGGTCTCGCTGGAGCTCGGCGGCAAGTCGCCGAACGTGGTCTTCGCCGACACCGACCTGTCGGAGTCGATCCCCGGCGCCGCCAACGCGATCTTCTTCAACCACGGCCAGTGCTGCGCGGCCGGATCGCGGCTGTTCGCCGAGGAGTCGGTGTACGACGAGGTAGTCGCCGGCGTCGCCGAGCACGCCAAGAACATCAAGGTCGGCCCGGGGCTCGACGCGCAGACCGAGATGGGCCCGCTCGTCTCCGACGTCCAGCTCGACCGGGTCTGCGGCTTCCTCGACTCGGGCGAGGCCGAGGGCGCCGAGACCGTCGCGGGCGGCAAGCGGATCGGCGACTCGGGCTACTTCGTCGAACCGACGGTGCTGGCGGGGACGAACCCGCGGATGAAAGTGGAGGCGGAGGAGATCTTCGGCCCGGTGGTCACGGTGAAGCCGTTCAAGAACACCGACGAGCTGCTGGGGAACGCCAACGAGAGCAACTACGGCCTCGCCGCCGGCGTCTGGACCAACGACATCAGAAAGGCCCACCGCACCGCCGCCGCGCTCAAGGCCGGCACGGTGTGGATCAACTGTTACAACGTCTTCGACGCCGCGCTGCCCTTCGGCGGCTACAAGGAGTCGGGATGGGGCCGCGAGATGGGCGCCGAGGCGCTCGAGCTCTACACCGAGGTGAAGGCTGTCTGCGCGCAGATCTGACCTGCGGCGCGGTTTCGATCCGCCACCGTCACGCGTCCGTCGGAGGGTCCCCGGCCTCCGGCGGTCGCAGTGACTCGTCCGGGTAGATGCGGAAGCCGGGGGTGCGGTTGTGGGGGAAGCGTTCGTAGAGGGACATCGCGCCCTCGGAGGACAGTAGGTCGAGGCGCGTGACCCCCGATTCGACCAGCGTGCGTTCGACCAAGGCTTTGCCGATGCCTTCGCCACGGTGGCCTTCGGCGACCAGCAGCATGCAGAGGTAGCCGCCGTAGGCGCCGTCGCCGACCGCCTGGGCGAACCCGATCACGCGCTCCTCCTCGTCCGCAAGTCGCTCACCGTCCGGGTCGTCCTCGATCGCCACGAGTGCGGTGACGCCCGGGTTGCTCATCGCGCGGGCGGCTCGCTCGCGGTTGGCGGGGAAGGTGATCCAGCCCTCCGCCTTACAGAGCGTGAGGATCGGTTCGAGGTGGTGCGGCTCGTAGGCGACGATCCTCATGCGTCCACTTTGCCGGCCGCCGGCCCGCGATGTGTCCGGCCGGGCACGGCCTTTCGCTAGGTTCGCCCGATGCCCGAGAGACCCACGCTCCTGATCATCGTCGCCAGCACTCGACCCGGCCGTGTCGGCCTGCCGGTCGCCGAATGGTTCGAGGCCCGCGCCCTCGGCCAGGGTGACTTCGACATCGACCTCGCCGACCTCAAAGAGATCGACCTGCCCTTCTTCGACGAGCCCAAGCACCCGCGGCTGCAGGAATACGAGCACCAGCACACCAAAGACTGGAGCGCCAGGGTGGATGCCGCCGACGCCGTCGCGATCGTCACCCCCGAGTACAACTTCGGCTTCCCCGCGCCGCTGAAGAACGCGCTCGACTTCCTCAGCCTGGAGTGGAACTACAAGCCCGTCGGCCTGGTCAACTACGGCAGCGTCTCAGCCGGCACCCGCTCGGCGCAGATGATCAAGCAGGTGGTGACGACGCTGAAGATGATGCCGCTCTTCGAGTCGGTCTCGATCCCGTTCGTCTCCCAGTTCATCGGCGAGGGCGGCGAGTTCACCCCGAACGACGTGATGGAGAAAGCCGCCGACACGATGCTGGCCGAGCTGCGCCGGGTCAGCGACGCGATGGCGCCGCTCCGCGCCTGAGCCCCGATATCGCCCCCGCCGAGCCGCTTTTAGCGTAGGATCCTGCGGCTCCGACCCCTGCCGCCTTGCCTCGGAACTCCATGCGCCGATCGACCCTTGCCATCGTCTCCATCCTCGTCTTGGGCCTTGCCCCGGTCGCGGCCG
>DAIQOT010000248.1:0-5528 GCA_036787695.1 Solirubrobacterales bacterium | reverse complement strand
CGCAGGCTCGGCGCGCCGAGCCCGTCGCCCTCGCCGACCGCGTCTGTCGCCAGCTCGTCGCGGACCAGCCGCGCCCCGGCCGCCTGCACGGCGGCGAGCGTCGAGCGGGTGTCGGCGGCGTCGAGGAAGCCGACGATCTCGGTCTCCCCCTCGCCCATCGCGGCGATCATCGCCGCGCGGTGGGAGATCGACTTGTCGGCGGGCGGACGGAGGACGCCGCGCAGGGCGCCGAAGGAGGTGAAGTGGGATGTCTCGTTGGTCATACGCGGGCGGGAAACCTACTCACCGGGTCCGACGAGCGTCACGCCGTGGCCGAGCTCGCGGACCAGAGCGGCGCCGCGCTCGGCCTGGTCGGGGCCGGCGACCCAGATCGAGACGGCGCCCGAGGTCATGTCCTGGGCCGGGTAGAGCGCCATGTCCTCGATGTTGACGCCGGCGTCGCCGAGCGCCAGCGCGAGCGTCGCCATCGTCCCCGGCCGGTTGGCGACGACGATCCGCAGCTCGATCAGCGGGCCGTCGGGGCGCTCGGCGGCGAGCAGGCGGCGGCGGTCCTCGCCGGCGGCTGTGTGCCAGGCGGAGATCGCGGCGGAGTCGCCGGAGCGGATCAGCTCGGCGGCGGCGTCGAGGCGGCGGGCGACGGCGGCGACCGAGTCGGCGATCGCCTCGCGGTTGGCGGCGAAGATGTCGGTCCAGATCCCCGGGTTGGAGCCGGCGACGCGGGTCGCGTCGCGGAAGCTCGGGCCGACCTCGGGGACGCGCTCGCCGCTCGCCAGGTCGGCGGCGGCCTCGGCGACGAGCGCGTTGGCGACCGCGTGCGGCATCCCGGAGACGGTCGCCATCAGCTGGTCGTGCTGGGCTGCGTCGATCGCCTGGGGGCGGGCGCCGAGGCCGCTGATCGCGCGCTGGAGGCGGTCGTAGAGGACGCCGTCGGCCTGCTCGGTCGGGGTCAGGTACCAGCGGGCGCCGTCGAAGAGGTCGGCGCGGGCGTTGGCGACGCCGGCGGTCTCGGCGCCGGCCAGCGGGTGCCCGCCGACGAAGCGCTCGTCGGTGCCGAGCGCGGCGACGATCCCGCGCTTGGTCGAGCCGACGTCGGTGACGACGGTGTCTGGTGCGGCGGCGGTGAGGGCCGCGCCGGCGAGCTCCGCCAGCCGCCCGACCGGCGCCGCGCAGAAGACGATCGCGGCGCCCGCGCAGGCCGCCGCGGCATCCGCGGTGACGCGATCGGCGGCGCCGACGGCGAGGGCCTCGTCGCGCGTCGCCGGGTCGGGGTCGAAGGCGACGACCTCCGCTCCGAGGCGCTCGCGCGCCGCGATCCCGATCGAGCCGCCGATCAGCCCGACGCCGAGCACGGCGACCCGCGTCGCGTCAGCCTCGCTCATCTAGCCATCTAGGGACGGCACCGGGGCGCCGCCTCAGCTGCGCCGGGCCTGGACCGCGGAGGCGAACCGGTCGAGCGCGGTGACGGTGTCCTCCCAGCCGAGGCAGGCGTCGGTGATCGACTGGCCGTAGACGAGGTCCCGCGGGTTTGCCCCCTCGGGAAGCTTCTGCGCGCCCTCGACCAGGAACGACTCGAGCATCACCCCGGTGATCGCCTTGTTGCCGTCCGCGATCTGATCGGCGATTTCCCCGGCGGCGAAGAACTGTTTTTCGGGCTCCTTGCCGCTGTTGTCGTGGGAGGCGTCGATGACGAGGCGCTCCGGCAGCCCGGCGACGCCGAGCGTGACCAGCGCGTCCTCGACCTCGGGCACGTGGTAGTTCGGCATCCCGTGGCCGCCGCGCAGGATGATGTGGCAGTCGGGGTTGCCGGTGGTGTGGAGGATCGCGGGCGCGCCTGTGTCGTCGATGCCGGCGAAGGCGTGCTGGGCGGCGGCGGCGCGGACCGCGTCGACCGCGACCTGGACGTTGCCGTCGGTGCGGTTCTTGAAGCCGATCGGCATCGAGAGGCCGGAGCCGAGCTGGCGGTGGGTCTGGCTCTCCGAGGTGCGGGCGCCGATCGCGCCCCAGGCGACCGTGTCGGCGATGTACTGCGGCGTGATCGGGTCGAGGAACTCGCAGCCGACCGGAAGGCCGAGCTCGACCACTTCGAGCAGCAGCTTGCGTGCGATCCGCAGGCCGGCGTTGACGTCGGCGGAGCCGTCGAGGTGCGGGTCGTTGATCAGGCCCTTCCAGCCGACCGTCGTCCGCGGCTTCTCGAAATAGACGCGCATGACGACGAGGATGTCGTCCTGGAGCGCGCGTGCCTGGGCGGCGAGGCGGTTGGCGTAGTCGAGCGCCGCTTTCGGGTCGTGGACGCTGCACGGGCCGACGACGACCATCAGCCGCGGGTCGCGCCCGTGGAGGACGTCGACGACTTCCTGGCGGTGGCGGATGACGGACTTGGTGCGCTCCTCACCGAGCGGCAGCTCCCCGAGGAGGTTGCCCGGCGGCGTCAGCTCGACGACTTTGGCGATCCGTTGTTCCCGGACCCCGTCTCGTTTTGCACCCTGCTGGCCGATGATCATTTTCCCTTCGCCTTTCTCCAAAACGCTGCAATCGTAACTTCACCTGGTGTTGGTATGGGCGCGCTCACGCGTCGGAGCACACCCGCAGGGGCGGCACCCGGCCGAAGAAAGTCTCGGAGCGGCCGATGGCCGCCGGGCCGGACGCCTAGCTAAATCGCCAGTAATAAGCGGTGAAGGTGCCACGGCCGAGTTCCGCGCCGATGGCGCGAGCGGGATGAGCGACGGTGGTGGCAGAACGCTTCACAACGGTCAGGTTGTACCACGCGAACGAGCCGGGGTCTACCCGCGCGTCACCACTGTCCCCCACCCGGGGAAGGGTTGGGGACGAAAAATTCGCCCCCCTTCGCCCTCCGCTCAGCCCAAAAGCTTCGCGATTGCCGACAAGAACCGGCCGTCCTCGTCGGCGGTCCCGTAGCTGACCCGGATGTGGCCCGGGTCACCGAGCGGGGCGCCGGCCCGCACCGCGATGTCGGCCGCCGCGAGGCCACCGATGATCGCCACTTCGTCCCGGTCCCCGAGGTCGATCCACGAAAAGTTCGCCTGCGACTCCGACACCCAGAGCCCCATCTCGCGCAGCCCCTCCTGCACCCGGAGCCGCTCCGCCACCGTCTCCTCGACCCGCACCAGCACGTCGTCCTGATGCAGGATCGCCTCCGCCCCCGCCGCCTGGGCGAGCGCGTTGACGCTGAACGGCTGGCGCACCGCGTCGACCGCGGCACGGAAGTCGGAGGACCCGATCGCGTAGCCGACCCGCAGCCCCGCCAGCCCGTAGCACTTGCTGTAGGTACGCAGGACGACGAGGTTCGGGAAGTCCTTCAGCAGATCGAGCGAGGCGTCCGGATGGTCGTTGGTCTGGAACTCGATGTAGGCCTCGTCGAGGATCACCGTCACCCGCGAGGGCACCGTCTCCAGGAAGGCGGCGATCTCCGCCACCGGGTGGTGCGTCGCGGTCGGGTTGTTCGGGTTGCAGACGATCAGCAGCTGCGTCGCCGCGGTCACCTCGGCGGCCATCGCGTCGAGGTCGAGCACGTCCCCCTCGCCGAGCGGCACGCGGATCTCGCGCGCCCCGGTCAGCGCCGGCAGGTACGGGTACATCGAGAAGCTCGGCCAGGCGTAGAGGATCTCGTCGCCCGGCTCACAGAGCGCCGCCGCGGCGGCGAGCAGCAGGTCGCACGAGCCGTTGCCGACCGCGATGTTCCCCGGCTGGGTGTCGTAGCGGTCGGCGAGCCGGCGCCGCAGCAGCGTCGCGTCGGGGTCCGGATAACGGTTCATCGAGCCGGCCGCGCGAGCGATCGCCTCGACCACCTTCGGGTGCGGCGGCCGCGCCGACTCGTTCGAGGCGAGCTGGGCGATCGTCCCGGCGGCGATCGCCTCCGGCGCCTGTCCGGTCGGCACGCCGGCCTGGTAGCCCGGCATCCGTGACAACTTCTCCGCGTAAGTGACGGTCATACGACGATTTTGCCGTGTCTCGTTACTGGGCGGCGTTGAGGTCGGCGCGCAGCTTCTGCGTCTCGCCGATGTAGACGTGCTCCGGCGCCGCGTCCTCGGGCGCGTAGTAGTGGAGCATCACCCGGATCACCCGCTCCATCGAGCCGGGGACGGGGATCTCGCGGCAGCAGAGCAACGGCACCGTGTTCAGCCCGAGCTGCCGCGCCGCGACCGCGGGGAACTCCGCGTCTAGATCGGCTGTGGTGGTGAAGATGCAGCTGACCATCGCCTCAGGCTCGAGCGAGTTCCGCGCGATCAGCTCGCGCATCAGCTCCTCGGTGGCGTCGATGATCGCCCCCCGCTCGTTCTCCTCGGCCTGCACCGCGCCGCGCAACGCGAACAGCCGCCGCTGCGGTCCCTGATAGCTGCCGACATCCATGGCTGCGCATCTTTCCAGAGCCGGACATTGCGCGACCTGAGCCAGGCGCCGGGGGCGAGATTCCTTGCGCTGTGGCTTATGTAGGCATGGCGCGCATTTCCAACAGCGCAGCGGTCGGCGAGGCGGTCGCGAGCATCGCGACCCGGCAGCACGGGGTGATCACGCGGGGACAACTGCGCGGGGCAGGACTGACCGAGGACGCGATCTTGCGCTGGATCCGGTCGGGGCGGATCCGACGCGCCCTGCGAGGCGTCTACGTGGTCGGAGGCGGCGTGCTCTCGGAGCGGGGACGGATTCAGGCCGCGGTCCTTGCGTCGGGGCCGGGAACGGTCGCTTCGCATCGAAGCGCAGCGTTTCTGCTTGGGATCGGCGAGCGATCTCCGCGGGTCATCGACGTGATCACCCCGGGCCAAGGTGGGCGCCAAATCGACGGGGTTCGCGTTCACGGCGTGGCATATCCGACCCGGCACGAACTGGTTCGCGTGCAGGGGATCGTTTGCACGGGCGCGGCGCGGACGGTGGTCGACCTTGCGGGGGTCTACGGGGACGACAAGCTACGGGAGACGTTTGAGCGGGCGGCGGCCGCGGGGGTCTTGGACCTCGGGGCGATTGAGGGGGTGCTCGAGGCCGGAGGGAAAAGGCGCGGGGCGCCGGCGTTGCGGCGGGTGATCGAGGACTGGCGGCCGATGGCGGAGACGGCGAGGTACGCGACGGTGCGGAGCCTTTTTGAGGCCAAGCTCTTGCCGCTCGTCGCGAACGCCGGGCTGCCGATGCCGCGGATCAACGCGCCGGTCCGCACCGCGGAACGCGTTCTCGAGGTCGACCTACTCTGGGACGACGAGCGCTTCGTCGTCGAGGCCGACAGTCGTCGCCACCACGCCATCGAGGTCGCGTTCGAGCGCGACCGCAAGCGCGACCTCGAACTCCTCGAGGTCCACTACGAAGTCCTGCGCGTCACCTGGAAGCAGGTCGAATTCGAACCTCAGAAGGTCTTCGCGGTCGTTCGGAGCGAGCTAGAACGCCGGGGCGACAGGCGGCGGAAGAACGCGGCGGCCGCGTAGCGAGGTCGACCATCCCCACCTAATTGCTAGTGAGGTGGGGGTGGGCGACCTCGCGCCCCCGAGCGCGCCGCCCCTTCCCATCCGTCACTCGCGTCCTGC
>DAIQOT010000362.1:0-1607 GCA_036787695.1 Solirubrobacterales bacterium | reverse complement strand
CGCAGCCAAGCAACGGCCACCGCCGCCGGCTGCACCCCGTGCGCCGCCGCGATCGCGTCGAGCGCGCTCAGCATCTTTTCGCCCCGCTCATCGAGGTACTGCGAAGCCCCTTCGGCGCGGACGCTGTCGATCTCCTCACCGCCCGGCCGGTACTTGCCGGTGAGGAAGCCTTTGGCGAGGGCGTAGAAGGGGAAGCAGGCGACGTCCTCGCGCTCGCAGACGGCCAGCTGGTCGGACTCGTAGTCGCGCTCCATCAGGTTGTAGTGCGGCTGCAGGGCGACGTAGCGGGGCAGGCCCTCGCGCTCGGCGATCTCGAGCGCCTCGGTGAGCCGCGCGCCGGAGTAGTTGGAGGCGGCGATGTGGCGGACCTTGCCCGCCTCGATCAGCTCGCCGTACGCCCCGAGCGTCTCCGCCAACGGCGTGTCCGGGTCGTCGAAGTGGGAGTAGTAGAGGTCGATCGTCTCGACCCCGAGCCGCTTCAGCGATTCCTCGGCGCCCTTGTGGATCGTCTCCGCGCGGAGGTTGTCGAGGCCGGGGAGTTTCCCGACCTTGGTCGCGATGATGAAGTCCTCGCGCTTGCCGGGGCGCGCCGCCAGCCATTCGCCGATGATCGTCTCCGACTCGCCGCCGCTGTTGCCTGGGGCGCCCGCCATGTAGACGTCGGCGGTGTCGACGAAGTTGCCGCCAGCGGCGGCGTAGGCGTCGAGAACGGCGAAGGACTCGTCGCGGTTGGCGGTCCAGCCGAAGACGTTGCCGCCGAGGCAGAGACCGAAGACATCGAGATCGGTGCGAGGGATGAGGGCCATGCGGCGATTCTAGGCAGCCCGCGACCCCCGCTTCGGTACCGGAGGAAAGCCGTATGAGACCCCGACATTCGGCTGTTCGAACGTTCGCCGGCATCCCGAACTCGATAGGTTTTCGAAGCAATAGAAAGGCGGGCGTACGGGTAGCCCCCAACCGGCCTTTGAAGCGAAATTTACAGAGCGTTCACTAAGCGGTACAGGACTTCGAAAGGGTTGGATCGGTGAAAGAAAAAGACCTGGGGCTCAAATTCTGGGCGGCAGTTGCAGTCAGCGCGATCGGTATGGGTGTGGCGGTCGCATTCGTCGCAGGATTCTTCCTCGGGCACTTCACCGGGCATCACCACACGACGACCGTCGTCGCCGGTGCGGCCACCACGTCGACCGAATCGTCGACGACCGCCGAAGAATCGAACGAAGGCGAAACCGTCACCGCCTCCAACGGCATCGTGATGGCGCCGAAATTCAATTCGGAAGAACTCTTCGCGACCGCCGGTGACGACTGGATCACCAACGGTGGTGGCACCACCAACGACCGCTTCTCCTCGCTCAACGAAATCAACACGTCGAACGTGAAGGAACTCAAAGGCGATTGGGTGACCAAAATCGGTCAGAACGCCACCGCCGCGAAGTTCTCCGCCGAGGGCCAGGCGCTCGAGTACAAGGGGACGATCTACATCCCCGACGGCGCCGACGACGTCTTCGCCATGGACGCCTCGACCGGCAAAATCCTCTGGACCTACGAACCGCACCTGCCGCCGGATCCGCTCGGCGAAGTCGTCTGCTGTGGTTGGGACAACCGCGGCG
>DAIQOT010000064.1:0-17091 GCA_036787695.1 Solirubrobacterales bacterium | reverse complement strand
AGGAGATCGAGGAGTCGGTCGAGGGCGACGTCGACGAGGCCTCCCGGGTCGAAGGCCGCGTGATCGTCTCCCCGGGCGCCAAGATCGTCCGCTCGATCGTCCGCGGCCCGGCGGTGATCGGCCCCGGCGCCACCGTCGAAGACGCCTTCATCGGCCCCTACACCTCGATCGGCTCCGAGGTCGCGGTCCGCCGCTGCGAGGTCGAGCACTCGATCGTCCTCGCCAACTCGACGGTCGAGGACCTCGGCACCCGGATGGAGGCCAGCCTCCTCGGCCGCAACGTGAAACTGACCCGCAGCGACGGCCTGCCGAAGACCCTGCGCCTGCTGGTCGGCGACAACTCGGTCATCGAAATCCAATGAGGCCGGCGCGATGAAGGTCCTGATCGCCGGCGCCAACGGGCAGCTCGGCAAGGACATGGTGCTCGCGGCCGGCAACGTCGGGCACGACGTGGTCGGCTACGGGCGCGCCGAGATGGACGTCGGCGACGCCGAGGCAGTCAAGCGGCGGATCGACATGGATCGGCCCGACATGGTGGTCAATTGCGCCGCCTGGACCGACGTCGACGGGGCCGAGACCGCCGAGGATGGGGCCTTCGCGGTCAACGGGACCGGGGCCGGGAACGTCGCCGCCGCCGCCCGCGAGGCGGGCGCCGCGGTCGTCTTCGTCTCCACCGACTACGTCTTCGACGGCGAGAAGGGCGCGCCTTACGTGGAGTCCGACCAGCCCGCGCCGCTTTCGGCCTACGGGCGCACCAAGCTGGCCGGCGAGGAGGCCACGGCGGCCGCCAACCCGCGCCACTTCATCGTCCGCTCGAGCGGCCTCTTCGGGATCGGCGGCGGCAACTTCGTCGCCACGATGCTGCGTCTCGCCGAGTCGACCAACGAGGTGCTGGTGATCCGCGACCAGGTCACCTCGCCGACCTACACCTGGCACCTCGCCTACGGCCTGACAAGGCTGATCGACGGGATCGAGTACGGCATCCACCACATGGCCGCCGCGGGCCAGTGCTCCTGGTACGAATTCGCGCGCGAGATCTTCGAGCAGGCGAACGTTGATTGCAAAGTGCTCTCCGGAACCACGGAGATGCTCGGCCGCCCCGCCGCGCGCCCCGCGTTCTCGGCGATGGTGAGCCAGCGCGAGCACGCGATCACGCTGCCCTCGTGGAACGATGGGCTGGCCGGGTACCTCGCCCAGCGGTCCGAGACGAACTAGACGGAAGGAACGAGATGAAGCTCCTGGTCACCGGCGCCGCCGGATTCATCGGCTCGACCTACGTCCGCATCGCCGGCGACGAGCACGACATCGTCGTCCTCGACAAACTGACCTACGCGGGCCGGCCCGAGAACCTGCCCGAGGGAACGCAGCTGATCGAGGGCGCGATCGAGGACCCGGCGATCGTCCGCGAGGCGATGCAGGGCGTCGACGCCGTCGTCAACTTCGCCGCCGAGTCCCACGTCGACCGCTCGATCGACGACCAGCAGGCGTTCGCCCGCACCCACGTGATCGGCACCGGAACGCTGCTCGACGCCGCCCGTGAGCTCGGTATCCAGCGCTACGTCCAGGTCTCCACCGACGAGGTCTACGGCTCGATCGACTCCGGCTCCTTCACCGAGACCTCGCCGCTCGACCCCTCCTCGCCCTACTCGGCGACCAAGGCCGCCGGCGACCTCCTCGTCGGCGCCCACGTCCACACCTACGGGCTCGACGCCTCGATCGTCCGCGGCTCCAACAACTACGGCCCGCGCCAGTACCCGGAGAAGCTGATCCCGCTGATGGTGCTGAACGCGCTCCACAAAGACCAGCTACCGGTCTACGGCGACGGCAAACAGGTCCGCAACTGGCTCTTCGTCGAAGACTTCTGCCGTGGCATCCACACCGTCCTCGCCAAAGGCAAGGCGGGCGAGGTCTACAACGTCGGCGGCCCCGACGAGTGCGAGAACATCGAGGTCGTCAAGCGCGTCATCGACCTGGTCGACGGCGACGAGTCGATGATCGAGTACGTCACCGACCGGCCCGGCCACGACCGCCGCTACTCCCTGTCCTCGGAGAAGCTGAAGCGGGAGCTCGGTTGGGAGGCGCAGGTCCACTTCGACGAGGGGATCAAGCGCACCGTCGACTGGTACCGCGACAACGAGGACTGGTGGGACCCGATCCGCTCCGGCGAGTACCGCGAGTACTACGAACGCCAGTACGGCAAGGCCCTCGGCTAGCGCCGAGGCTGACGACGATGGCGACGGCAGGGGAGACGAAGCTGGGCGGACTGGTCCTGGTCGAACCGCAGGTGCACGGGGACGAGCGGGGGTTCTTCCTCGAGACCTACGCCGTCGACGAGTGGAAGGGCCTCGGCGTCGAGGCCGACTTCGTCCAGCAGAACCACTCGCGGTCGTCGCGGGGGACGCTGCGGGGGATCCACTTCCAGACCTCGCCGGGCCAGGCGAAGCTGTTGCGCTGCGCTCGCGGATCGATCATCGACGTCGCGGTGGACCTGCGCAAGGACTCGCCGACCTACGGCCAGTGGGAGTCACACATCCTCGACGACGAGAACCACCACCAGCTCTACGTGCCGATCGGTTTCGGCCACGGCTTCGCGGTGCTGAGCGAGGTGGCCGACGTCTGTTACCAGGTGTCCTCGCTGTATGACCCCGCCACCGAGGCGGGCATCGCCTGGGACGACCCCGAGATCGGGGTCGACTGGCAGGTCGACGAGCCGCTCCTCTCCGGGCGCGACCAGACCGCGCCGCGGCTCAGCGAGATCGCCGACTCCCTCCCCTGGTAGGGGGTTCGACGGAAGGGCCGCCCGGCCCCCTTGGACTGCGGCTCACGGTGACGTAGGCTGCCGCCGCAAATGGAGGTTTCGCGGCGGAACATGAAGATCACGCTCGCGGCGATGACGCTGGCGAGCTCGATGATCCTCGTCGACCAGACCGCGGTGCCGCTCGCCGCGCCGCACGCGATCATCGGCCTGCACGCGGAAATCTCGCAGTCGCAGTGGCTGATGACCGCCAACATCCTGCCGCTGGCGGCCTTGATGGTCTTCGGTGGCCGGCTCGGCGACCTGTTTGGGATGCGCCGCATCTTCCTCATCGGCGCGGTGACCTTCGCCCTGGCGACGACGGCGATGGGAGCCTCCCAGGACATCGCGATGGCGATCGCCGCGCGCGCCGTGCAGGGGGTCGGCGCGGCGCTGATGATGCCGACCGCGCTCTCGATCGTCAGCGCCGTCTATCCCGACGAGGAGAAGGGCGCCGCGCTCGGCATCCTCGCCGGCGCCTCGGCCTTCTTCGCCGCGCTCGGGCCGGTGCTCGGCGGCGTGCTGACGGCGATCGACTGGCGGCTCGTCTTCCTCGTCAACGTGCCGCTCGCGATCATCACGATCGTCCTCACCCTCCGCGCCACGCCGGAGATCGAGCCGGACCCCAACGCCTCGCGCGAACTCGACCTGCCCGGCGTCATCACCTTCGCGGCGATCGTCGGGGCGCTCATCTTCGGCCTCAGCCAGGGCCCACAGGAAGGCTGGGGAGAAGCCGAGACGCTGGCCCCGATCGCCGTCGGCCTGCTGCTGATCCCGGTCTTCCTGCTGATCGAGCGCCGCTCGAAGAACCCGATGATCAACTTCAAGCTCTTCCGCCACCAGAACTTCCTCGCGTCGAATCTGAGCCAGCTACTGGCCGGGATGATCGAGCTCGGCCTCGGCTTCCTCACCCCGTTCTTCCTCCTGCTGGTCGTCGGCGTCTCACCGACGACGGCGGGGATCGCGCTGATCCCGGCGACGATCCCGGTGATCCTCGCCGGCCCGCTGGCGGGCAAAGCCTTCGACCGCTTCGGCGGGCGCTGGCCGCTGGTCGGCGGCTTCCTGATCCTCGCCGCTTCGGGGATCGTGCTCGCCGTTTCAGTCTCCAGCGAGTCGGCGGTGGCGCTGATCCCGGGCCTGCTGCTGCAGGGCCTCGGCCTCGGCATTGTCCTCACCGTCAACGACCCGACCGGGCTGACCGCGGTCCCCGACAAGGACAGCGGCGAGGCGGCCGGGATGATCAACACCTCAGAGCAGCTCGGCGGCGCGCTCGGGATCGCGATCCTCGAGGCGATCGAGCTCGGGATCAACTTCGCCAAGCTAAAGGACCACTTCAACGAACGCGGCATCCACCCGACGCCGCATCAGAACGAAGTCGGGCGCAACCTGATCCTCGAAGCCGAGCAGAAGGGGCTGAACAACCTGCCCCACAGCGGGATCCTCAACCTGATCAAGCCCGACGTGGTCGCCTCCCACGTCACCGCCTTCGAAGTGACCTTCCTCGCCTCCGCGGGCATCGCCCTGCTCGGCGCGCTGGTCACCTTCGTCCTCGTTCGCAAGACCGACCGGCTGAAGACCCCCGGGCCGGGAGTCTTCAGCCGTCGCTCTCGCTGGATCTCGACGAGCGTCGGGCGCTCGCCCGCGATCAGTCGGCGACCGGCGCCGCGGCCTGGGGAATCGACGTCGGGCTGACCTTCGCCAGCGGGCGCATCAGCGCCAGGGCGACCACCAAGGCGAGGGCGATCAGGCCCGCGGAGACGGCGATCGTGCTGGGGACGCCTTCGATCAGCGCCTTGGCTCCGGTGCCTTCGCTCGCCGCCGCGAAGACGGTGACGAGGACGCCGATGCCGATCGTCGAGCCGAGCTGCTGGAACACGTTGACGAGGCCCGAGGCGGCGCCCGCGTCGTGGTTGTCGACCCCCTGCATCGCCGCCTGGGTCAGCGGCGTGAAGGCGAGCCCCATGCCACCGCCGACCAGCAGCATCGGCAGCGCGATCCCGGTCCAGTAGTCGGTCCCGGCCGTGATCCGGCTGAGCCAGACGAGGCCGATCAGCGCCAGCGCGAGGCCGCCGATCAGGACCCGGAACGGGCCCACCCGGCCGAGCAGTTTCGGCACCACTTTCACCATCGAGAAGATGGTCAGCGTCACCGGCAGGAAGGCGAGGCCGGCCTTCAGCGCGCTGTAGCCCTCGGCGCCCTGGAGGAACTGGGTCAGGTAGAAGAACATCCCGAACATCGCGCCGACCATCAGCAGGCGGGTGGCGTAGGCGCCGACCCGCTCACGGCTGGTGAAGAGGCGCAGCGGCGTGATCGGCTGCCGCGCCCGTTTCTCGATCGTGACGAAGGCGGCGAGCATCACCGCGGCGAGGGCGAAGGAGAGCAGCGCGACCGAGTCGCCCCAGCTCGTTTCCGCCGCCCGCACGAGGCCGTAGACGAGGGCGCTCATGCCGAGCGTCGAGGTCAGCGCGCCGCCGATGTCGAATTCGCCGGTGTGGCGCTCGGTCTCGGGCAGGTAGCGGGGGGCCAGGGAGACGAGGACGACGCCGATGGGGACGTTGATGAAGAGGCTCCAACGCCAGGAGATCCAGGTGGTCAGCATGCCGCCGAGGATGAGGCCGATGCTGGCCCCGGCGCTGGCGACGGCGGAGTAGAGGGCGATCGCGCGGGTGCGCTCGGAGCCCTCGGGGAAGGAGATCGTGAGCAGCGCCAGGGTCGAGGGCGCGGCGATCGCGGCGCCGACCCCTTGGATCGCGCGGGCGGCGAGCAGCCAGGTCTCCGACTGGGCGAGGCCGCCGAGCATCGAGGCGGCGGTGAAGATGGTGATGCCGATGACGAACACCTGGCGGCGTCCGAGCAGGTCGCCGGCGCGGGCGCCGAGCAGCAACAGCCCGCCGAAGGCGAGCGCGTAGATGTTCTGGACCCACGACAGGGAGGCCGGGGAGAAGCCGAGGTCGGTGCGGATGTCGGGGAGCGCGGTTATCACCACCGACGCGTCGAGGACGACCATCAGGTAGCAGCCGAGGATGATCGCGAGGACCATCGCGGGGTTGGCTGCCCCTGCGTTTGCGGTGCGGCGGGCGTCGGCCCGCCTCAGAAGTCTGGAAGCCATGCGGGGAAGAGTCCTTTGGGAGAAGGAGGAAGGGTGTTAAAATGGAGGTATCCTCCGCCTAATAGGGAGGGTGCCTCCGGTTCTTGATAGAACTATACGGAGGCAGCCTCCGCTTTGTCAAGGCGACCCCCCAAAGAGGTGTACGAGATGGCCGCGACCCCAGAGACGATGACCGCCACGGCAACGGCACTGCCCGATCGGCCGAAGCGCGCCGACGCGCGCCGCAACTACGACAAGCTCGTCGCGGCCGCCCGCGAGGTCTTCGCCGAACAGGAGACCGGCGCGACGCTGGAGGAGATCAGCAAGCGCGCAGGCGTCGGGATCGGCACGCTCTACCGCCACTTCCCGGCGCGCGAGAACCTGATCGAGGCGGCCTACTACGACGGGGTCGAGGAAGTCGCCACCTCGGCGATCCGCTTCGCCGACGAGGAGCCCTGGGAGGCGCTCACCGGCTGGCTGCGCGAAGTCGTCGCCTTCGCCGCGACCAAGCGGGTGCTCGCCGACGAGATGTTCGCGGTGATGGACCGCGACGCTCCCTTCTTCAAGAGCTGCTCGGGGGTCGTCTACGACGCCGGCGAGCCGCTGCTGAGCCGCGCCCAGGACGCCGGCGTCGTCCGCGACGACGTCGACATCAACGACGTGACCAAAATGGTCATGGGCATCGCCAACCTCCGCACCGCGCCGGCCGAGCAGATCGAACGCCTCGTCGCCGTCGCCCTCGACGGCCTCCGCCCGCCTGCCTGAGCCCGTCTTGAGCGGGCTCATCCCGCGCCTGTAGCCTGCGCCGCATGCTGCGGGCGGCAAACCGCGTCCCCTCCTGGGGGGTCGGCGGCCTGATCGTCGCCCTGCTCGGCTGGCGGGTCGGGATGAACCCGCCCGGGGTCGGCCTCGACGCGAGCTGGAACGCCGGCCTCGCGATGGGCGTCCACGACGGGCTCCACTGGGGCAAGGACCTGGTCTGGACCTACGGCCCGCTCGGCTTCCTGCAGACGCAGCTCGTCTGGTTCACCGACCAGACGGTCCTCACCTTCCTCTACCAGGGCCTGCTCCACGTCATCTTCTGCGTCGCCCTGGTCTGGGCCCTGGGACGGCGGCTGCCGCTGCTCCTCGCCTGCGTCGGCGCGTTCATCGCGGTGACCGTGTTGCCGCTGCTCGAGCTGAGCCTGCTGAGCGCGGTGATCGGCGCGTTCTGGTTGCTGGAGGCAGCGGGCGACGCGGAGCCGAGTGAGAACACCGCCGCGGAGCGGACCGACTGGCGCGCCGGATGGCGCCTCGACCTGCTCGTCGCCCTCGCCGCGACCTTCGCCGCGCCCGCGGCGCTGATCAAGCTCTCGACCGGCCCGCTGGTCCCGGTCCTCCTCCTCATCGCCTTGATCGGGGCGCGCGTTGGTGGCCGCCGCATCGCCATCTTCATCGGCGTGCTCGTCGTCGAGTTGCTCGTCCTCTGGCTGCTCGCCGGCCAGAGCCTCGGGGACATCCCGGACTTCGTCCGCCACTCGATCCAGATCTCGAGCGGCTACAGCGCGGCGATGTTGCGCTCGACCGAAGTCGCGCCCTGGAAGGTGACCGCGGCGACGCTCGGCGCGATCGCCGTCTCGGTCGCCCTCGTCGTCGTCGCCTGGCTCGCTCCCTACCGCGACCGCCGCGGCCGCTGGGCCGGGACGCTCCTGGTCGCCCTCGCCGCCTTCGCGATCTACAAGGAGGGCGTCGTCCGCGTCGACGCCGGCCACCTCACCGTCTACTTCGCCAACGCCTGCGTGCTCTGGATCGCGGTCGGCTTCAGCCCCGGGCGGCGTTGGTTCATCCCCGCCGTCGCGCTGCTCGTCTTCCTCGCGAGCCTGCCGCTGCGCCCCGCCGGCACCGAACACAACCTGAACCCCTTCGACAACCTCCACTACGCCTTCGACCAGGCCCGGAACCTGGCGAGCCCGGGTCGCCGGGCCGCAGTGATGGAACAGGGGCGCAGCGGGCTGGAAGCCACCTACGCGCTCGAACCGGGGGCGCTCGCCGCCGTGCGCGGCCACACCGTCGCGGTCGAACCGTGGGAGGCGGGCGCCGCCTGGGCCTACCGCCTCGACTGGCTCCCGCAGCCGGTGTTCCAGAACTACAGCGCCTACACCCCCGCGCTCGACCGGATGAACGCGGGGACGATCGAAAGTCCCGACGGGCCTGAACGCCTGCTGCGGGAGAACGCCCAGGTGGTCGACGGCGAGTTCCCGACGCCGGACATCGACAACCGCTTCCTCGGCTGGGACCCGCCCGAACAGGCCCGCGCCGTCCTCTGCAACTTCGCCCCGCTCTACACCAGCGAACGGTGGCAGGTGCTCGGCCGGGTGTCGGATCGCTGCGGCCCCGAACGCGCGCTCGGGACGGTCGAGGCGGCGGCGGGCCAGTCCGTCCCTGTGCCGACGCCCGCGCCCGGGACCGTCGTCTTCGCCCGCATCGGCGGCGCCGGGGTCTCCGGCCTCGAGCGCGCGCAGAACCTCCTCCTCCACGCGCGCTCCCGACACGCCGTCGTCAACGGCGAAACCCGTTACCGGCTGGTCGCCGAAACGGCCGGCGACGGCCTGCTGATGCGTGCCGCCCCCGGCGTCGCGGAATCCGGCCCCTTCGACCCGGTCCCGGAAGCTCGCACGATCGCCGTCGAAGGCGGCTCCGCAACTCTCACCTACGAATTCTTCTCTATGAGTGTGAGATGAGCTACGAGCGGACCAACCACCCGGTGGCGATCGTCGTCGTGCTCGTCTTCGCGGTGCTCGCCGGCACCGTCGCGATCGCCTCGATCTGGGCGAACCAGCAGCTGCTGTCGACCGGCAGCTGGGTCTCGGTCAGCGGCCGTCTGCTGGAAAGCAAGGACGTCCGCCGGCGCGTCGCCGAGTTCCTCGGCGAAGAACTGACCGCCGGGACCGAAGCGCAGCTCGACGTGGCCGGGCAGGAAGGAGCCGCCGCGCTGGTCGGGGCGCGGTTGCGCGCGCGGCAGACCGAGCTCGCCGAAGGCGTGATGAGGACGAAGCAGTTCGAGGCGCTCTGGACGAACGCCAACCGGGTCGGCCACCGCGCCCTGCTGCGCGTCCTCGACGAAGAAGCCGGAGCGGGGGAAGAAGTCGTGATCAACCTGACCCCGGCGCTGCGCCAGCTCGCCGTCGTGCTCGAAGAAGAAGGGCTGGGCGAAGAACTCGGCGTCGCCGATCTCAGCGGCTTCGTCGAACCGGGGGCGGGACGGATCAAGGTGCTCGAAGCCCGGGAGGTGAACGCCGCCCAGGACGTCGTGCGGGTGGTCCGGCACCTGACCGCGCCCGCGATCATCGTCGCGCTCGCCCTCTACGGGGTCGCGCTGTTCCTCGGCCGGCGGCGGCTCTCGCGCACCTTCCTCGGCATCGGCCTCGCGTTCGCCGCGACCGGCGCCGTGTCGCTGCTCCTGCGGTCCTTCGCCGGGGATCGCATCATCGACAACCTGATCTCGGGGAACACCGACCGCGAAGCCGCGGAGGCCGCGTGGCGGATCGCGACCTCGAAGATCGCCGACCTCGCGGGCATCGCGATCGGCCTCGGCGCGGTCGTCGTCCTGCTCGTCGGCGCGGTCGCGGTCCTCCAGGTGATGATGCGGAACACGGCGCAGGCGCGATGAGCTTCGGCGGGATCGAGGCGGGCGGGACGCGTTGGAACTGCGCCGTCGGCGGCGACGGGCCCGAGCCGGAGCGGGTCGAGACGTTCCCGACGACGACGCCGGCGGAGACGATCGCCCGCGCGGTCGAGTTCTTCGCCGCCGTCCCCGACCTCGAGGCGCTCGGCGTCGGCCTCTTCGGCCCGGTCGACGTGCGCCGCGACTCGCCGCGCTGGGGGAGATCACGACGACGCCGAAGCCGGGCTGGCGCGACGTCGACGTGGTCGGGCCGCTGGCCGAGGCGCTCGGCGTGCCGATCGCGCTCGACACCGACGTCAACGCGGCGGCGATCGGCGAGTGGCGCCACGGCGCCGCCCGTGGCCTCGACACCTTCGTCTACGTCACCGTCGGCACCGGGATCGGCGGCGGCGTCTTCGCCAACGGCCGGCCGGTCCACGGCCTGCTGCATCCCGAGATCGGCCACATGCTGATCCCCCACGACCGCGCCCGCGACCCCTTCGACGGCTGCTGTCCCTACCACGGCGACTGCCTCGAGGGGCTCGCCTCGGGGACCGCGATGCGGACGCGCTGGGGGCGGCCGGCGGAGGAGATCGACGACCCGGCGACCTGGGACCTCGAGGCCGAGCACCTCGCCCACGGCCTCGTCAACGTCGTCCTCACGCTGTCGGCGCAGCGGATCGTCCTCGGCGGGGGCGTCGGCCGCGCCCCGGGACTGATCGAGCGCGTCCGCGCCCGCCTCCCCGAGGCCCTCGCGGGTTACGTCGACGTCCCCCAGCTCGGCACCGAGATCGACACCTACCTCGTCCCGCCCGCCCTCGGCGAGCGCTCCGGCGTCATCGGCGCCCTCGACCTCGCCCGCCACGCCGGCCACCCGCGGTGAGTTCGCACTTTCGGCCGCTATCCGGCCATTTCTGCGAACTCACTCGCGGCGGCGAGGCGAGAAGGGCTAGCCGCGGCCGCGGAGGGCGGTGATCGCCAGGCTGACGGCGAGCTTGGCGCCGATGCCGACGTAGACGGCGGCGTTGAGGAGCGGGTTCGACATCGGGGCGTCGAAGCGGCGGTAGAAGCGGCCCATGCCGCGGTGGAAGGCGATCTCCTGCTTCGGGGCGCGGCGTCGCGCGCTGGATCCACCCTTCACATGGAGTGCCCTGGCCCGGGGTTCGTAGAAGACTTTCCAGCCCGCGTCCCAGAAGCGGTGGCACCAGTCGAGGTCCTCCATGTAGAGCCAGTAGCCCTCGTCGAGGAGTCCGACCTGGGCTACCGCCTCGGCCCGGCAGAGCATGAAGGCGCCGTTCACCGCGTCGACCTCGCCCGGGTCGTCCTCGCCCAGGTGCGTCGCCCGGTACTGCGAGAGCGAGTCGCCCGCGCCGTCGCCACGGCCGATCCCGGTGAAGTGGGCGAGCGCCGCGAGCGGGGTGGGGAAGGAGCGCTTGGCGGCGTGGTCTAGCTCACCGTCCTCGCGCACCAGCTTCGCCCCGACCATCCCCACCTTCGGGTCGGTGGCGAGCCGCGCCAGGCAGGTGTCGAGCGTCCCCGCGTAGACCTCGGTGTCCGGGTTCAGTAGCAGCACCGCCCCGGCGAGGCTCTCGCGCAGGACGATGTTGTTGGCCGCCGAGAAGCCGACGTTGCCGCAACGCACCAGGTGAAACTCGGGGAACTCGCGCTCGACCATGTCCGGCGTCCCGTCGGGGCTGCCGCTGTCGACGACCGTGACCCGCATCGTCGCCGTCCCCGGCGGATGCGCCCGCAGGCTCTCCAGGCAGCGCCGCAGCAGCGCTTCGGCCCCGTGGCTGACGATCGCGACCTCGAGGTCGGGCAACGCTAGTAGGCGCCCTCGCCGCGGACGATCGCCCGGGGCGTGCGGATCAGGATCTGCAGGTCGGTCAGCAGCGAGAGGTTGTCGAGGTAGTCGCGCTCCATCGCCAGGCGCTCCTCGAAGGTGAGGTCGCTGCGGCCGTAGACCTGCATCGGCCCGGTCAGTCCGGGCTTGATCGCGAGGCGGCCGCGCTGGCGCTCGTCGTAGAGGGCGACGACGGCCTCCTCCTCGGGCCGCGGCCCGACCAGCGACATCTGCCCGCGCAGCACGTTGATGAGCTGCGGCAGCTCGTCGATCGAGGTCCGCCGCAGGTACCTGCCGACGCGGGTGACGCGGGGGTCGTCGGGGATCTTGAAGGCCGGCTCGTCGAGCTTCGAGAGATCGATCAGCTCGCCCAGCCGCTCCTCGGCGTCGGCGACCATCGTGCGGAACTTCAGCATCGTGAACGACTCGCCGTCCTTGCCCGCGCGCCGCTGGCGGAAGAAGACGGGACGGCCGGAGTCGATCAGGATCGCCAGCGCGGCGACCACGAGGACCGGCGAGACGATCGCCAGGACGAAGGCCGAGACGACGATGTCCATCGCTCGCTTCATCGCCTGGGTCGAGCGCGGCGGGTCGGAGAAGCGGAAGTCGAGGACGGGCAGCTCGGCGAGGCGGTTCAGCTCGATCCCCGGGCCGAGCAGGCCGTAGTGCTGGGGCAGGAAGGTGAGCGCCAGGCCGAGCTCCTTGCACTCCTCGATCAGCCGCTCGGCGGCGGGCTCGCTCATTTGCTGTTCGGTGACGACGACGCGCTCGATGCCGGCGACCGCCGCGACCTCGGAGATGTCGGAGAGGGTGCCGAGGCGGACCAGCTCGGCCGAATCCTCCTCGGTCGAGTTCGAGAGGTAGCCGACCAGGTGCAGGCGCGTCTCCGGGTGGGTGACGACGCGGCGGGCGACCGTGTCGACCGTGGCGGGCGCGCCGACCACGATGCCGAGCGCCATCGGCGTCGCCCGGTTCCAGACCCAGCGCAGGACGCCGCGGAGGACGAAGCTGCCGACCAGGGTGCCGACGCCGAGCGCGATCGCGCTCTTCGGCGAGAGCGGGCCGACCGGGCTGACCGCCAGCAGCGCGTCGAGCACCAGCGTCCCCAGCACCGTCGCCGAGACCAGCGAGGGCACCTCGTCGAGGGTGGAGTGGCGGATCCGCCGGTGATCGTGGTCGTAGAGCCCGTGAAGCTTCACCACGATGATCCAGCTGGGGGAGAAGAGGACCGCCCAGAAGAGATCGGCCACATCGGTCGAGGTGGTCGTCGCGGTGACCGCGAAGAGCGTGACGATCAGCGCCGTCCAGTCGCCGAGCGCCAGCAGCCGCCGCAGCAGCGCGCCGCGCCGGCGCGAGCCCTCCGGCCCGCTCAGTCCCAGCCGGTCAGCGGCGGTGAGGGAGATGGTCGAGCGCCTTTCACCGGCCCCCGAGCGCTGCTCGGTGGCGATCTTCTTGGTGTCTGGCGTCTGGGTCATCTAACAACCTTCAAACCCTTCCGAGAGACAAGTTTCGAGTGGATTGAGGCGTTTTGCTTCTTCCAGGTCAGCCTGGGCGGCTTCATTCTGCCCCGCTTCGTGCTCCGCGCGCGCTCGCAAGTAGTACAGGCTCCAGTTACGGTCCTCGCGGTCGATCGCCTGCCCGAAGCGGTGAATTGCTTCTTCGTATTCGCTGTTGGCCTGCGCCAACAGGCCGAGCTGGCGGTACGGGGTCGCCGCCCAGGGCTCGATCGAGCGGGCGGTGTTGGCGTGACTGACGGCGCTTTCGAATTCATGGTTGTTGATCGCGTTGGTGGATTGGTGGATCTCGCGATCGACGAGCAGCGGGCCGATAAGAGCCAGCATCGTCAGCCAGGCGATCGCGAGGCCGACCACGGCGACGCTGAAGCGCCGGCGGGCGGGAGCGCCCGGATCGGTGCCTTCGCGCGCCCGCGCCGTCGCCCCGGCGCGCCAGATCTGGCTACAGCGGGCGGCGACCAGGGCAGCCGTCGCCATGAAGAAGACCGAGCCGACGACGGCGATCTGCCAGAACCAGTCGAAGGCGGCGCCGAGGGCGAAGGCGAAGGCGACGCTGAGCAGGACCCCGTAGAGCTCCCGTTGTCGGCCGCTCGCCGCCCGCCAGGTCCAGAAACCGACACCGAGCAGGAACAAAACCATCGCCACGATCAGGACGCCGCCGAGGATGCCGAGCTCGGCCAGCGGCTGCAGGTAGAGCGAGTGCGCGTCTTTGACCGGCATCGGCAGCGGCCGGTGTTCGTTCCAGGAGAACTGGTAGGTGCCGGCGCCGTGGCCGAGCAACGGCTTTTCTCCGAACGCCTTCAGCGCGACTTCCCAGAACTGGATGCGGCCACCGCTGGAGAGTTCGCTGAGGTGTTCGCCGGGCTTGGCGGAGACGCCGAGGTCGGCGCTCGAGAAGCGGTGCCAGGCCTTGCCGCCGACGGCGATCCCGAGGATCACGACGATGATCAGCGTCGCGATGCCGATGCCGCGCAGGACTTTCGGGTCGCGGGAGATCGCCAGTGCGCGGGTGACGAACGCGGGGCGGTCGCGCTCGGCGCGCCGCAGGACCCAGTACAGGAGCAGGGCGATCGCCGACCCGACGAGGATCAGGAGCAGCGCGACCAGCCCCTGGTCCGGGAGCCGGCCCGATTCTTCGACGTTGTTGGCGATCGGGTTGTGGGCGGCGACGTAGAGGACCGCCGGGATCGCCCCGACCACTCCGCTCAGGGCGGTCGCAAGCATCCAGAGGCGGTCGGCGCTCAATGCCAGGAGCAGCGCCCCGGCGACGACGAGGACGAGGATGCCGCCGCGCGAGTAGGTCAGGTAGAGCGCCAGGAAGATCGGCGGGATCGCGGCGGCGGCGAACCAGCGCAGCCAGGGCACCAGCGAGCGCCGCGTCATCCACAGCAGCAGCAGCGTCGCCATCGCGCAGAAAAGCCCGACCGCGTTCCAGTATCCGATCGGATAGCGGAGGCGAGAACCGCTCGACTTTTCCGCGGAAAGCTCGAAAACGTGGGGCAGCAGGCGGCTCGCGAGCGCCAGCAAGACGACACCCGCGAGGGCAATTGCGATGCCTTCACCGAAACGTTGGCGCCTTTGGTCGGTTTGGGCGAGGAGGAACGCGGCAAGGAAGACTCCGAGGTACACCAGGACGCGGTCGGCCTCGGCCACGCTCAACTCGACAGAACCGGACCAGAGAGATGAGATTGCAGACCAAAGCGCAAAACCGAGGATCAACCCGCTCGCCCAGTAGAACGGCTTTCCCAGGATCGCCCGCCCGGCGGCTCCAAGGACCAGAAGGCCCACAACCACCAGCCATACGACCAATCCGGCCACGTGGCGATCGCTCAGTTCGTAGCCGCCTCCGGCCAGCGATAGGCCCCCGATCAGGGCTATCGGAGCGAGGAACGCCGACGATTCCTCTAACCTTGCGCGGAATGCAAGGTGCCCCCCGCCGTTCGGCCCGCTCCTTTTTCGTGCTTCCGCTAGTGCTTGCTCTGCTGGCATTGGTTGCGCTTCCTAATTTTGCTTCGGCTGCCGGGGAATTCCCTCAGTACGAAACCGAAAACACGGAAACGCTGCCAAAGGTTTCGAATACGACCACGACGAAGGAATCGTCGAAGCCTAAGCACAAGACCAGTCCTAACACCGGCACGTCGAGCGAACCGAAGGCCCACGCCTCCGAAAGCTCCACCGGTGGCGGAGTCTCCCCGGAAGAAGAATCGGAAGGCTCCGAAAAGGAAAAGTCGCAAGTCGGTGGCACGCCCGGTGAAGGCGGCGGCAACAAGCCCGGCGGCGGCGAAGGCGCCGAATCCGCCAACAACGGCGGGAGCAAGGACGGTGTCGGCGGAGCCAAGGTCGCCGAAACGTCCGGCGGCAACGTCACCCCGGCCGTCGAACACAAGTCTGAAACCAGCAGTGGTGGTGGCTCGTCCCCGGTCGTGCCGATCCTGATCGCGGTAATCGTCCTCGCGGCGATCTCGATCGGAGTCGTGCTCTACCGCCAGCGCAAATCGGGCGGCCAAGGCCCGGACCGTAGCGTCAGCTCGCCCAACGCGAGCTAGACCTCACCCACCCATGGAGGTATCGATGCTTCAAGTCAGCAGGAAGACGCGCGCGCTGACGGCCGTTCTGGTCGCGGTCGTCGTGCTCGGCGCATTCGCCGCGAACGCGGCGGCGCTGCCCGCCAAGTTCTTCGGCGTCGTGCCGCAGTCGTCGCTCACCCAGGAACAGTTCAACACCCTGAAGAAGGGCAAGGTCAAGTCGATGCGGATCGCCCTGATCTGGGCGGGCGTCCAGCCGACCCGCGGCGCCTTCAACTGGAGCGGGGTCGACGCGGAAGTCGAAAAGGCGGCGAAAAGCGGGATCGAACTGCTGCCGTTCCTCGTCGGCTCGCCGACCTGGGCGATCCCCAACGCGACCGTGCCGGGCACCGGCGGCGCCAAAGCGCCCGCCCACCTGCCCGCGACCGGCACCTCGGCCACCGCCTGGACCACGTTTCTGAAAGCCGCGGTCGCCCGCTACGGCAACGGCGGCACCTTCTGGGCCGAACATCCGGCGATCCCGGACGTGCCGATCCAGAACTGGCAGATCTGGAACGAGCCGAACTTCAAGTACTTCGTCGCCAAGCCGAACCCGAAGGAATACGGGCAGCTGGTGAAGATCTCCTCGGCGGCGATCAAGTCGGTCGACCCGGCCGCCCAGGTCATCCTCGCCGGGCTCTTCGCCAAGCCCGCGGGCGCCAAACACCTGAACGCGAGCGGCAAGCTCGTCTTCGGCACCAGCCCGAACTACTACGGCTCCTACTTCCTCGAACAGATGTTCAAGACCAACCCGGGGATCAAGTCGCGGTTCGAAGGCGTCTCGCTGCACCCCTACGTGGCGCGGTATCGCCAGCTGGCGCCGGAGATCGAAGAAGTCCGCAACGTCCTCACCAAAGCCGGTGACGGCACCGAGCCGCTCTGGATCACCGAGCTCGGTTGGAGCTCGGAACCGCCGGTCGGCCCGAGCAACGTCTTCGCCGTCGGCGCGTCCGGCCAGGCGCGCGAACTGAAAGGCGCGTTCACGCTGCTGAGCCAGGACCAGGCGAAATTCCGCCTCACCCACGTCTACTGGTTCTCGGTCGACGACGCGCTCGAAACGTGCAATTTCTGCAACGGATCCGGTCTGTTCAAGAAAGGCTTCATCCCGAAGAAGTCCTGGACCGAATTCGTGAAGTTCACCGGCGGCACCCCGTAGCCGCGGAGCCAACCCATCGGTCTGCGTAAGATCGATGGGTTGGCGACCCGGTCGAAAAGCACCACGAAGTCTGACCCGCTGGCGCCGTTCTCCCCGGCGACCCGGCGCTGGTTCGAAGCCTCCTTCGAGGGGCCGACCCCTGCCCAGGCGGGCGGCTGGGAGGCGATCGCCGGCGGCGAGAACGCGCTGATCTGCGCCCCGACCGGGTCGGGCAAGACGCTCGCCTCGTTCCTCTGGGGAATCGACAAACTGGCGCGCGAGCCGGAACTGGGCACCGGGGTGAAGCTGGTCTACATCTCGCCGCTGAAAGCGCTCTCCTACGACATCGAGCGGAACCTGCGGGCGCCGCTGCGGGGGATCGGGGCGGAGATCTCGGTCGGATTGCGGACCGGGGACACGCCGCAGAAAGACCGCCGGGCGATGGCCAAAACGCCACCCGACATCCTGATCACGACCCCCGAGTCGCTCTACTTGATGATGAGCAGCTCG
>DAIQOT010000247.1:0-5608 GCA_036787695.1 Solirubrobacterales bacterium | reverse complement strand
AACGGTCGCCGCGCAGGTCAAAGGTTGAGCCCGCGCCGGGAGCGCGGGGGCGGCAAAGGGCGGCGGTCCGGCGCGGGGCCGCGGAGCGGTAGCGGCTCCGGCGGCGGCGACGGCGGGCAGCGAGCCGGTGGCGGCGCCAACGCGTGGCGCGGGCCGGACGGCGCCAAACGAAGCGGTCGACGAACTCCGGCACGGGTCGAACGCGCCTCCGGGGCCCGCGGCGGCACCCTGCAGCGGCGCGAGGGTGCCGCGAACGCGCGCGACGCGGTCGCCGACCTGCTCGCCGAGCGACTCGGGTTCCGCGGCTTCAGCGGCCTGGTCGAGGAGGAAGCGGCGAACGCCGCCGAGGGGGCCGAGGCTCGTGACGTCCCCCGCCGCGACCTGACCGAGCTCGCCACCTTCACCGTCGACCCGGCTACCGCGCGCGACTTCGACGACGCGATCTCGGCTCAGCGTGAGGGCAAGGGCTGGCGCGTCTGGGTCCACATCGCCGACGTCGCCGCCCACGTCCAGCCTGGCTCGCCGCTCGACATGGAGGCGCTCCGCCGCGCCAACTCGACCTACGTCCCGGGGACGGTCGAGCCGATGCTGCCGCACTCGCTCTCGAGCGGCGCCTGCTCGCTCTCGCCGGGGGTCGAGCGGCTCGCCGTCACCGCCGAGATCGAGATCGACGCCGACGCGCGGCCGACCCGCACCCGCTTCTACCGCAGCCGCATCCGCTCCGACGCGCGGCTCGACTACGACCAGCTCGACCGCGTCTTCGACGGCCGCGAGGAGGCGCCCGCTGACGTCGCCGAACCGCTCGCCGCCGCCCGCGACGTCGCCGCCGCGCTGGGCGAGCACCGCGAGGGCTCGAGCCTCGACGTCGAATCGGCCGAGCCGGAGTTCGAGTTCGACGCCGACGGCAACGTCGTCGCCGCCCACCGCGTCCCGCAGACCGAGGCGCACCGGCTGATCGAGCGGCTGATGATCCTCACCAACGAGCGCGTCGCCGAGTTCCTGGTCGACCGCCGCGTCCCCGCCGTCTACCGCGTCCACGCCCAGCCTGACCCGCCGCGGATTGAACGGCTGCTGGAGCAGCTGGGGGCGCTCGGGGTGCCGACGCCGCCGCTCGGGCAGGGGCTCTCGCCGCGCTCGGCCGGGCAGATGGCCGCCGACGCGAGCCGGCTGGCTCGGCGCGAGGCGCAGCGACGCGGCCACGGGCAGGCTGCCTACACCTCGCTGGTGCTGCGCTCGCTGAAACAGGCCGCCTACAGCGAGACCAACAGCGGCCACGCCGGGCTCGGCTCGGACGCCTATCTGCACTTCACCTCGCCGATCCGGCGCTATCCCGACCTGCTCGTGCACCGAGCGCTGCTGGCGGCGCTCGGCGAGGGGGAGGAGGCGCCGACGCCGGCCGAGGCGCGCGAGGTCTCCGCCTACAGCTCCGCGCAGGAGCGCGAGTCGGCGAAGATCGAGCGCGACGCCGACGACATCTGCGCCGCCTACCTGCTCGAAACCGAGCTCCGCGAGCGCGGGCCCGACACCGAATTCCAGGGCGAGGTGTCGGGGGTGATCCGGGCGGGGGCGTTCGTCGCCTTCGAGGGTGAGCTCGGCGACGTCTACGAAGGGCTGCTGCCGTCGCGGACCCTGCCCGGCGGACGCTATGAGCTCGACCGCGAGGAGGTCTCGCTGATCGGCTCCGGCGAGGGGGCGACCGCGCTGCGCCTAGGCGATCCGGTGAGGGTGAAGGTGACCGGCGTCGAGGGCGAACGGGGGCGGGTCGACCTCGAGCTGACCGGCGGCGGAGGCAAACCGGGACGCGGCGGGAAACCGGGACGCGGCGGCAAATCGGCCGGCGGCGGCGGTGGCAAACCGCCTCGCGCGGGCAAACCCGGTCGCGGCGGGAAGGCGGCCGGCGGCGGCAAGTCTTCTCGCGGCGGGAAATCCAGTCGCGGCGGCAAAGCCGCCTCCAAGGGCAAAAAGCCGCGCGGCCGCCGCTCTGGTGAGAATGGTTGATGGCCAAGAAGGGCAAGAAACGCGCGGCAGCCTCCGGGGACGTCGTCACCAACCGCCGCGCCCGGCACAAATTCGAATTCGTCGAAACGATGGAGGCGGGGATTGTCCTGACCGGCTCCGAGGTGAAGGCGCTGCGCGGCGGGCAGGCGCAGATGACCGACTCCTACGCGGTCGTCGACGACGGCGAGGTCTGGCTGCGCAAGCTCTACATCCCGCCCTACGAGTTCTCCGACATCGACGCCCACACGCCCGACCGGCCGCGCAAACTGCTGCTGCATCGTGACGAGATCGAGCGCCTGGTCGGCAAAACGGCCGAGAAAGGCCTCACCTTGGTGCCGGTGCGTATCTACTTCAAAGGGCCGCGGGCAAAGGTCGAGCTGGCCTTGGCGCGGGGCAAGGAGGGGCGCGACCGGCGCCGCGAGCTCGCCGACCGGGACGTCCGGCGCGAAGTCGAACGGGACTTCAAAAGCCGCATGCGATGAGCCTGAACGGCGCGGACCAACAGCCGTCCGATTCGGGCGACCCCGTTGATTCCTCTGACAGGATGCGCCTATGCTCGCGGCAGATGTCAGTAACTACATCTCCGACCACACCGGCTGGTTCGTCGCCGCTCTCGCCGCCGCGATTCTCGTGCTCCTGCTGGTGGTCCTGGTGACGCAGCGCCGAAGCGAAGAAGGGGAGGCGGCCGCCGCTGCCGGGGGCGCCACGCCGCCGCCCGCCGACGAGTCGCGCAAGGAGCGCCGCGATCGGCTGCGCCGCGAGCAGCGCGAAGCCCGCGACCAGATGCGCCAGGAGCGCCGCGTCGCGGTCGAGCGCCGCAAGTACGGGCGCGCCGTCCAGAAGGCCGAACGGCAGGGCAAGGTGCCGCCTCCGCCGCCGGCCGCCCTGGCCGCCCGGACCGTCGCCTTAGATGCGACCCCGCCACCGCCTCCCGCGCCCGCGGCGCCGCCCGGCTCGGCCGATTCGCCCACGCCCGACGCGTCTGTGGCGCCGGTCGCCGGAACGCCCGGCTCGACTGATTCAGCCAAAGCGCCCACGCCCGACGCGCCAGTCGCCTCTGCGGGCCCGCCGCCTTCGTCCGGATCGAGCGCGCCCGGAGGGCCGCCGCTCGGTAACCCTGCCATCGTCGCGGGTGGGGTCTCTGCCGCCGGAGCTGCCGCGGCCGCCACGTCCTCGACGGACGAGCCGAAGCAGAAGTCCTTCTTCGGGTTCAAGTACGGGGGCGGCAAGCGTGCCCGCGAACAGGCCGCCGCCGAGCAGCGCCTCGCCGCCGCCCGCGCCGCCAACGAACGTGCCCTCGAGCGGGCTCGCGACGGTCAGTCGATGGAGGAGCCGACCGGCGATGCGACGACGTCGCCGACCGCGGAGACCTCCGATCTCCCGGCCGCGTCAGGCACGGCATCGACGGATGCCCCGGCGACCGAGGCCGAGGACGCGTTCGGGCTGCCGATCGTCGACGAGGGGGCCGCGGCCGACGCCGCGCCGTCGACCGCGAGCGAGGAGGGCCTGGCGACTTCGCCGCTCGCGCAGGCGCCCGACCCGACCGATGGCGCACCGCCGCCGATCCGCGATCTCTCGACGCTCCGCGAGGAGGAGTCGCCGCTCGACCTCGGCGAGCCCGGCGGCCTGATCGAGCCGCCCGCGATCCCGCCACCGCCCGCGCCGGAGCCGGAGGCGACCGCCGTGACCCCGCCCCCGCCGCCGACCGATGCCGACGCGGCAGCCGCCGAACGGCGCGTACGTGAGAAAGTTGCCGCCGTGCGCTTCGAGGAGCAGCGAATCCGGGCCGAGGCCGACCGTCGGATGGAGGCGGCCGAGCGCCTCCAGAATGAGGCGCCGGCTCCGTCCCTCAACTCGCTCGGCGAGCCGCCCGCGCCGGAGCCCGAGCCGCTCCCACCTACGCCCGCCGAGCCGAGCGCTCCTGCACCCGCCGAGCCCAGCACTCCAGCGCCGGATCTGAGCGTCGCCGAGCAGCGCATCCAAGAGGGACGCGAAGCGCGCGAGCGCTCGATGCAGGAGGCCGAGCGCAAGCTGGCCGAAATCGACGAGCGCACCAAGGCCGCCGAAGCGCGCGCCGCCGCCGCGGTGCGACTCCAGGCCGCCCGGGCCGAAGAAGAGGAGCAGCAGCGCAAGCTCGAAGAGATGCAGCGCAGCGTCGAGGAGGCCGAGGTGCGCGCTCGCGAGGCCGAGCAGCGTGCCCGCGAAGCCGAGGAAGCCGTGCTTCGCTCGATCGGCACCCCGCCGAGCGCGCCCGCGCCGCTCCACGAGGTGCCCGCGCCTCAGAGGGCAGCCGAGGTCACGCCGCCCGGCTTCAGTCCCGTCCCGCCGCCGCCGACGGCCGACCTCGACTCCGGGTCGACGGCGACGATCGGCCTCAACTCGGTCACCTTCGAGGAGCTCCGCTCCCAGGGGCTAAGCGTCACCCAGTCGACCCGACTGCTCGCCCATCGCGAGCGTCTCGGCGGGTTCAGCTCGGTCGACGACCTCGACCAGGTTGCGGGCTTCCCGCCCGACCTGCTCGCGACCGTCAAGTCGCGCGCGACTCTCTAGTCGCCGCTTTCCCACTTCTCGAGGAGTTTCAGCCAGATCTCGCTGCGCGTGGGGTAGGGCGCGAGGGCGTGGCGCAGACGGGCGCGCGGGATCTCGGCGACGATCGCGATCGTCGCGGCCTGGAGGAAGTCCGCCGTCTCGAAGCCGGTGAAGGTCGCGCCGACGATCGTCTCCTTGGCCTGGTCGACGACGAAGCGTGATTTTCCGCCGGTGCCCTTGCCCTGGAAGCTGGCGCCGGGCGAGCCGTCGGTCGGGACCTCGACCGCGCGGGCGTCGATCCCCGCTTCTTCTGCCTCGGCGAGCGTCTTGCCGACCGCCGCGACCTGGGGGTCGGTGAAGGTGACGCGGGGCGAGCCGATCGATTCCGCCGCCGCCTCGATCGGCCGCCCGAGCAGGTTCTCGGCGACGATCCATGCCTGGTACTTGCCGACGTGGGTGAAGAGGGCGCGGCCGTTGACGTCGCCGATCGCGTAGAGGCGCTCGTCGCCGCCGATCCGCATCCGGTCGTCGACCTCGAGGAAGCCGTGCTCGTCGGGCTCGACCCCGATCGTGTCCAGTCCGATCCCGTCGGTGTGCGGCTTGCGGCCGACGGCGACGAGGATCTCCTCGGCTTCGACCGAGCCGCCACCCTCGATCTCGGCGATCACCCCGGCGCCTCCGGCGCGCACCGATTCGACCCCGCCGCCGAGCCGCACGTCGACGCCGAAGCGCCCGCGCAACGCCGTCGCCAGTTCTTCGCCGGCGAAGGGCTCCTCGCGTCCCAGCAGGTGGTCGTCCGGGTCGACCAGCGTCACCTCGGTGCCGAGCGAGGCCCAGGCCTGGGCAAGCTCCGAGCCGACCGGCCCGCCACCGAGCACGATCATGCTCGCGGGCACCTTCTCGGCCGTGGTCGCCTCGCGGTTGTTCCAGGCGCGAACCGAGTCGAGGCCGTCGATCGGCGGCATCTTCGCCCCCGATCCGGTGGCGACGACCACCGCCCGCGTCGCGACCAGCTCGTCGTCATTGACCGCGATCCGGCCCTCGCCGACGAATCGTCCCTCGCCGCGGAAGAGGTCGATCT
>DAIQOT010000246.1:0-5629 GCA_036787695.1 Solirubrobacterales bacterium | reverse complement strand
GCTCGGCACCTTCATGCTGGTGCTCGTCGCCGCCGGTGGCGGCCTCCTTCACGCGAAGGGCCAGATCGGCCTGCCGGCGGCGGTCGTCGCGCCGGGGCTGATGGTCCTCGCGATCATCCTCTTCATGGGCGCCGTATCCGGCGCGCATCTCAACCCGGCGGTGTCCTTCGCCTTCGCGCTGCGCGGCGATTTCCCCTGGAAACGCCTGCCCGGCTACGTGATCGTCCAGCTGCTCGGCGCGACCCTCGGCTGCCTTTTCCTGCTCGCGGTCTTCGGCAACATCGAGCATCTGGGAGCGACCCTGCCGGGCCCCGGCTACGCGAACTGGCAGGCGTTCCTGATGGAGGTCGCGCTGACCGCGACGCTGGTCAGCGTCATCCTCGGCACCGCCTCGGCGGCGCAGAACGTCGGCCCGATCGCCGCCCTCGCCGTCGGCGGGTACATCGCGCTGGCGGGCCTCTGGGCCGCCCCGGTCAGCGGCGTCTCGATGAATCCGGCCCGCTCGTTCGGCCCGGCGCTCGTCAGTGGTGACTTCACGAGCTACTGGGTCTACGTGGCGGGCCCGATCCTCGGGGCCCTGATCGCGGTCGGCTGCGCGATCGTGCTGCGCGGTAGTGGCGGCAGCGCGATCTCGCGGGCGGCCGGGTCGGGAAAACTCGACCTTGGCCGACCGCGTCGCCGCTAGCTTGCGAGTAGCTTCGCCTTCGCCCGGTCGAACTCCTCGGAGCTGAGCGCACCCTTTTCTTTCAGGTCGTTCAGTTTGTGCAGTTCGTCGGCCGGGCTGGTGTGGGCCTGTTCCTGCACGTAGGAGTCGAAGTGGTGTTTGGCTTCCGACTGCGCCTGCAACGTCCGTTCGCGCATCCCCGAACCGCGGGCGATGAGGTAGACGATCATCGAGATGTAGGGGATGAAGACGAGGAAGATGATCCAGATCGCCTTCGAGAAGCCCGACATGTCGTGATCGCGGAACAGGTCCCCGATGATCGTGAAGAGGATCCAGAACCAGATCACGAAGAGGAAGATCTCGAAGACGTACAGGAGCAGATCGCCGAAGCTGATGTCTGCGAGCGGCAAGTGGAGGGTCCTTTCGGTGTGCGTGACGGATGACTGCGAGGCAAAACCTAAGCCGCGCCGCCCGTTCTCACATCATTCGATGCGGGTGAGTCGATCCCCCTCCTGGCCGCCCCCGGCCGGGCCGTCACCCGCCCGCGCCGCTCAATCCGCCGGGCGCTGAGGCAGGATAGTCGGCGTCAGGCCGCACCAGGCCTGGACGGAGGTCCGTGCCCGGCCGGGGCGCGTGCGCTCCGAGCCTGTGCTTATCCTCTCCGGCCACGCAATCAAAGGAGACACGGATGTCGATCACCACGAAGGACGAGTTGGCAAAGCAGGTCGCCGAGCGCACCGGGCTCGAGGTTGGCCAGGCGAAGAGCGCCGTCGACGCGACGATCGCGGAGATCACCGCGCAGCTCGCGGCAGGCAACGAGGTCAAATTCACCGGTTTCGGGAAATTCTCCGCCGTCGCCCGCCCGGCCCGCGAGGGACGCAACCCGCAGACCGGCGAGTCGATGACGATCGCAGCGAAGACCGCGCCGAAGTTCAGCCCCGGCGCGGAGTTGAAAAAAGCCGTCAACGGCTAACGCGGGCGGGGTCCACCTCCCCGCCACCAAAGAAGCAGGGGCCCATGCAAATGGGCCCCTTGGCCCCCTGAGGCCTCGGGCTCCTAGAGCGAGGAGGGGGGCAGGAAGAGCTGCTGCCAGTCGGGGACGACGCGGTCGATCGCCGACCAGGTGTCCTCGGGCTCGACGTCGGGGATCGTGATCAGGCCGCGGTGGCCGCCCTTGAGGCGCAGCGCGTGCGTCAGCGCGAGCTCGGTCGAAAGCTTCTCGAGCGCCCCTTCGACCGCGGCCCGATCGGAGTCGTTCTCGATCGGGAAGGTGTAGAGGTGCGTTCGGGTTTTCATGCTGCTGACGGTAGCGGGGTTGCCCGCCGGGTCGCGGGCCCTGCGCTAGTCGAGGTCTTCGATCGCGCTCTTGATCACGGCGGCCTCGCTGATCTCCGGCACTTTGGTCGCGGTCAGCAGGGTCACCACGCCGCTGCGGGCGTCGGCGGCGATCCGGGACAGCGCCTCGGCCTGCTCGCCCTCCGAAAGCTCTGCTCGGTAGCGCGCCGTGAACTCCTCGAAGCGCTCCGGATCGTGCCCGTACCAGCGCCGCAGCTCGGTCGACGGGGCGATCTCTTTGCACCAGTCGTCGAGCCGCGCCCGCTCCTTCGAGACGCCCCTTGGCCAGAGCCTGTCGACGAGGATCCGCCGGCCATCGTCGGCGCCGGGCTCGTCGTAGATCCGCGCGATCCGGACTGTGCCGTGGGCATCGGCCATGGGTCCACGCTACATCCGCCGCCCGCGAAAGAAAACCTTAGTGCCGTGCGTAGATCGTGTACAGATCGGATGCTGTTGAGGTCCGCGAGCCAGGGGCAATGTGATGAACCAGGAGGCGATCATCGTCGCGATGGTCGGCGGCAGGACGAAGAAGCGGACCTCGGACCCGGTAGACGTGCTCAACTCGGTCTGCCACGAGGGTTGGGAGATCGTGAATGGCTCCTTCGTCTTTGTCGAGGAAGGCCAGCAGAGCCGCGACAAATTCATGTCCTCGGGGCAGAACGTGGCGACCAAGGGCTCTGTCGTCGGTTACTACCTCTTCAAGCGATGCGAGGACAACCGTCGCCAGGTCGGAGATCCCTGGGAAGAGCAGGAGATCCAAGAGGTTGCCGGTGTCCAGGTGCCAGCGGCATAGCGCAGGATGCTCGTCAGTGAGCGCGACCAGTCATCTCACTTTCGCCGGCGTATCCTGTCGTTGATGGAGCCGATCGATGTCCAGACTGTTGTTTTCCACGAAGGCAAGCACTACGTGGCCCAGTGTCTTGACGTTGATGTGTCGAGCTTCGGCGACAGCGAGGATGACGCCCTCGCGAACCTGCGCGAGGCGCTCGAGCTCTATTTCGAGGACGCCCCCGCGGATGCGGTCGCCAAGGTCGAAGGACCCGAGGTCCGCCGGCTGACCCTCCAGCGTGCCTAAGCTCTACTCCTCGCGACAGGTGATCGCGGCCCTCGAGCGCAACGGGTTCGACTTTGTCTCCCAGAGAGGCAGCCACGTCAAGTACCGCACGGCTGAATCACCGACGAGGACGGTCATCGTCCCGGCCGGCCGGAAACAGATCCCGCGAGGGACCTTCCGATCGATTCTTCGTCAGTCGGGGCTCGACGAGAGCGTCTTCGACTAAGAACCTCACGTTTCCCTGTCCGCCGCGACGACGCTACCCGGGTAGGGGGTGCGAACGCGTGGACGGCGGGTACCTAGGGGCCATGCTGATCAGCACCGACTACATCGAGATCTACCTCAACGACCACCTCGCGGGGGCGACCGGCGGCGTCGAGCTGGCTCGGCGGATCCGCAAGAGCAACGCCGGGGAGCGGGAGTTCGCTCCCGCTCTGGGCAGGCTCTGCGAGGAAATCGAAGCCGACCGGACGACCCTCGAAGGCCTGATCGACGGCCTCGGGGTCTCGCGCGATCGGTTCAAGCCGATCGGCGCCTGGGTCGGGGAGAAGGTCGCCCGCCTGAAGCCGAACGGCCAGCTGCGCGGCTACTCGCCGCTGAGCCGGGTGCTCGAGCTCGAGGGCCTCGCGATGGGGATCACCGGCAAGAAGGGACTCTGGGAAGGGCTGCGTGACCGTCAGGTCGAGGCGGCGCCCGGGGTCGATTTCGAGCAGCTGGCGATCCGCGCCGAGGAGCAGCGGGCGACGGTCGAGGGCCTGCACAGCCTCGCCGCGGCGCGCCTGTAGGGGGCCGGCGACCGCGGATCGGACCTGCGGCCCGCGGCCGGGTACCCCTACCGAATGGCATCTGACGCTCCACCGACGATCCTTCTCGACGTCGACGGCACCCTCGTCGACAGCAACTACCAGCACGCGATCGCCTGGCACCGCGCTTTCAAGGAGCACGGCTACCGGGCGGCGATCTGGGAGATCCACCGACACGTCGGGATGGGCGGCGACCAGTTCGTCGGCGCGCTGCTCGGTGAGGAGGCCGAGAACGCCGACGGCGACGAGCTCCGCGACGCGCACTCCGAGGCCTACTCGAAGTTGATCGGCGAAGTCGAGGCGATCGAGGGCGCGAGCGAGCTGATCGGCGAGCTGACCGCGGCGGGGGCGACCGTCGTCATCTCCTCCTCGGGAGAGCAGGACGAGATCGACCACTACGTCGAGCTGCTCGGGGTCGGCGAGAAGATCGCCGGGGCGACGACGTCGGCCGACGCGGAGCGCAGCAAGCCCGATCCCGAATTGGTGCGGGTGGCGCTCGAGAAATACGGATCGGGCGGCCCGGTGCTGATGATCGGTGATTCGACCTGGGACGTGAAGGCGGCCGCGGCGGTCGAGGTCCCGACCTTGGCGCTGCTCACCGGCGGCTTCAGCGAGGAAGAGCTGAGCGAGGCCGACGCGGCCGAGGTCGAGCGCTCGCTGGCGACGATCCGCGAGCACGGCATCGACTGGATCCTCGGCCTCGCCCGCACCCCCGGCGGGTGAGTTCGCACTTTCCCGCGCTATCCGCGGGTAACCGCGAACGCGTTGGGTACCGGTAGGGCATGACTGAATTTGGCTACACGATGATGTGCGAGCAGTCCCCGCCCGACGCGCTCGTCTCCGATATCCAGCGCGCCGAGGCCGCCGGGTTCGACTTCTCCCAGATCAGCGATCACTTCCAGCCCTGGCTGGTCGAGCAGGGCCACTCGCCCTACGCCTGGTCGGTGCTCGGCGCGGCGGCCGCGGTGACCGAGCGGATCGGCCTGATGACCTACGTCACCTGCCCGACGATCCGGTACCACCCGGCGATCGTCGCGCAGAAGGCGGCGACGGTGGGGATCCTCAGCGGCGGCCGCTTCCGGCTCGGGCTCGGCGCGGGGGAGAGCCTCAACGAGCACGTGGTCGGCGAGGGCTGGCCGGCCGTCGGCACCCGTCACGCGATGCTCGCCGAGGCGGTCGACATCATCGGCGCCCTTTTCGATGCTGACGAGGGCGCGACCGTCAACTATCGCGGCGACTACTTCGACGTCGAGACCGCGCGCCTGTGGGACCGCCCCGACCAGCGCGTGCCGATCGGCATCGCCGTCTCCGGGGCGGACTCCTGCACGCTCGCCGGACGCAAGGCCGACTTCATGGTCGCGGTCCAGCCCGAGGCCGAGCTGGGCGAGATGTTCGACGCCGCGGGCGGCAGCGGCAAGGGGCGGGTCGGGCAGATCGCTGTCTCCTATGACGAAGACCGCGACGTCGCCCTCAAGCGCGCCCACGAACAGTTCCGCTGGTTCGGCCTCGGCTGGAAGGTCAATGCCGACCTGCCGAACCCCGATTCCTTCGACGGCGCCTCGCAGTTCGTCACCGAATCCGACGTCGCCGAGTCGATCCCCTGCGGGTCTGATGTCGAGGAGTTCGTCGACAAGATCAAGCCCTTCGTCGACGCCGGCTTCACCGAGGTCGGCCTCGTCCAGATCGGCGGCGCCCACCAGGAGAAGTTCATCGCCTGGGCCGAGAGCGAGCTGCTTCCGGCGCTGCGCGAGCTCTGAGCGGCGGGCCGACCGA
>DAIQOT010000007.1:11226-41797 GCA_036787695.1 Solirubrobacterales bacterium | reverse complement strand
ACCGCGGGCGCCGACTCTCGCGAGTACCAGTACCTGCTGCCGCTGCTCGCCGAGCGCGGCTACCGCGGCCTGGCGCTCGACCTCCCCGGCCACTCGCGCAGCTATCCGGTCGACTGGGAACCGCACCGGACGATCAACCAGCACGCCGAGTACGTCCACCGCTTCGCCCAGACCGTCTGCGGCGACGAGAAGCCGGTGATGATCGGCTGCTCGATCGGGGGCTGCACGGCCTTCGACCTGATCGCCAACCACAGCGAGGACTTCCTCGCGATCGTGCCGATGGAGGGGCTCGCGGCGGGCACGCCGATCCTGCCGTTCCCCGGTGAGCTCGAGCGGCCGGCTTGGTCGACGGCCTGGAAGCCGTTCCTCGAGTTCGCCGCGGTCGAGTCGCTCGGCAAGCCGACCCTCGCCGACGACGCCAAGGTGAAGGAGCTCTGGTGGCAGCACCAGAACTGCCAGCAGGCCGGCAACGGCGACATCCAGGGATGGGCGACCCACGACGTGACCGCGAAGCTCGGCGACGTCCGCTGCCCGGTCCTGATCATCAAAGGCGCCGACGACTTCTGGGTCCCGGAGAGCCTGATCCGCTACGCCGCCGAGCTGATCGGCGACCGCGCCGAGGTCGCGGTCCTGCCAGACATCGGCCACTACCCGATGTTCGAGGACCCCGAGGGCCTCGCCGAGCTGGTCGACTCCTTCGTCCGCGCCAACGCCGAGGTCGCCCATGCCTAGCGCGCTGATGGTCGTCGGCAGCAACCCGGTCGGCGCCGAGCACGAGGCCGAGTACAACCGCTGGTACCTCGAGGACCACCTCGACGACGTGCTCGCGGTGGCGGGCTTCAACTCGGCCCGCCGCTACACGCTGAGCCCGGTGCGGCCGATGGCCGACACCGAGCCCTCGCCGTTCGGCTACCTCGCCGTCTACGAGGTCGAGGCCGACGACCTCGCGGTGGCCGGCCGCGACCTGCAGGCGGCGCTCGACAGCGGCGCGATCCCGATCTCCGACACCTTCGACCTCGGCGCCTTCAGCGTCGACTTCTACGAGCTGATGCCGGGCTCGGAGCGTTCGGCTTGAGCGGTGAGCAGCGCCTCGCGGAAGGCGACCGAGTCGGCGGTGCTTCGCTCGACTTGGTAATCGGTCTCGTCGACGACCTCGTCCCAGCGGGCCAGCAGCTCCTCGGGGCCGATGCCGGGGGCGTAGAGGCCGGGGGTCTCGGCGGCGAAGATGCGGGCGAAGCGGCCGAGGCCGGCGCCGAGCGTCTCGCCGTTCACCGGGCACGACTCGTGGGCGAGCGCCAGCAGCATCGGCACCACCGTCTGCGGGCCGCGGCCGGGGTCGGGCGTGTGGCCCTCGGGCAGCGGCGGCAGGCCGACCTTCGCCCGCAGCTCGGGGTCGGTGACCATCCGCGTCTCCGCCGCCGGGGCGAGCAGGTTGACCTTGATGCCGTGCTCGACCGCGGCCGGCGCGAGCGAGCGCCCGTATGCCCAGGCGGCAGCCTTGGCGGTCGAGTAGGCGGCGATGAAGGGACCGCCGAAGAGGCCGATCGAGGTCGTCACGACGACCCGCCCGGAGCCGCTCGCGGCGAGGTGCGGCCAGGCGGCGTGGGTGACGTTGTGGGCGCCGAAGGCGTGGATGCCGACGTGGCGCTCGAGGTCGGCGAGGGTCAGATCCTCGAGCGGCCGCGGGTCCATGTTGCCCGCGTTGTTGACGACGATGTCGACCGCGCCGAAGGAGTCGAGCGCCGTCCGCGTCATCTCCTCGCCCGCCGCCGGGTCGGTGACGTCGCCAGTGTCGGCGACCGCCTCGCCGCCCGCGGCGACGATCTCCGCCACGACCTCCGCGGCCGGGCCCGGGTCGGAGCCGACCCCGCTCAGCGCGCCGCCGTTGTCGTTGACGACCAGCTTCGCGCCGCGCTCGGCCAGCGCCAGTGCGTAGGCGCGGCCGAGGCCGCGTCCGGCGCCGGTGACGATCGCCACCCGCCCGTCGAATCTCAGCGGACTTCCCTCCATCTGACCCTCCGTCCCGTTGGTGATCCCGATCCGGGATCCAGCCTAGGCGCGGGCGAGCGGCCCGAAAGCCGGCGGAAAGGCCTGTTGCGCGGGGAGCGTCCGCAGTTGACCTTGCAGGGGACGGTCAAACGCAGACGGTGACGGGCGGAAATGTGACGGAGGTGGTGCGGTGAGTCGGATCGGTGTGAATTTCCCGGCGGCGTTCGCGTACCGGGCGTCCCTCGACCCGTCCCAGGAGTGCCTGGTCGACGTCAACGCCGGGGCGCCGACGCGGCGCTGGAGCTACGGCGAGCTCGACCGCGCCGCCGACGAGGTCGCGGCGGGGCTGGCGGCGGTCGGGGTCGGGAGCGGCGACCGCGTCGTGCTCCGCCTCCGCAACACCGGCGAGTTCCTCCTCGCGCTGCTCGGCACGCTGCGCGCCGGGGCGATCGCGGTGCCGACGATCCGCCAGTACTCGGCCGACGAGCTCGCCTTCGCGATCGGCGACTGCGAAGCCGCCTGCCTGATCTTCGACGACGAGGACCGCGCCCCGATCGAGGCGGTCGTCCCGGCCGGCGTCCGCGTCTTCCACGCCGGCGCGCCGGCGGACGCGGCCGACGCGCTCGCCGAGCTGCGCGGCCAAGACGCGCCCGGCGAGGAGCTCGGTATCGGCGCCCCGCATCAGCAGATCGACGCCTCAGACGACGCCTTGATCTTCTACACCTCGGGCACGACCTCGAAGCCGAAGGGCGTCGTCCTCTCCCACGGTGCGATCCTCGACTCCTGCCTGCTGAACGCCGAGGCCTGGCGGATGCGGGCGAGCGACCGCTCCTACGTCGTCCTGCCGCTCTTCCACTGCAACGCGCTCTTCATGCAGACGATCCCGGCGCTGCTCTCCGGCGCGACCGCGATCCTCGGCGACCGCTACAGCGCCAGCCGCTACCTCGACGAGTGCCGCGAGCACCGGATCACCCTCGCCAACATCACCGCCGGGGCGATCCGTAGCCTGCTCGCCCAGCCCGCCGGGCCCGGCGACCTCGACCACGAGATCCGCCTGCTCACCTTCGGCCTGCCGCTGCACGGCGAGGAGATCGAGGCGGCCGAGGCGCGCTACGGCTTCCCCGTCCGCATGTGTTACGGCCTGACCGAGTCGGCGGCGGGCGGCACCCGCGGCCCGCTCCACATCGACCCGCGCTCGGGCTGGCAGTCGCTCGGGCCGGCGCAGTCGGGCTGGGAGGTGGCGATCGGCGACCCCGACGGGAACCACCTGCCGCCCGGCGAGGTCGGCGAGATCCTCTTCCGCGGCCCCGGCCTGATGAGCCGCTACTGGGGTCGTCCCGAGCTGACCGCCGAGACGCTCCGCGACGGCTGGCTGCGGACCGGTGACCTCGGCACGATCGACGACGCGGGCTTCGCCCACTTCCACAGCCGCGAGAAGGACATGCTGAAGCCGAAGGGCGAGAACGTCGCCGCGAGCGAGATCGAGCTGGCGTTGGAGGCCCACCCGGCGGTCGCCGAGGCGGCGGTGGTCGGCCTCTTCGACCCCCACCACGAGGAACGCGTCGTCGCCGTCCTCGCCGGGGAGCCCTGCGCCGACGAGGAGCTCGGCACCCACTGCGGCGAGCTGCTCGCCCCGTTCAAGGTGCCCTCCGAGTACGTCTGGGTCGACGAGCTGCCGAAGACCTCGATCGGGAAGATCAACAAGGGCGAGATCAAGGCGGCGCTCGAAGCGCGCCCCGTGGAGGAGGTCGGCGATGCCCGCTGAGGGACGGATGGCCGGCCGCGTCGCGATCGTCACCGGCGCCCGCCGCGGCTTCGGCCGCGCCACCGCGAAACGGCTGCTCGAGGAGGGCGCGGCGGTCGCGCTCTGGGACCTCGAGGAGGCGGCGGTCGAAGCGGCGGCGATGGAGCTCGCCGAGATCGGCCCGACCCTCGGGCTCGGCGTCGACGTCGGCGACCGCGATCAGGTCCAGGCCGCCGCCGCCCTCACCCGCGCCGAGCTCGGCCCGGTCGACGCGCTCGTCAACAACGCCGGCGTCGCCAGCTCGGCGCTGCCCTGGGAGGCCGAGGAGGAGAGCTGGCGCCGCCACTTCCGGATCAACGCCGACGGCACCTGGTGGTGCATCCAGGCCTGTCTCCCGGACATGCGGGAGCGCGGCTACGGCAAGATCGTCAACATCGGCTCGCTCTCGGCCCAGCAGGGGCGCCCGGCGACCGACCCCGCCTACCCGGCCTCGAAGGGCGCCGTCCTCGGCCTCACCGTCTCGCTCGCCCACAACCTCGGCGCCGACGGGATCTGCGTCAACGCGATCAACCCCGGCTACATCCGGACCGAGATCCACGACGCCTTCTCCGAGGAGCAGCTGGCGACCCTCGCCGCCGACGTGCCGCTGCACCGCGATGGCATCAAGGGCGGCGGCCTGCCGATCGACATCGCCAACGCGGCGCTGTTCCTGCTCTCGGCCGAGTCGGACTACATCACCGGCGAGTTTCTCTCTGTCAACGGCGGATCAAGGACGGGATCATGAGCGACGGGTATCGGATCAGTGTCGACATCGGTGGGACCTTCACCGACTGCACCGTGGTGGCGCCGGACGGGGCGGTGACGATCGGCAAGTCGCCCTCGACGCCGCCCGAGTTCGCGACCGGCTTCGTCAACTCGGTGGCCGCCGCCGCCGACCACATGGGGATCTCGCTGACCGACCTGCTCTCGCAGACCAACCGCCTCTCGCACGGGACCACGGTCGGCATCAACGCGGTCGTGTCACGCACCGGCGCCCGGGTCGGGCTGATCTCCACCGTCGGCCACGGCGACAGCCTGCGGATCCTCAACAACACCGGGCGCACCAACGGCCAGCCGGTCGAGCGGATCCTCGACTACGCCGCCAGCTCGCTGCCCGAGCGCTTCGTCCGCCGCGAGGACGTGATCGAGGTGACCGAGCGGATCGACGCCTTCGGCGAGGTCGTCGTGCCGCTCGACCGCGACGGGGTGCTGCGCGCCGCCGAGGGCCTGCTCGCCCAGGGGGTCGAGACGCTCGCCGTCTCCTTCCTCTGGAGCCACCTCAACGCGGTCCACGAGGACGCCGCGCGGGAGCTGCTCGACGAGCGCTACCCGGACCTCTACGTCAGCTACGGCTCGCTGCTCGCGCAGCGGATCGGTGAGTACCCGCGCGCCGCGACCGCCGTCCTCAACTCCTACATCGGCCCGCTGATGCGGGACTACGTGACGATGCTCCTGCGCGAGCTTGGCGCGAACGGCTACAACGACCGACTGCTCTTCGCCCAGTGCGACGGCGGCCTGATCGACGCCGAGGACGTGATCGCGCGCCCGGTGATGACGCTCGAGTCGGGCCCGGTCGGCGGCGTCGTCGCCTCGGTCAAAGCGGGCGAAGAGCGCGACCAGCCGAACATCATCGCCGCCGACATGGGCGGGACGACCTTCGACGTCAGCGTCATCTCCGGCTCGCAGCTGCCGATCCGCGACAGCGTCGTGGTCGAGCAGCACGACCTCTTCCTGCGCATGGTCGACGTCGAGTCGGTCGGCGCCGGCGGCGGCAGCCTCGCCTGGGTCGACCCGCAGTCGGGCGCGTTGCGCGTCGGCCCGCAGAGCGCCGGCGCCCTCCCCGGACCGGTCTGTTACGGCCGCGGCGGCACCGTCCCGACGGTCACCGACGCCGACCTCGTGCTCGGCCTCCTGAACCCGGACAACTTCCTCGGCGGGCGGATGACGCTCGACGTCGAGGCGGCGCGCGCCGCGATCACCGAGCTGGGGGACAGGCTCGGCCTCGGGATGCTCGAGTGCGCGGCGGGCGTCCAGGAGGTCGCCGACAGCCTGATGGAGGACAAGATCCGCAGCATGACCGTGGCCCGCGGCCACGACCCGCGGGACTTCGTCCTCTACGCCTTCGGCGGCGGCGGCGCCGTCCACGCCGGGCTCTTCGCCCGCGGCCTCGGGATCAGCCGGGTCGTCGTCCCGGTCGGCGACCTCGCCTCGGTCTGGTCGGCATACGGGATCGGCCTCGAGGGCTACGGCCGCACCTACGAGTTCCCGGTCTACATGCGCGCCCCGTTCGACCCGGCGACGATCGCCGACGGCTTCGCCCGCCTCGATGAGCTCGCCCGCGAGGACGCCGCCCGCTCCGGGATCGAGTGGTCGTCCCTGGTCAGCGCCCGCTCCGCCGACCTCAAGTACGCGCTGCAGGTCTATGACGTCGAGGCCGAGGTGCCCGAGGGGGCGCTCGACGACTCCTCGCCGCAGCGGATCGCCGACAACTTCGAACGCAACTACGCCCAGCGCTTCGGCGAGGGGGTGGGATACCCGGAGGGCGGCATCGACATGACCGCGCTGCGGCTCCACGTCGACCCGGCCGACTCGCTGCGGGCGGGCGCCGCCTCGAAGCCCGGCGCGGCCGGCACCGCCGAGCCGTCGGGCAGCCGCGACGTCTACTGGCCCGAGCACCGCGAGGTCTCGGCGACGCCGGTCTTCGCCGGCCCCGAGCTGCCCGAGGGCGAACGGCTGACCGGCCCGGCGCTGCTCGACTTCCCCGACACCACCGTCGTCCTGCGACCGGGCCTCGGCCTGGTCGTCGAGCCCGGCGGCAACCTGACGATCGAGATGGAGGACTGACATGGCGACTTCGATCGACTCCGCGATCGCGGCGTCCCTGGCCAACGAGCGGACCCGCCGCGCCGAAAGCTTCGCCGACGGCTACATGCCGCCCGAGAAGCTGGTCGTCGACCCCTCGCTCCAGTTCCACGCCGAGGCCGACACCGACCTCGACCCGGTCTCCTACGAGGTCCTGCGCTCGAAGCTCTGGAACGTCAACTGGGACCACCAGGAAACGATCCGCCGCGTCTCCGGCAGCCAGGTCGTCGTCTACGGCTACGACTTCAACACGACGATCCAGACCGAGGACGGGGCGGGGGTCTGCTTCGGTCCCGGCAATCTCTTCTTCGGCGGCTGCGCCGACCTCGTCGTCAAATGGACGCTCGAGCACCGCTCGATGAACGTCGGTATCAACGAGGGCGACATCTTCCTCCAGGACGACCCGTGGATCGGCACGAATCACCAGATGGACGCCGCCGTCTACGCGCCGGTCTTCTGGGAGGGCAAGCTGTTCGCCTGGGTCTACAACGTGATCCACCAGCGCGAGCTCGGCGGGGTCGAGCCCGGTGGCTTCACCCAGCAGGCACACGACGTCTACGCCGAGCCGACCTTCTTCCCGCCGATGAAGCTGGTCGACGCGGGGGTGGTGCGCGAGGACGTCGTCGACGCCTGGGTGCGGCGCTCCCGCCTCGCTGGGCTGATGACGCTCGAGCTGCGCTCGCAGATCGCCGGGGTGGAGCTCGCCCGGGCGCGCCTCCTCGACCTGGTCGAGCGCTACGGCGCGGCGCGGGTCAAGGGAACGATGCGGAAGATGATCGACACGACCGCGGGGGTCGTCGGCGAACGGCTCGAGCGCCTTCCCGACGGCGAATGGTCCGACACCCGCTACGTCTCCGGCGCCGTCGTCGGTGACCTCACCCCGTACAAGTACGCGCTCACCGTGAAGAAGGAGGGCGGCCGGCTCACCTACTCGAACGCCGGCACCGACCCCAGCGTCGGCTCCTTCAACATCACCGCCGGCGTGCTGCGCGCCTGCATCACCAACTCGCTGCTCACCTTCCTCTGTTACGACCAGTACCTCTGCGCGGCGGGGCTGCTCGAGCAGGTCGACTTCGAATTCGAGCGGGGGACGATCACGGCGGCGCACCACCCGGCCGCGGTCTCGACCTCGCTGGGGCTGGTGGTGGCGCTGGTCCAGGCCCAGTACCTGAACGCGAAGATGCTCTCCACTGACGCCGAGACCGCCCGCCACACCTTCGGCGTCTCCGGCTGCTCGACCCTGATCTACAACCACACCTTCGGCATCGACCAGTACGGGACGCCGACCGCGAACTTCCCGCTCGACGGGATCGTCGGCGGCCTCGGCGCCTTCCCCTGGCGCGACGGGCTCGACCACGGCGGCACGATGAGCTCGACGATGAACCCGGTCGGCAGCGTCGAGTCGATGGAGCGCGAGGTGCCGATGCTCTACCTCTACCGCCGCGAGGCCTCCGATTCGGGCGGCCATGGCCGCTGGCGCGGCGGCGCCTGCATCGTCTCGGCGATGGTCGGCCACCGCTCGCCCGAACACTTCATCTCCTCCGGCGGCCTCGCCCAGAGCGTCACCCAAGGGGTCGGCCTCCTCGGCGGCTGGCCGGGCACCGGCGGCGCGATGTGGCGGGCCGAAGACTGCGACATCCGCGGCTGGCTCGACGGCGGCCGCGTCCCCGGCACCCCCGACGAGCTCCGCGAGATGGCGCCCGACGGTGACCTCGCCCCACCCAAGGTGTTCAACAACCGCCTGCTCGAAAGCGACGTCTTCGAGGTGATCCCGAACCCGGGCGCCGGCTACGGCGACCCGATGCTGCGGGAGCCCGAGACGGTGGAGACCGAAGCCCGCGAAGGCCGGCTGACGCACGAGGAAGCGCGAGCGATCTACGGCGTCGACCTCGACTCCGACGGCAACCTGGCAACGGGCCACGAGGAGTTCCGCGCCGAACGAATGCGCTCCCGGCTGGCAGAGGCAAAGCCGCCCCTAGAGGCCGCCGACGGAACCTTGGCCGACCGCGAGGGCCTGGCCCTGGCGACGGTCGCCTTCGGCAAGGACGCGTCAGGCGCCGGCGCCCTGGCCTGCGCCCACTGCAGCCAAGTCTTGGCGCCGCGAGCCGGCAACTACCGCCTAGGCGCGAGCCGCCTCGAGCTCCCGATGACCGAGCTAGGAGCCAACTTCCTCGACCCCCACCAGCAGGTAGGCCACACCCTGATCTTCCGCTCATACCTCTGCCCGAGTTGCAGCACCGCCCTAGACGGCGAGGTCTGCAAACCGGACGACCCCCCTCACTGGGACGTCCGCCTCGCCACCGACTGAGGCCCCAGCCGAAGCTCCCGGCCGGCCCGAGAGCGCCCCTTTGGCGACCCCTGGACGAACCTCCCGCAGTTCGTGAGGGAAGGGGTCGCCAAAGGGGCGCCCCGCAACCCCCTAGTCCAAATGCTTCGTGTCGTTGAAGGAGCGAAGCATCCAGCGTTCGCCGCGGAGCTTTACGAGGTCGTTGACCGAGGTGTTGTCGGAGAAGAGGAAGGCGAGGGGGCGGGAGCCGGTGGCGATGCTGATCAGCTCGCTGATCACGCCGCCGTGGACGAAGACCGCGGCGGTGGCGCCGGGGCCCGTCTGCTCGATGACGCGGTCGATGCCGGCGCGGACGCGGGCGCTGAAGTCGGCGGCGGGCTCGGCGCCGGGGATCACGTCCCAGCGCTGCTCGGCCTCGATCCGCTCGACCAAGGGGTCGCGGCTCGCCATCTTGTGCGGGTACTGGTGGTCCCACTCGCCGAGCTGGACCTCGCGCAGCTCGGGGACCTCGACCGGTGCGATGCCGGTCGCCTCGACGAGGGGCGCCGCGGTTTCGACCGTGCGGGCGAGGCCGCTGACGAAGATCCGGTCGGGCGGGTCGAGGGCCAGCCGCGCCGCGACCGCCGCCGCCTGCTCGCGCCCGACCTCGGCGAGGGGCGGGTCGTTGAAGCCGTCGAGGACCCCGAGCGGCTCACCGCCGAGCGGCGCGACCGCGGCGGCGCCGTGGCGCACCAGCAGCAGTCGGGTCGCCTTCGACGGCAGCTCGTAGCGTTGCTGGGCGGCGTGCGGGTAGTTCACGCCGCCGGACTCTAGGGACGCGGCTCGAACGGCGGATTGGCGCATACGCCAGTTCCCCGCCCCGACGGCCGGGTCGAAGATCGGGATCGTGCGCTCCCTCCTTTACCACGGCGAAAGCCGTCTCTCGGTCGGCGAGTCGCCGACGCCGCACGCCGGTCCCGGCGAGATCCGCGTGCGGGTCGACTCGGTCGGCCTCTGCCGCTCCGACCTCTACGGCTACAGCGGCCGCAACAACCGCCGCGACGAGGTGCTCGGCGCGGGCGAGACGCTGGTCATGGGCCACGAGGCGGTCGGCGTCATCGACGAGCTCGGCGAGGGGGTCGGCGGCCTGGAGATCGGCCAGGCGATCGCGATCGACCCGATCGAGGGCTGCGGCGACTGCGAGCGCTGCGCCGCCGGCGAAACCAACCTCTGCCCCGACCGCCGCGTCTACGGCTGCATCCCCGCCGCCCCCGGCGGCTTCGCCGAGGCGATGGTCGCCCCGGCCGCCAACGCGACGCCGCTCGCCGCCGGCCTCTCGCTCGAGTGGGGCGCGCTGATCGAGCCGCTCACCGTCGGCGAGCACGGCGTCCAGCTCGCCGGGGTCGAGCCGGGTGAGCGCGTCCTCGTCGTCGGCGGCGGCGTGATCGGCCTCGGCGCCGCCTTCGCCGCCGCCCGCCGCGGCGCCGAGGTGACGATCTCCGAGCCGCAGGCCGCCCGCCGCGAGCTGATCGCCGGCCTCGGCCTCACCGCGGTCGAGCCCGCCGAGCTCGACGCCCTGCCGCCGCACTTCGCCCTCGCCCTCGATTGTGTCGCCCGCCCGGAGACGCTCGCCGCCGCGATCCGAGCCGTCGGCCGCTCCGGCACCGTCGTCCTCGTCGGCATCTTCAGCGACGAGGTGCCGCTGCCGGTCTCCCGCGTGGTCGAGAACGAGACCCGCATCCTCGGCTCCTTCGCCTACGTCCACGAGGACTTCGACAACGTCGCCGCCTGGCTCGCCGAGACCGACCTCGACCTCGACCGGCTGATCGAGCTGCGGGTCGGCTTCGACGGCATCATCGACGCCTTCGACGCCTACGCGAGCGGCTCCTTCGACGGCGTCCGCACGATCTTCCAGCCCGACCTCGAGGTCGCGTCCAAGTGAGCGAGGCCGCCGGGACGCTGACCGCCGCCGTCGACATCGGCGGCACCTTCACCGACTGCATCATCGTCGCCGACGACGGCCGGGTCGCCTACGGCAAGGCGCTCTCCTCGCCCGCCGACGACTTCCAGTCGGGCTTCTTCGGCAGCCTCGAGGCCGCCGCCGGGCAGCTCGGCCACACGGGCGAGGACCTCTTCGACTCGCTGCTCAAGCTGATCTCCCACGGCTCCACCGTGGCGACGAACATCGTCGTCGAGGAGCGCGGCGCCAACGTCGGCCTGCTGACCACGCTCGGCCACGAGGACACGCTGCAGATGATGCGCGGAGTCGGCCGGATCACCGGCGAGCCGCCGGAGAACATCCTCAAGATCACCGAAACCTTCAAGCCGACGCCGCTGGTCCCGCGCCGCCACGTCGCCGGGCTGGTCGAGCGGGTCGACTCGACCGGCAAGGTGCTGGTCGAGCTCGACGAGGCGGGCCTGCGCGAGGCGGTCAGCGCGCTCGCCGCCGATGGCTGCGACGCCTTCGCCGTCGCCCTGCTGTGGTCGATCCAGAACCCCGCCCACGAGCTGCGCGCCCGCGAGATCATCAACGAGATCGCGCCCGACGCCTTCGTCTCGGTCTCGCACGAGATCTCGAAGTCGGTCGGCGAGTACGAGCGCACGGTCGCCACCGTGATCAACGCCCTCGTCGGTCCCCGCACCTCGCAGTACCTCAACACGCTCGACGACCGGCTCGAGGAGCTCGGCTTCGAGGACGGGCTGATGCTGATGCAGTCCCACGGCGGCATGGTGCCCTTGCAGCACGGCCGCAGGCTGCCGGTGCTGACGATCGGCTCGGGCCCGGTCGGCGGCCTGGTCGGGACGCAGCGCCTCGCCGCCGACCTCGGCGTCCCCGACGTGATCGCCACCGACATGGGCGGCACCAGCTTCGACGTCGGCCTGCTGAAGGACGGCGAGCCGCTGGTCGCCCTCGACACCACGCTCGGCAAGTGGAACTACCGGGTGCCCGCGGTCGAGGTGCTCTCGATCGGCGCCGGTGGCGGCTCGATCGCCTGGGTCGACCCGCAGGGCACGAGCCTCCGCGTCGGCCCGCACAGCGCCAGCTCCAACCCCGGCCCCGCCTGTTACGGGCGCGGGGGAGAGGAGCCGACGGTCACCGACGCCAACCTGGTGCTCGGCTACGTCGACCCCGAGGTCGTCTTCGGCACCGCCGCCGACGGCCGCTCGATCCACCCCGACCGCGACCTCGCCGAAGCGGCGATCGCCCGGGTCGCCGATCCGCTCGGGCTGAGCGTCGTCGACGCGGCGCTGGGGATCGTCGAAATCGCCAACACGAAGATGGCGAACCTGCTGGAGAACGTCGTGATCGGCCGCGGCTTCGACCCGCGCGACTTCCTGCTCGTCTCCTACGGCGGCTCCGGCCCGCTGCACGCGGCGGGCTACGCGCGCGCCCTCGGCATCGACCGGATCGCGATCCCCGGCGAGGTCGCCTCGGTCTGGAGCGCCTTCGGCATCGCCCTCTCCGACGTCCGCTACCACGCCGAGCGCGACGTCGCGCTGCTCTCGCCCTTCGACCCGGCGACGATGCAGGTCGCCTACGAGGAGCTCGAAGCGGAGCTGCTCGAGGACTCGGCCGGCGAGCGCGAGCGGGCCGGGGGCGCCGTCCAGATCCGCCGCCACGCGCGCATGCGCTACGAGTGGCAGCGCAACGAGCTCGAGGTCGAACTGCCGCTCGGCGACCTCGACGAGGCCGCCCTCACCGCCGCCACCGGGGACTTCGAAAGCGCCTACGGCGAACGCTACGGCTCGGCCGCGCTGCTGCCCGGCGCCCGCCTCGAGATCACCTCGCTGCGGGCCGAGGTGCTGATCCCGGTCGGCGCCTCGAAGGCCGCCCGCCAGACCGGCCAGGGCGCCGCCGGCGCCGAGAAGCCGACCCGCCTGGTCGCCTTCGAGCGCGGCGCCGACCCGTCCCCGACCAGGGTCTACGACGGCAACGGCCTCGCCGCCGACCAGGTCGTCCCCGGCCCCGCCGTGATCGACCTGCCGACCACCGGCATCGTCGTCCCGGCCGGCGCCAAGGTCACCCGCAGCCCCGCCGGCGATTTCATCCTTACCTTCGAGGAGGGCACATGAGCATCGACGCACCGGTCGCCCCGTCCGCCGTCCGCCCGGAGGGATTCTGGGACGGGCTCGAGCACGCCTACATCCCGCCCGCCGAGCGCAAGATCCCGCCGGGGCTGAAGCTCCACACCGACGCCGAAGTGGTCACCGACCCGATCACCTTCGAGGTCATCCGACACAACCTCTGGAACCTGAACCAGGAGCACTTCAAGACGATCGAGAACCTCTCGGTCTCGACGATCATGCTCGAATGCCGCGACTACCAGACGGCGATCTGCACCGAGGACGGTGAGCTCCTCTTCTTCGGGCTCGGGGTCCAGTACTTCGCCGGCTGGATGGATTACGTGATCGCCTACGTGATGGAAAAGCACGGCGAAGACATCGCCGAGGGCGACATGTGGATGTGCAACGACCCCTGGATCGGGACCGCCCACCAGCCCGACGTCAACCTGCTCTGCCCGGTCTTCGTCGAGGGCAAGCTGTTCTGCTGGGTTGTCAACGCCGCACACATGAACGACGTCGGCGGCACCGTCCCCGGCTCCTTCTGCCCGAACGCCCAGGACGTCTACTTCGACCCGCCCTGCTTCCCGCCGTGCCGGATGGTTCGGAACGGTGAGATCGACGCCGAGCTGGAGGGCATCTACCGCCGCCAGTCCCGCACCCCGGTGAACCTGGCGCTCGACCTGCGGGCGACGATCGCCGGCAACCACGCCGCCCGCGAGCGGATGCTGAGCCTGGTCGACAAGTACGGCGCCGCGACCGTCAAGGGCGTGATGAAGGGCCTCCTCGACTCGACCCAGGACTCGTTCAAAGACCTGCTGGCGAAGATCCCCGACGGCGAATGGAGCGACCGCCAGTACCAGGAGGTCGCGGTGACCGGCGACCGCGGGGTCTACCCGATCGAGCTCCACATGCGCAAGCAGGGCGACGTCCTCACCTTCTCCAACGAGGGCACCGCGCCGCAGGTCGGCGCGATCAACCTGCCGTTCGCGGGCTGGCGCGGCGGCGTCATGCACGTCCTCAACGTCGTCGCGATCGCCGAGAACATGGGGGTGGTCGGCGGCGCCGCGAGGCAGCTGCGCTTCGATCCCCAGCCGGGCACGATCACCTGCCCCGACTACGGCGCCGCGGTCAGCCCGGCGGGGATCTACGCGACCACCTTCGGGGTCTCGATGGTCGCCTCGGTGATCGCCAAGATGCTGATCTGCTCCGACGACGAGTTCTTGCGCCAGAAGGCGCTGACCCCGCCGAACGCCCAGTGGCAGATCCAGATCCACGCCGGCACCAACCAGCGCGGGACCTATTACGTCGGGCCGATGCTCGACGGGATGATGGGGATGACCGGCGCCACCCCTTATAAGGACGGCGACTTCGCGACCGGCTCCTTCTACGCGCCCGAGGGCCGGGCGCCGAACGTCGAGAGCTACGAGCGCGACTGGCCGATGCTCTACCTCTACCGTCGCCGCGACCTCGACTCCGGCGGCCCCGGGCGCCACCGCGGCGGCTCCGGTGGGCGGATCGGCTACATGCCCTACAACGGCGAAATGGGGCTCGGCGTCTACACCGCCGAGGGGATCCCGAAGACCGCCGGGGTGATGGGCGGCACGCCAGGGAACGCCGGCCAGACGAAGCTGCTGCGCGGGGCGGGCGCGCTCGACGCCTTCGCCGCGGGGAAGCTGCCGACCTCAGCCGAGGAGCTCGGCGGCGAGTCGGTGCAGCTGTTCGGCAAGGGCGACGCGGTGATGGTCGAGGCCGACGACGTGCTCGAGTGGAACTGGACCGGCTCCGGCGGCTACGGCGACCCGCTCTTCCGCGAGCCCGCCGCCGTCCACGCCGACGTCGTCGCCGGGATCATCTCGGCCGGCGCGGCGACCGCCGAGTACGGCGTCGTGCTGGGCGACGACGGTGCCGACCTCGATGCGACCGCGTCCCTGCGGTCCGACCGCCTCGCCGAGCGCCTGCGCAACGCCGGGTCGACCACCGAGCCCCGCGCCCGCGACTACGAGGTCCCGGCCGGCGGCACCAAGATCGGCGAGGAGCTGTGGCTCGACCGCGAGGCGGGCGAGTACCACTGCGCCGGCTGCGGCGAGGTGACCGGGACGATCGCCGAGCACGCGACCTCGCGCCTGGTCCGCCGCGAGTCCCCGATCCCCGAGATGTCGACCCTCTTCGAGGACCCCTCGATCTACGTCGACGACGCGGTCGTCGCCCGCGAGGAATTCTGCCCCGGCTGCGCCGTCCGCCTGGTCGCCGTCATCGCCCGTCCCGACGACGCCCCCCTCGCCGAAATCAACCTGGAGGCCTGACACACATGGACTTCGAGCTGCCGAGCGAAATCCAGAACCTCGTCAAGATCGCCCGCGAGTTCCGCGAAGAGCGCCTGGCGCCGCTGGAGGAGGAGTTCCTCCGCGAGGGCAACGTCGAATGGGCGCTGCGGCCGAAGCTGCAGGAGGAGGCGCGCGAGCGTGGCCTCTGGGCGATCGAAGTCCCCGCCGAGCACGGCGGCATGGGCCTCGGCCAGCTCGCCGTCTGCGCGGTGCACGAGGAGCTGAACCGCCACCCGATGATGTTCGAGGTCGGCGGCTCCCCCGAGCCCGTCCTCTACAACGCCAGCCCCGAGCAGTGGGACCCCTACGTGCGCGCGGTGATCGACGGTGAGCGCCGCAGCGCCTACGCATTCACCGAGCCGGGCACCGGGTCCGACCTGGGCGCGGTCGAGACGGTCGCGGTCCGCGACGGCGACGACTACGTGATCAACGGCCGCAAGATGTTCATCGGCCTCGCCGAGCGGGTCGAGTTCCTGATCCTCTTCGCCTCGACCGACCCCTCGAAGGGCTCGCGCGGCGTCACCGCCTTCCTGATCGAGTCCGGCACCCCCGGCTACAACATCGCCCGCCTGCTGCCGACGATGGGCGACGCCTGGATCCCGACCGAACTCGAATTCGACAACTGCCGCGTGCCCGCCACCCAGCGCCTCGGCGAAGAGGGCAAAGCGTTCTCCCTCGCCGACGAGCAGCTCGTCCACGGTCGGCTGAAGATCGCCAGCTACCAGCTCGGGATCGCCCAGCGCTGCCTCGACGACGCCGTCGCCTGGGCCAAAGAGCGCACCACCTGGGGCGAGCCGATCGGCTCCCGCCAAGGCCTCTCCTTCCCGCTCGCCGACTGCGCGGTGGAGCTCGACGTCGCCCGCCTCCTCGTCTACAAGACCGCCTGGCGCGCCGACCGCGGCGAAGACATCCGCACCGACGCCTTCAAGTCGAAGCTCTACGCCACCGAGATGGCCCAGCGCGTCACCGACCGTTGCCTCCAGGTCTTCGGCGGCCGCGGCTACCTCAAAGAGAACGCGATCCAGTCCTACTTCCGCCAGGTCCGCCTCTGGCGCATCGGCCACGGCACCGCCGAGATCCACCGCTGGATGATCGCCCGCGATTTGCTCGGAATCTCCTAGCCGAGGGGGGTGAAGCAGCAGCCCTTCGCTCCTTACCCCTTAAATGAGGGGGAAACAGCGAAGGGCAGACGTCGAGCTGAGCGAATTGGCGACTCGACAGCACGGTGTCGTCTCGACCCGGCAGCTGGAAGCACTCGGATTCTCCGACGCTGTCATCACCGCGGAGCTGCGGCTGGGACGATTGCGGCGCCTGCACCGGCGGGTTTACGCGGTCGGGCATGAGGCACTGACCTGGGAGAGTTGGTGCCTGGCGGCGGTCGCGGCGAACGCGCCTTGCGTCGCAAGTCACTGGTCGGCCGCCTGGCTCTGGGGACTGATGCGCTCTCGGCCGTCCGGGAAGTTCCACGTCACCGCGACCACCCGTCGGCATCGCAGACGGGACTTTCACGTCCACTTCGCCGAGCTAGCCGACCAGGACACCTCTTCGGTGCAGGGAGTTCCGGTCACCTCGGTCGCGCGGACGGCGCTCGATCTGGCGGCGCTCGACGCGGGCGGGACGTCCGCTCGGCTCAAGCGCCTGGAGGACGGGGAACACCGACTCGACCTGCGCGAGTTCGAGGCGCTGCTCGCGCGCTCGAAGGGACACAAAGGCTGGGCGGCACTCTCCCGGGCCGTCGACCTCTATCGGCCGGACCCGACCGTCACGCGCTCTGGGCTCGAGCGGCGCTTTCGGGCGCTCCTGCGGCGCTCCGGCCTGCCCGCGCCGTCGATGAACTTCGTCGTCGGCGGCTACGAGCTCGACTGCTACTGGCCGGAGCACCTACTGGCGGTCGAACTCGACACCTACGGCACCCACGGCTCGCGGCTCTCCTTCGAGGAGGACCGCAAGCGTCAGCGGGTGCTCGGCATGCTCGGGATCACGCTCGAACGTGTCACCGACCGCCAGCTCGACAGCGAAGCCGACGAGGTGCTGCGGGCGGTCGCGGCGCGGCTCGGCGCCGCTGGCTACTCGGCGTCGACGTAGAAGTCGGCGTGGGCGACGCGCAGTTTGTACTTGAGGACCTTGCCGCCGACCGTCTCCGGCAGCGAGTCGACCACGATCACGGCTTTCGGCGACTCGTAGCCGGCCAGCCGCTCGCGGCAGAACGCCTTCACCTCGTCGGGGTCGGGCGTCTCGCCATCGCTGGGGACGACGATCGCGGTGACCGCCTCGTCCCAGCGCTCATGGGGGAGACCGACGACCGCCGCTTTGAGGATCTGCGGATGGGAGCGGAGGATCGTCTCGACCCGCAGCGTAGAGACGTTCTCGCCGCCGGACTTGATCATGTCCTTGGAGCGGTCGACCATGATCCGCAGCCCCTCGGCGTCGTACTCGCAGACGTCGCCGGAGTGGAACCAGCCGCCGCGGAACGCCTCTTCGGTCGCTTTCTCGTCCTGGTAATAGCCGGCGGTGACGACCGGGGAGCGGTAGACCGCCTCGCCCGGCACGCCCACGGTCCCTTCCAGCGAGTTGCCCTCCTCGTCGACCAGCTTCGAGGCCAGCAGCGGGTTGGGCACGCCCACGTAGTTGGTCGCGGGCGCGTTGGCGGCGAAGGTCTCCGGCCATTTGTCGGGCCAGAAGCGGAAGCAGGAGATCGCCTCGGTCTGGCCGAGGATCTCGAGCAGGCTGACCTCCGGCGTCGTCAGCGCGCGCATCCGGTCGACCAGCTTCGGGTCGATCGCGGTCCAGCCGAAGACGATCGAGGTGACCGAGGAGGCGTCGAGCGCGCCGCCCGATTTCTCGAACCGGTCGGTCACTTCCTCGAGCATCGCCGGCGAGCCGCCCCACCACATCGTGATGTCCTCGTCGCTGATCGCCTGGGCGATCCCGTCCGGGTCGTAGCGCCGCCCGAACACCAGCGTGCCGCCGGTGAGGAAGGCGGGGAAGGAGAAGATCTGGTCCGCGATGTGGAAGATCAGCGGCAGGAAGGTGACCATCTTCAGGTCGCAGTCGAACCGCAGCCCGCGGGTCAGGCTGAGCGCGAAGGAGTACCCGGCGAGGTAGGAGTAGTTGTGGGAGATCATCACGCCCTTCGGCATGGCGGTCGTCCCCGAGGTGAAGATGATCTCCCAGATGTCGTCGCCGTGGATCTCGACGTCGGGCTCGGCGGTCGAGGCGCCCTCGACGAAGTCGGCGAACGACACCGAGCCCTCCAGCACCTTGCCGCAGACCGGGATCGTCACGCTCGGCGTCAGGCCGGTCTCGGCGAACGCCTTCTCGCATTTCGGCCAGAGCTCGTCGTCGACGAAGGAGAGCTTCGGGTCGGTGCGCTGGATCAGGTCGGCGATCACGTCCGGCGCCAGCATCGGGTTGATCGGGGTCGAGACCAGCCCCGCCTTGGCGACGGCGATCTTGGTCACGTAGGCCTCGGTCGAGTTGTCGCAGAAGAAGAGGACCCGGTCGCCGCGCCCCAGGCCGCGGGCCAGCATCGCGTTGGCGACCTTGTTGGCGAGCTCGTCGGCCTGCCGGTAGGTGAGCCGCTCGTTCTCCGGGTAGGCGAAGGCGCCCGGCCGGCCGACGATCGCCTCTTTGTCCGGGTAGCTCCAGGTGATCCGCTCCCAGAAGTCGCCGACGCTGACCCTGTCCCAGCGGTTGGTGGCACGGCGGTTGGTCAGGCTGGTGACGTCGATCGACATCCGGGGCCTCCTTTAATAGGACCGGGGGAGGCCCAGCGAGTGCTGGGCGATGTAGTTGAGGATCATCTCCCGGCTTACCGGGGCGATCCGCTGCAGTCGGACGATGAAGTAGAGGTCGGCGATGCCGTACTCGTCGGCGAGGCCGTTGCCGCCGTGGGCCTGGATCGCCTGGTCGATGGCTTTGGTGCCGGCGTCGGCGGCGAGCAGCTTGGCGATGTTCGCGGCCTCGCCCGCGGGCGCGCCGGCGTCGGCCAGGGCCGCTGCCTTCATCATCATCAGGCGCGCCGCCTCGAGGTTCGCGTGGCATTCGGCGAGCGGGTGCGACACGCCCTGGTGGGCGCCGATCGGCTGCCCCCAGACTTCGCGCTCGCGCCCATACTGCGCCGCCTTGGCGAGCGCGTAGCGCCCGACCCCGCAGCACATCGCCGCCGACATGATCCGCTCCGCGTTGAGGCCGCTGAAGACCGTCTTCATCGCCTCGCCTTCGCTGCCGATCAGCCGGTCGGCAGGGATGTCGACCTCGTCGAAGGACACCGCGAAGGTGTGCTCGGGGGCCCGCATCGCCACCGGGATCCGGTCCCGGTGCATCTTCGGGTGGTCGACCTCGACCATGAAGAGGGACAGCCGCGAGCGGCCGTCGCCGCTGGTGCCGGTGTTGGCGAGGACCAGCACCCAGTCGGAGTCCTCGAGCCCGGAGCAGTAGACCTTCGAGCCGGTGAGGACGTAGGTGTCGCCCTCGCGGCGGGCGCGGGTGGAGATCTTGTGGGTGTTGGAGCCGGCGTCGGGCTCGGTCACCGCGAGCGAGAAGCGGTCGGTCCCGGCCGCCATCCCCGGCAGCCAGCGCATCTTCTGCTCCTCTGAGCCATGCCCTTCGACGATCGCCCCGGCGACGGCGGGGGAGATCAGCAGCTTCAGCAGCGGCATCCCGGCGGCGCTCACCTCTTCCTCGACGATCGCCAGCTCGGTCAGCCCGGCGCCGCCACCGCCGTAGCGCTCGGCGATCGACGGGCCCATGAAGCCGTGCGAGCCGAGCGCCTCCCAGAGCGCCGTCGGCGGCTCGTTCTTGGCGACGACCTCGGTGAAGTACCTGTGGCCGAAGCTTTCGGCCAGGTTGCTCACCGACTCGCGGAGCAGCCGCGTCTCGTCGGAGTCGGTCAGGGGCAGGGAGGGACGCGCGTCGGCCTCGATCACAGATCGAAAGTACTCCAGGACCGTCCCTCCAACGCCTATCGTGAAAGCTAGTAGGGCGGCGGCCGATGCGGATCTATGCTGGCGCCGAATGACCGACCGGATGTCTGGGAAATCGGGGATCGTCACCGGCGGCGCGCGAGGGATCGGGCGTGAGCTGGCGGCTTCCTTCGCCGCGGCAGGAGCCCGCGTCGCGATCTGGGACACCGACGGCGACGCGGCCCGCGCGGCGGCGACCGAGGTCGGCGCGGGAGCGATAGCCGACACCGTCGACGTCACCGACGAGGCCGGCGTCGGCACCGCGGTCGAGGCCGTCCTCGGCGCCTACGGGCAGATCGACTTCCTGATCAACAACGCGGGGATCCGCCACGTGTCGCCGATCGCCGAAGAGCCGGTCGACGCCTGGCGGCGGACGATCGACGTCAACGTCAACGGCACCTTCATCTGCAGCAAAGCGGTGATCCCGGCGATGGTCGTTGCGGGCGGCGGCCACATCGTCAACCTCGCCTCGATGGCGGGACAGCTGGCGCTGCGCGAACGCGCCGCCTACAACACCTCGAAGGCGGCGATCGTCGGCCTCACCAAGTCGATCGCGGTCGAAGTCGGCGACGCCGGCGTCTACTGCAACGCGGTCGCCCCGGGCGTGATCGAGACGCCGCTCAGCGCCCCCTACTTCGAAGACGAGTCGATGGTCAAGGTCCTGCGCGAGAACTCGCCGATGGGGCGCTGGGGACAGGTCCACGAGATCTCCGGCCCGGTCCTCTTCCTCTGCTCGGAGGAGTCGAGCTTCGTCAACGGCGTCACGCTCTTCGTCGACGGCGGCTGGACCGCGGGGAAGGGCTACTGATGTTGGACTCGGGCCTCGGCGGCCGCCTCGTCCTCGTCACCGGCGCCGCCAGCGGCATCGGCCTGGCGGCGGCGAAGATCCTCGCCGGCGAGGGCGCCCGGCTGGCGCTCTGGGACGTCGACGCCGACGGCCTCGAGGCGGTCCCGACCGACGGCGCCGCCACGGTCGAGCGCTCCACCGTCGACCTCTCCGACACCGCCGCGGTCGCCGCGGCGGTCGACGCGCTCCCCGGCCCGGTCGACGCGGTCATCCACTGCGCCGGCATCTACACGACCTCGCCGCTCCCCGAGGTCGACGAGGCCTCCTGGGACCGCGTCCTCGACGTCAACCTCAAGGGCGCCTTCAACATCAGCCAGGCCGTCGCGCCGGGGATGATCGAGAACGGCGGCGGCGCGATCGTCCTCTTCGGCTCCTTCGCCGCCCGCACCGGCGGCCTCCGCGCCAGCGCCCCCTACGCCGCCTCGAAAGCCGGCGTCGCCGGGCTGACCAAGCACCTCGCGCAGTGGGGCGGCCCGAACGGGATCCGCGTCAACTGCATCCACCCGGGCTTCATCCAGACGCCGATGAACGCGATCCTCTCCGACCAGGCGAAGGCCGACGCGGTCGCCGCGACGCCGCTGCGCCGCCTCGCCGACCCGCCCGAGTGCGCGGCGATGGCGGTCGTCCTCGCGTCGCGGCTGGCGAGCTTCGTCCACGGCGTCGAGCTCGACGTCAACGGCGGGATGTACATGGCATGAGCATCGGCGAAATGGGAAATCGCAGCATCGGCGACCTGCTCGCGGAGCGGGTGGCGATCGCCCCCGAGCGCACCTTCCTCGTCTTCGAGAGCCGCGCGGGCGAGGTCAGCGAGCTGACCTACGCGGAGTTCGAAGGCCGGGTCGAGGACTGCGCCCGCGGGCTCCACGCCCTCGGCGTCGCCGCCGGCGACCGCGTCGTCGTCCACCTCCGCAACAGCCCCGAGTTCCTGATCTCGTGGTTCGCGATCACCCGCCTCGGCGCGGTGATGGTGCCGTCGAACATCGCCAACACCGCCGGTGAGCTGGAGCACGTGATCGGCTTCACCGAGGCGGGCTTCGCGATCACCGAGCCGGACTTCTGCGAGGTCGTCCAGCGCGGGATCGACGCCGCCGGGACCGACACGACGACGGTCGTCGCCCGCGGCCGCCTCGCCGGGTTCTTCGCCTTCGACGACCTGCCGGGCCTCTCCGAGGAACCGCCGCCGCGGCCGGCCGTCGGCGGCGACGACGTCGCCGAGCTGCTCTTCACCTCGGGCACGACCTCGAAGCCGAAGGCGGTGATGCTCACCCACGCCAACTGCCTGCGGGCGGGCCTCGACACCGTCCACTGCCTCTGGCTCGACGAGAACGAGCGCTGCCTCACGGCGCTGCCACTCTTCCACGTCAACGGCCAGGGGATGACGATCATGGCGGCGATGACCGTCGGCGGGACCGCGATCGTGATCGAGGAGTTCAGCGCCTCCCGCTTCTGGGAGCAGATCCGCCGCCACAAGGCTTCGCAGACGGCGATCGTCGCGATGCAGCTGCGGACGCTGATCGCCCAGCCGCCCAACGAGGAGGACAAAGACCACAGCCTGCGCAAGGTCTTCTACGCGATCAACGTCTCCGACCAGGAGAAGCAGACCTTCGAGGAGCGCTACGCGGTCGACCTGATCAACGGCTACGGGCAGAGCGAGACGATGACCCTGCTGACCGTCTCGCCGGTCGCGTCGCCGCGGCGCTGGCCCTCGATCGGCCTCCCGTCGCCGGGGCGCACGCTGCTGCTGCTCGACGAGGAAGGCAAGGAGGTGGCGACCGGCGAGGTCGGCGAGATCTGCGTCCGCGGCGAGCGCGGCCGCTCGATCATGCTCGGCTACTACAAGGACGAGCAGTCGACCGCCGAGACGATCCGCGGCGACCTCCTCCACACCGGCGACAACGCCTACGCCGACGAGCAGGGCTACCTCTACTTCTTCGACCGCAAAAAGGACATGATCAAGCGCGCCGGCGAGAACGTCTCGGCGATCGAGGTCGAGTCGGTCCTCGTCGACCACCCCCTGATCGCCGAGGCGGCGATCATCGGCATCGCCGACCCGATCCGCGACGAAGCGGTCGCCGCGGTCGTCGTCATCGCCGAGGGCGCCGACCTGACCGAGGACGACATCACGGCCTACTGCAAAGAGCGCCTCTCCCGCTTCAAGGTCCCCACCGTCGTCGCCTTCGAGACCGAGCTGCCGAAAACCTCGATCGGCAAGGTCCGCAAGGACGAGCTCCGCAAAAAGCTAGAGGGCGCCGCCTCCGCCTAGCCCCGGGCGGTCGCCCGCGTGGTTCGCGGCCGCTCCGCCTGTCCGAGGTAGGCCCCGGGCGTCTCGTGGCGGCCCGGGCAGGCTGTGGCCGCCACGAGACGCCCGGGACGTGAGGGAGATTCAGGGAAGGTGCGGGGTTCGGCACGTTCTCCGCTCTTTCGTCACGGTTCCACAACAGGCTCGGACGCGAAGTCGACTTTAGGGCCCCTATAGGGGGGTCAAAGTCGACAACGTGATCTCGACGGGTCGGGATCGGCGAGGTTCCATGAACCTTCGTCACGAGACACGCGCAGTTCGTGGAGAAACGCACGCTCCCCGGCGCTCGTCACGAAGTCTCCTCACTCTCCCCGCACTCCTGGCCGTCTCGGCCACGGCCACAGCCTGCCCGGGCCGTGGACGAGGCGGCCGCGTCCCTTACCCCTTCGGGCGGCAGCCGCAAGCGGCCGCGAACCCGATCGCTAGCGCTGCGCGACTAGCCCGTGGAGGGCGAGGGAGGCGAAGACCTCGGCGACGTCGTCGGCGCTGCGGGGGCCGTCCTCCTGGAACCAGGTGTAGCCCCAGTTGGCCATGCCGAGGAGGGCGCGGGCGACGATCTCCGGGGGGAGGTCGACGAACTCGCCGTCGGCGCGGCCGTCGGTGACGATCTGGTTGACCATCCGCTCGTAGAAGTCGCGCTTGACGACGAGGGCCTGCCAGCGCTCGCCGGTCACCGCGTGGCGCTCGGCGAGGAAGACGGTGACGCCGTCGCGGTTGCGGGCGATGAAGCGCATCGTCACGTGGAGCAGGCGGCGCACCTTCTCGGAGGCGGTCACCGAGGAGGAGGAGACGGCCATCGTCTCGTCGATCAGCTCGTCGACCAGGGCCTCGTGGATCGCGAAGAGGAGGTCCTCCTTCTTGCGCACATGGTGGTAAAGGCTGGCCTTGCGGATGCCGACCGCGTCGGCGATGTCCGACATCGAGGCGGCGTGGTACCCGCGCTCGCTGAAGATCCGGGTGGCCGCGTCGATGATGTCGGGACGGACCCCGGAAGGGCTCGTCTCCGTCGTCTCCCCGACGGACGCAAGTTGGGTTCTGGTCGCTGCCATTCGCTCTGCCGCCCGTGGAAGCTGCCACCCCCACGCACGCTGTCCACTCTATTGAAACCGATCGGCGGAGCCAGTCAACCGAGCGGTTGTGCTAATTCGGGCGAATCCGATGAAAAGCCGCACACCGGTCGGAGATGCTGTGTTAGGGTGGCTACCGACCGGCCGGTAGGAGGCTGGCGGAGGAGGGAAAATAGCTTTGAATTCGAGCCAGAACGGCACGGCGGACGACCGTCGCGCCCGTTACCAGCTGATGCGGCTGAGCCGCCGCTTCGAGGAAACCGTCCACGAGCAGTTCCACGAGGGCAACGTGCCCGGCCCACTGCACCTGTCGATCGGCCAGGAGGCCGTCGCGGTCGGCGGCTGCTGGCCGCTGCGCGAGACCGACGTGATCGTCTCCACCCACCGCGGCCACCACCACTGCCTCGCCAAGGGCGCCCGCCCCGACCGGATGATGGCCGAGCTCCTCGGCCGCGCCGACGGCTACTCGCGCGGCCGCGGCGGGTCGATGCACGTGGCGATCCCGGAGATCGGCCTGCTCGGCACCAACGGCATCGTCGGCGGCGGCATCCCGATCGGGACCGGCGCCGCGCTCGGCCTCCAGATCGACGGCCGCGACGACGTCGCGGTCTGCTTCTTCGGCGAGGGCGCCGCGGCCAACGGGGTCTTCGGCGAAGCGCTCAACACCGCGAGCCTCTGGAAGCTGCCGATCGTCTTCATCTGTGAGAACAACCGCTACGTCGAGCTGACGCCGCAGTCGGTCCACGTCGCCGGGCGGATCTGGCGTCGCGCCGAGGGCTACGACATGCCCGGCCTCGAGGTCGACGGCAACGACATCGACGGGATGACCGCCGCGGTCGAGGGCGCCGTCGGTCGCGCCCGCGCGGGCGAAGGCCCGACCCTGATCGAGGCCGAGACCTACCGCTGGTTCGGCCACTACGCCGGCGACAAAGCCGCCTACCGCGACGAGGCCGAGGTCGAGACCGGCCGCGCCGGCGACCCGCTGGTGCGAGCCCGCGCGGAGCTGTCCCCGGACGACGCCGACGCCGCCGACGCGGCGGTCGAGACGGAGATCGCCGCCGCGCTCGAGTTCGCCCTGGCCAGCCCGTCCGCCGGCGAGGAGGTCCTCTTCGTCGGCCACTACGCAGAGGAGGTCGGCGCATGAGCGTCACCACCGAGACCCGTTCGTTGAAGTTCTGGCAGGGCATCAACCAGGCCCTGGTCGAGGAGATGGACCGCGACGAGAAGACCTTCCTGATCGGCGAGGACGTCGCCCGCGTCGGCGGCCCTTATGGAGTCACCCGCGGCCTGCTCGACAAATTCGGCCCCGAGCGGGTCCGCGACACGCCGATCTCCGAGCCGCTACTGGTCGGCCTCGGCACCGGCGCCGCCGCGGTCGGGCTGCGGCCGATCGTCGAGATCATGTTCTTCGACTTCGCGATGCTGGCGATGGACCAGATCGTCAACCAGGCCGCCAAGTACAGGTACTTCACCGGCCACTCGCTGCCGCTGACGATCCGCACCATGTGCGGGGTCGGCGGGCCGAACGGCGCCCAGCACTCGCAGAACTTCGAGGCCTGGTTCTGCGCCGTCCCCGGGCTGAAGGTGGTGATGCCGTCGAACGCGGCCGACGCCAAGGGCCTGCTGAAGTCGTCGATCCGCGACGAGGACCCGACGCTCTTCATCGAGACCCAGGGCCTGTTGACCGCGCGCCACGACGTGCCGACCGAAGACGACTACCTCGTCCCGCTCGGCCAGGCCGTCGTCCGCCGCCCCGGTGAGGACGTCACCATCGTCGCCATCGGCCGCCAGGTCGACCGGGCGATCGAGGCCGCCGAGGCGGTCGCCGCCGACGGGGTGTCGGTCGAGGTCGTCGACCCGCGCACGCTGGCGCCGCTCGACCGCGACACGATCGCCGAGTCGATCCGCAAGACCGGCCGCCTCGTCGTCGCCCAGGACGCGACCGCGCCGTTCAGCTTCGCCGCCGAGATCCTCGCGCTCGCCGCCGAGGAGTGCCTGACCGCGCTGAAGACCGAGCCCCGGCGGGTCACCTCGCCGTTCATCAACGTGCCGACTCCGGTGCCGCTGGCCGAGGCCCGCACCCCCGGAGTCGACGACATCGCCACGGCGCTCCGCGAGACCGCCGGAAAGGGGTAACCCGATGCGCCACGAGATCAAGGTCGCCGACGCCGACCCGGCCGAAGAGGTCGAAGTCGTCCAGATCAACGTCAAAGCCGGCGACGCCGTGAAAGCCGGTGACGCGCTGATGGAAATCGCCTCCGACAAGGCCAACATGGACCTCGAGTCGCCGGCCGACGGGGTCGTCGCCGAGCTGAACGTCGAGGAGTTCCAGATCGTCAACGCCGACCACCTCTTCGGGATCGTCAGCGATGACTGACCTCGGCGCCACGGTCGAGCCCGCGGGCCGTGGCGAGGCCGAGCACGTCAAGCTCTCGATGATGCGGCGGGCGATGGCGCGCCGGCTGACCGAGGCGGCGCTCGTCCCCTGCTTCTACCTGCGCCGCGACGCCGACATCGCGGGCATCTTCGCCGAGCGGACGCGCCTCCGCGAGGCCGGCGCCGGCGGCGTCCCCAGCGTCAACGACTACATCCTCCACGCGAGCGCCCGGGCGCTCCGCGAGCACCCCGTCGTCAACGCCTCCTGGGGCGAGAACGAGGTGCTGATCCACCCGCGGGTCAACGTCGGCGTCGCGATCGCGATCCCCGACGGCCTCGTCGTCCCGGCGATCTACGACGCCGACCAGCTCGAGCCCGCCGAGATCGCCGCCACCACCCGCGCCCTCGCCGAGTCCGCCGCCGCCCGCCGGCTCAGTCGCGAGGAGCTGCGCGACGCCACCTTCACCGTGTCCAATCTCGGGATGTTCGGGATCGTCGACTTCGATCCCGTGATCAACCCGCCCCAAGCGGCGATCCTCGGAGTGGGCGCCGCCAGCCAGGAGGCCGACGGCCGGCGTCTCCTGCGACTCACGCTCGGGTGCGACCATCGTGTCCTCACCGGGTCCGAGGGGGCCGAATTCCTCGCCAAAGTGGTCGCCGGCCTGGAGGAGGTGGGATCGTGAATCTGACCAAGCAGGCGATCGGGGCGCGACTGGGGAGGTTCGTCGTCGAGTGCCGTGAGAGCGAGCCGCCGGAGGAGGTCGTCGAGAAGCTGCGCTGCAACCTGCTCCACGACCTCAGCTGCGCGATGGCCGCCTACACCGAGGGCCCGGTCATCTGGCCGCTGGTCGTCGACCGCGGGCCGGCCGAGTCGACGCTGCTCTGCGAGGGCACCAAGGTCGACGCCGAGCACGCCGCCTTCGCCAACGCGGTGCTGATGCACGCGCGCGCCCAGGACGACACCTACTTCTCCGCCAAGAGCCACCTCGGCTCCTCGGTGATCCCGCCGTCGCTGGCGCTGGCCGAGCAGCTCGGCGCCGACGGCGAGCGCTTCACCCGCGCCGTGGTCGCCGGCTATGAGGTCGGGGCGGCGGTCGGCGACGCGCTCGAGAAGTCGACCACGCCGCGTGGCTTTCGCGCCTCGATGCTCTACGGCACGCTCGGCTCCGCGGCCGCGTGCGCGTCGCTGCTCGGGCTCGACGAGGAGGGCGTCGCCAACGCGATCGCGATCGCCTCGAGCTTCAGCGGCGGGCTGTCCCAGACCTGGATCGAGGGCTCGACCGAGTGGCGTTGGGAGCTCGGCATGGCGGCCCGCAACGGCCTCTGGGCGGCGCGCCTCGCCGCCAACGGCGCGGTCGGGGCGAGCAACTGGCTCGAGGGCCCGGCGGGCTTCGCCCACGCCTTCGCGGGCCAGGACGGGGTCGACGAGGACTTCTCCGAGCTCGGCGAGCGCTGGCGGATCATGGACGTGATCTACAAGCCGTATCCGGTCTGCAACATCACCCAGAGCCCGGTCGAGGCGGCGATCGCGCTGGTCGCCGACAACGACGTCGAGGCCGACGAAATCGAGAGCATCCGGTGCCTGCTGAACCCGGTCGACCGGGCCTACCCGGGGACGCTCAACTGGGGGCCGTTCGAGGACGTCGGCGCGAGCCTGATGAGCGCCCCGTTCTGCGTCGCGATGGCGATCAAGGACCGCGACGCGACGCTGGCCGGACTTCACAACACCGACGATCCGATGATGAGGGAGCTGGTCGCCCGCACCGAGGTGCTGGCCGACGAGCGGCTGCCGGAGCTGGCCTCGCGGATCGAGCTGACGACGACGACCGGCGACCGCCACGTGCGCGAGCTGATCCCCGACGACTCGACCTACGGCTGGGACTGGGACGGCGTGCTGACCAACTCGCGCCGGCTCCACGACGAGATGGAGATCTCCTCCGACGCCTTCGAGGGCCTCGGCGAGACGATCCGCGCGCTGACCGAGCTCGACTCGGTCGAGCCGCTGCTCCGGGCCTCGATCAGATGAGCGGAGCCACTGCGGAACGGACCTCGGCGGTCGCCGAGCTCGAGGCGGCGCTCGCCGACGTCGGCGACGGCGCGACGATCGGGATCGGCGGCGCGGTCACCGCGGCGCACCCGATGGCGCTGGTGCGCGAGCTCGCCCGGCGCAAGGTGCGCGGGCTGACCGTGATCGCGCCGGTCGCGGGCCTCGACGTCGAGCTGTTGATCGCGGCGGGGTGCGTCGAGAAGCTGGTCTCCTGCTACGTCGGCTACGAGGTCCTCGCGGGCGTCGGCCCGGTGTTCCGCGCGGCCGCCCGGGCGGGGACGATCAAGATCGAAGACATCGACGAGGGCCACTGCGTCGCCGGCCTCCGCGCCGCCGCCCAGCGGCTTCCGTTCATGCCCTGGCGGGGCGGCGTCGGCACCGACATGCCGAGCCTGAACGAGGGCATCGAGACCTTCACCGACCCGGTCGCTGGCGAGGAGCTGCTGGCGATCCCGGCGATGCCGCTCGACTTCGCGCTCGTCTACGCGGAGATCTCCGACGCCTACGGCAACGCCCAGCCGCAGGGCACCGGCAACATGGACCTGGCGCTCGGCTCGGCGGCGGAGACGGTGATCCTCCAGGTCGATCGCGTCGTCCCCAACGAGGTGATCCGGCGGGCGCCGGAGCGCACCTGGTACTGGCAGGACACCCGCGTCGTGCGGGCGCCGTTCGGCACCCACCCTTATTCCTGCGCGTCGATGGTCGCCGACATCGAGGCCCTGCAGGAGTTCCTCGACGCCGCCGGCGGCGAGGGCGACGGGCTCGATGCCTACCTGCAGCGCTACGCGAGCGCCGACCACGACTCCTACCTCGAGCAGATCGGCATCCGCCGCATCGCCTCGCTCCTCGTCTGATGGCCGACTACTCGACCGACGAGCTCTTCGCGATCCTCCTCGCCCGTGACCTGCGCGACGAGGACCGCAGCGTCCAGATCGGCGCCAACATGCCGATGGCGCGGGCGGCGGCGGTGATGGCGGGCCTCACCCGGCTGCCGGACCTGCGCGTCCTCGTCGGCCTCGGCGTCGCCAACCTCGCCGACGGCGCGTCGGTGCCGCCGGTCTATCCGTTCCTCTTCGACCCGCGCTCGCAGGTCGGCGAGGCGCTGATGGTCCAGGAAAAGGCGTTCGACTACTCGCGTCGACCCGATGTCTTCTTCGTCGGCGGCCTCCAGGTCGATCGCCGCGGCAACATCAACCTGTTCGGCATCCCCGGCCCCGAGGGTGGCTGGAAAGTCCGCGGGCCCGGGGGCGTCGCCCTCGGCTCGATGAGCACCAGCTGCGCCGGCTACTACGTCGTCATGCCCCGCCACGATTCGCGCACCTTCGTCGAGAAGGTGGCGCTGATCACCGCCCTCGGCGACCGCACCGAGCGCGAGCGCCTCAAGTTCCCCGGCGGCGGCGTCCGCTTCGTCCTCTCACCGCTCGGCGTCTTCGACTTCGACGACGCCGGCGACATGCGAGTCCGCAGCCTCCACGAGGGCGTGACGATGGACGCCGTCCGCGAGGCAACGGGCTTCGACCTAGCCGGCCCCGACTCACCGCCGGTCACCGCCCCCCCGAGCGAAGAGGAGCTCCGCACCCTCCGCGAGCGCGTCGACCCCGAGGGCACCCTCCGCCCCTAACCACCCCCCATGAGTTCGCACTTTCGTCCGCATAGGGCCCGAAAGTGCGAACTCCCCGCCG
>DAIQOT010000007.1:0-11216 GCA_036787695.1 Solirubrobacterales bacterium | reverse complement strand
CCGCCGGGGGGTCAGGAGGAGAGGGACTCGCCCTCGCCGGTGAGGACGCCCTTCATCACGCGGTTCATCCCATTGCGGGGGAGGGCGGCGATGAAGTCGATCTTCGTCGGCACCTTGTAGTCGGCGAGGCGCTCGGCGGCGAAGGCGATCAGCTCGGCTGGGTCGGGGGGCGGATCGGCGGGGACGACGACGCCGCGGACGTCCGAGCCGAGGACCGGGTTCGGCATCGGCACCACCGCAACCTCGACCACGCCGGGGTGCTCGAGCAGCACGCCCTCGACCTCGGCCGAGGAGATGTTGAGCCCGCCGCGGCGGATCATCTGCTTGTTGCGGTCGACGAAGAAGAGGAAGTCGTCGTCGTCGAGGAGGGCGGAGTCGCCGGTGTGGAGCCAGCCGCCGCGCAGCGCCCGCGCGGTCTCCTCCTCGCGGCCGACGTAGCGCGACATCGTGCTCGGCCCTTTGACGCAGAGCTCGCCGACCTCGTTCGGCGCCGCCGGCTCGTCGTCCTCCTCGCGCAGCACCGTCCACTCGACCCATTCGCGGAAGCCGTTGCGGCCGATCGAGATCCCGTACGGGCCGATCCGCCCGAGCGCCTCGGCGTGGTCGGCATCGCTCAGGTAGATGCCGGTCGTGCCGCCCTCGGTGAGGCCGTAGATGTTGACCAGTTCGACCCCCCAGGCCTTGCCGACCTCCTCCTGGATCTGGTGGTAGAAGGCGGGGCTCGAGGGCTGGGCTCCGTAACAGACGCGGCGCAGGGCGGAGAAGTCGTAGGCGGCGAGTTCCTCCGGCGTGCGGCGTTCGAGGATCAGCGTCAGCACGCTGTTGATGAGAAAGGTCGAGGTGGTGCCGTGGCGCTCGATCCGGTCGAGCGTCTTGACCACGTCGAACTCGGGCTCGACCACGAAGGCGCAGCCGGCGGCGAGGCAGGCGAGCGGGTTCGAGTGGCAGCCGGTGCTGGTGAAGAAGGGGGCGAAGGACTGGTAGACGCTGTCGGGGTCGAGGCCCCAGGCGCCGACCGACTGGTAGCCGCAGGCGACCGAGCCCCGGTGGGTGAGCGCGACCGCCTTCGGGTTGCCGGTGGTGCCGGAGGTGAAGAGCCAGTCTGCGTCCTGGTCGGGCTCGAGCGGCGCGGGGTCGGGGAGGGGGGAGGCGGCGGCGAGGAGCTCGCCGAGCGGGCGGCCGAGGGTCGGCGGCGCGGTCCCGGCCTCCAGCAGCGCCGCGTCGCCGAGGGCCTCGCTCAACGCGGCGAGCCGGTCGGCGTGGGCGGTGGCGAAGACGACCGCCTTCGGTTCAATGAAGCCGAGGACGTACTCGAGCTCGCGGGTGACGTAGCGGGTGTTCAGCGGCACGTTGATCGCGCCCAGCAGGTGGGACGCGTGGTAGGTGGCCTGGGCCTCGATCGCGCCGTCGTTGTCGAGCAGGATCCCGACCCGGTCGCCCGGCCCGACGCCGGCGTCCCGCAGCACGCTTGCCATCCGCAGGGCGCGCTCGCGGAGCTCGGCGTAGGTGAGGGTCGTCTCCCCGCGCCCGGCGGCGTCGGCGGCGAGCAGGCTGGGGGCGATCAGCGCGGTGGCGTCGCCGCGGAGGGCTACGCGCGAGGCGAGCAGCTCGGCGACCGTCAGCTCCGGCCCCGGCGCTTCAGGCCACCAGAAGGGGCTCGGGGACGACGCGCCCATCGCCAGGCTCAGAGCGGGTACCCGACGGCGACGCCGTCCTCGACGCGCTCGATGTACTCCATGATCCCGTAGCCCTTGCGGCCGTCCCAGGTGTACTCGGTGAAGGCCTCGGCGACGCGGGAGACGAGCAGCTCGCCGGTCTCGGTGCGGCGGCGGTTGCGGAGCGGCGCCAGGGTCAGCGTGCGACCCTCGATCAGCGCCGTGCCGGCGGCGGTGCGGACGCCGATCGTGCACCCCATCGGGTCGTGTGACTCCGACCACTCGGTGTGGAGGTCGAGGTCGGTGACCTCGTGGTACTCGCCGTCGATCTGCAGCACGCCGAGCCGGCGCGAGGTCCCGTCGGGGAAGATGTTCTTCAGCAACATGAAGCCGCGGTCGGCACCGAAGTTGGCGATCAGCAGACGATAAGCCCAGATCACCTGCCAGTAGCGCGGGCCCCAGCTGTGGTCGCGCCAGCCGTAGGCGTCGTCGAGCGCGAATTCCTCGTCGCCGACCTTGATCGACCCGCGGACGCTGGTGTGCTGGTTGAAGTGGCCGCGCGAGAACTGCGGGCCGTAGTACATGAGCTTCTCCTGCTCCGGGGACGTGGGCTCGCCTCCGTGGACGGGGGAGACGCCGCGGATGTCGAAGCGGACGTGGCCGTCGGCGCGCGGCGCGTTCTCGAACATCTTCTTAGGGTCGCGCAGATCCTCGGGGTCGTCGAGCACCAGCAGCTCGCCCTCGTAGACCATCTCCAACGCCTTGAAGGGCTCCTTCACCTCGTAGCGGATGCCGCCCGCCTCGAAGCCGTCGTTCCCCCGGATCTCGGGACGCTTGAACTGGCAGGCGACCCGCCCGTCTGGCAGGTACAGGCACACCGAAAGCTCCGCGTACCCCTCGTTGACGCGGTTGCCGAGCCGCATCCAGCCGCCCATCTTGCTCGCCGCGTTCCACCCACTGGCGTAGACGGACTCGTTGAAGTTGACGACCTCGTCGACCGCGTGCGGGTACTCATCCGCCGCTTCAAGGCGGAGCCCCTCACTGGAAGTCGGCGCGGTCAGTCCCATGAACCCGCCTCCCAGGTTGCTCGGCGCCCCGTCCCCGGGCAACTGGCGCTATCGCCAGTAGGGGTCGAGGTTTCGGCCGGGGTGGCCGTCCGAGGTTGGTCCCGGGCGTCTCGAAAGCGGCCCGGGCAAGCTGTGGCCGCCATCGAGACACCCGAGACACGAAGGGTTCGTCCACTTCCGTTGCTGTGGAGCTTTACCGTCGCATAGGGACGGTTTCTCTCCACAGCAAAGCGCTGACCAATGGGGGACGCGACGAAGATGCCGAGGACGTCACGGATCCTCCACTCGTTTCATACCCGGCCGTCTCGGCCACGGCCACAGCCTGTCCGGGCCGTGGACGAGACGGCCCGTCCCTAACCACGGGCGCCAGCCCGACCCGGCCACGTCCCTAACTCTCGATCAGGGCGGCGCAGTCGGTGACGATCTCGTCGAAGACGGCGGCGGCGGGGCGGATGGAGTCGAGGCGGCCGACGACCTGGCCGACGAAGTAGGTGGCGAGCTCGCGGGAGCGGCCGGCGTCCTGCTCGGCGCCGCGGGCGATGCGGACCTGGGGCTCGGCGTAGAGGATGCCTTGGTGGGGCATGCCGAGGGGCTCGACCTCGGCGTCCTCCCAGGCTTCCGACCAGCCGGAGCGGAGCTGGCGGGCGGGACGGCCGGTGCAGGCTCGGGAGCGGACCGTGTCGGCGGCGACCGCGCCGACGAACTTCTCTTTGACCACGGCGGTCGTCTCCGCCTCCTCGGTGGTCAGCCAGACCGAGCCGGTCCAGACCCCTTCGGCGCCGAGCATCATCGCCGCCGCCATCTGGCGGCCCGAGGCGATCCCGCCGGCGGCGAGGACCGGCGTGCCCTCGACCGCGTCGACGACGTCGGGGATCAGCGCCATGCTGCCGATCTCACCGGTGTGGCCGCCCGCCTCGTAGCCCTGGGCGATCACGATGTCGGTCCCGGCCTGGCGGTGTTTTTCGCCGTGGCGGGCGGCGCCGGCGAGGCCCGCGACGAGCATGTCGCGCTCGTGGAAGGCGTCGACCGTCTCCGTCGGCGCGACCCCGAGGGCGTTGGCGAAGAGCGTGATCCCGGAGGCGAGGCAGACGTCGAGCAGCGGCTCGGTGTCCTTGGCCGTATAGGTGTGATTGCCGGTGACGGGCACGCCGCCGCCGTCGACGATGTCGCCGAACTCGTAGCCCTCCTCGAGCTCCGGCACCCCGTACTCCTCCATCAGCCCGGCGACGAAGGCGCGGTGCGCGTCCGGCACCTGCGCGATCAGCTCCTCCCGTGGCAGCCCGCCCTCGTCGGCCTTCTCGTAGCGGCCGGGGAGGAGGAGGTCGACGCCGTAGGGAATGTCGCCGAGCACCTCGTCGAGCCAGGCAAGTTTCTCCTCCAGCTCCTCGACGCTCAGCTGCGCCGCCCCGAGCACGCCCATCCCGCCGGCCCGCGACACCGCGACGACGACGTCGGCGCTGTGGGAGAAAGCCAGCAGGGGCATCGCGATCCCCAGTCGCTCGGTGACCTGGGTCCGCATCGACGGTCTGCGCGGCGTGCTCATCCGGATTCCAGACTGCTTCGCGGCCCCGCCCCGGGCAACTGGCACTAGCGCCAGCGGTGTCGAAATCGCACCCTTCTCACCCAAACCAACACGCCTTTGAAAATTCTCTGTGCCAGTTGTGTGACGCCCGCCCAAATCCCCTTTGGATCGCGCTACCGTCGCCCAATGGGGACGATGAAACCGCATAACCACAACGAAAACCCACGCGCCTGCGGACGTTCCAACCGCAGTGCGGTCGACCTACTCATGGCATTGGGGGTCCCGACGGGCGGAGCGATCGTCCTCGGCTCGGCGCTCGCCGGAACGGTCGGCGGCATCGCGTTCGGCTTGGTCTGGTTCGTTTTTGCACTTATCGGCAACGAACTCCTGCCGGGACTCAACCGTTAGTCGGAACGACGCATGTCAGGGCCGGTGCAGATCGCTGTCGTCGCGGGAATGGTGTTGCTTCTGGTTCATGTCTCGCTCCGTCGGTTCGGGTCGCGCGACGTTCGGGCGGGCGAGCTATTCCTCGGGGCGGCCGCGGTGATCGCCGGGGTCGTCGAAGAGAACATCAAGGCGCTGCGGGAGAGCTGGGACGGCAGGTCGAACTGATCGTTCTGACAGTGGCTCTTGGCGCGTGGCGTGGTTGGGTTGGGAGGGGTGTTCAATCCGATGTCAACCGCCGAGGTGGTGCGTGCCGTGGGCGGTGTGCTGGAGGCAGCCGCCGCGGGTGGGGCTGACGATGCTTATCGGCGCAGCCAGATGCTCTCGGCGCTCAGCGTCTGCAAGCTGCTCGCCGCCGAGGAGGCGGGACGGGCGGAGCTGGGGGACTGGGTGGAGGAGGCGACCGGACCGATCCTTGCCGCGCGGGGCGAGGAGGCGGTCGATGCCGAGCGGGCCGATGCGGTCGCGGAGCGGCTTTCGACTTTGATGGCCGAGCTCCGGGCTGCAGGCGACGAGGAGTCGCTCGCGGCCTTGGCCGAACTGCGCGGCGTTCTCCACGAGCTCTGCGACCGCGAAATCGCCGCGCTTGCGACGGCCTCCTGATGGTCGGCGGCGACGAGCGGGTCACGCGCCCGGGGGCGACGGCGTCCTGATGGTCGCTTACAGCGAGCGGGTTACGCGGCTGCGGCCGGAGGCGCCCTGATGACCGGCGACCAGGCGCTCGGCGTTCCCGCTGCGACCGGCGATGTCGGGGCCGACCCGCGCACTGCTTCGGTGATGGCGGCCCTCGGGCGCGCTCGGGTGCTTGCCGACGGCGAGCACGCCACCGGGCTGACGCAGCTCGAGGGGGGCTGGTCGCGGCAAGCTTTCGTGTTGGCGACCGCCAAGCCGGACGGCGCGGCGCGGGAGTTCGTCATCCGGGTCAAGCCGCCGGGCGCGCTGCTCGACACCGATCTACGGCAGGAGTACGAGATCTGCCGCCTGCTGGTCGAGCACGGCGTCGCTGCTCCGGTCTGCCATGAATATGAAGCCGAGGACAATCCGTTCGGCGGGCCCTTCTACGTGATGGACCGGGCTCCCGGCTCGGCGCCGAACGTCTGGCGCAAGCGCGACCGAGAAGCGCTGGAGGCGAACTGGGCGGCGGGCGGATCGCTCGCCGAGGACCTGCTCGACTCGCTGGTCCGCATCCACGGGGTCCCCGCCGAGCCGGTCGCCGCGGTGCTCCCGCGCCGCGACTTCGACGCCGCCGTCTCCCACTGGGAGGAGGTGCAGGGCTCGATGGCGCTGGTCCGCGACCCGGTCGTCGAGGACGCCTACGCCTGGCTGCGCGAGCGCATGCCTGACCCGATCGAGCCGACGCTCGTCCACGGCGACTATCGGATCGGCAACTGCCTCAGCGAGGACGGCCGGGTCACCGCGATCCTCGACTGGGAGATCGCCTACCTCGGCGACCCGCGCTACGACCTCGGCTACATCTCGCTTGAGTACGAGGCCGGCCGCTTCACCCGTCCCGGCTCGCCGCTGCTCGGCTCGGTCGCCGACCGGGAGTGGTTCTTCGACCAGTACGAGGCGCGCTCCGGCCGCCCGGTCGACCGCGAGGTCGTCCGCACCTACGCCGTCCTCGCCGACCTGATGCTGACCGCGATCCTCACCACCGGCATCCGCATGTACGTCGACGGCCGCAGCACCGACGTCCGCATGGTCTGGACCCGCTTCGCCCTCGCCGCGCTCCGCCAGGAGCTGACCGAGCTGATGCGCTACTAGGTCGGATGGACCCGCGCTTCTTCTCCCTCATAAGAGGTAGAAGAAGCGCGGGGGTACGGCGGGAGGTACTACTCAGGAAGAGTCGCGGTGGCGCTGATCACGGTGGTGCCGTCCTGATTGACGCACTCCGCCTTGATCTCGTCGCCGTCCTGCTCGCGCAGCTCGGAGTGGATCGTGTCGCCGGGGCGGGTAGGGGCGCGGAAGGTGATGTTCACCACGGTCCCGGCCGGCGGCGCCGGCGCGTCGAGCCACTCGGTCAGCGAGCGGAAGAAGGTCTGCAGGGCGATCGGCCCGTGAGCGATCGTGCCGCCGAACTCCGACGCCGCGCCGGCCGCCTCGTCGACGTGGATCGGGTTGTAGTCGCCGGAGAGGTCGGCGTAGTCGTTGATCGTCTCCTGGGAGACGGCTTCCGACACCGAAGGGAACTCACCCGTGGGCATGCCGCTCACTCCTGTCCCGGCCCGGTGGGCCACATGATCGTCTTCAGCCCGGTCAGCGCCCGCTCGCCGCTCGCGTCGTCGATCGCGAACTGGACGACGACGTAGGGACGCTCGCGGCGCACGTACTTGTCGGCGATCGAGACCTCGATCCGCACGTCGTTGCCGGTCTCGAGCGGGGCGCCGAAGCGCAGCTCGTATTTGGCCAGCACGCCGCCGTTGGGGATGCCCCCGAGCGTGCGGCGCAGCGCCTTCAGGAAGAGGACCGGGAAGACCGCGGGCGGCGCGATCGCCGCCTCGCCCGAAGCGCCGATCGCACCGATCAGCGAGCCCGCCAGCTCGGCGCCCACCGGCTCGTCGACGGTGCCCAGAACCTGGCCGACATCGAGCTCGTCGTAGGTGACGTTCGAAAGTGCGGGAGTCTCCTCGGGAGTCATCGCCGCAAGCTTGCATCGGCGCCCGCGCCGGGCCAACTGTCGAATGTGCCAGCACGTCCAACCGGCCCGGTCGAGGATGATCCGACCACTGCCGGGTGGAGGCCGGCGAAACCGCAGACCCCGAGGAGCGAACGGATGGATTTCGAGCCGAGCGACCGCGCCAAGGATCTTTCCGGGCGCGTCCGTGCCTTCATGGAAGAGCACATCTACCCGCAGGAACTGGAGATCGAAGCCGCGCTCGACCGCGAGGTGAACACGACCACCGCGTTCCCGGAGGTCCTCGTCGACATCCGCGCCAAGGCCAAGGCCGAGGGCCTTTGGAACCTCTTCCTCCCCGACGAGGAGGACGGCCCGGGCCTCTCCAACGTCGACTACGGGATCGTCAACGAAGAGATCGGCCGGGCGACGATCCCCGCCGCCTACGCCTTCAACTGCCAGCCGCCGGACTCGGGGAACATGGAGATCCTGGTCGAGCACGCCAACCCGCAGCAGCGCGAGCGCTGGCTGATGCCGCTGCTCGAGGGCGACATCCGCAGCTGCTTCTCGATGACCGAGCCGGAAACCTCGGGCAACGACCCGACCGGGCTCAAATGCCGCGCCGAGCGCGACGGCGACGACTGGGTGATCAACGGTCGCAAGTGGTGGACGACGAACGCGCTCGGCGCCTCGGTGGCGATCGTGATGGCGGTCACCGACCCCGACGCCGCGCCGCACAAACGGGCGACGATGCTCCTCGTCCCGACCGACGCCCCCGGCTTCAACATGGTCCGCCCGCTCTCGAACATGGGCCACCTCGACGGCCCCGGCCACTGGGAAATCGCCTACGAAGACTGTCGCGTGCCGGTCGCCGAGGCGACCCTGAACGAGGTCGGCAGCGGCTTCAAAGTCGCCCAGGACCGGCTCGGCCCGGGCCGCATCCACCACTGCATGCGGCTGATCGGCGTCGCCGAGCGGGCGCTCGAGATGATGTGCGAGCGCGCCCAGAGCCGCGAAATGTTCGGCACCCAGCTGTCGGACCGCCAGTTCATCCAGGACTTCATCGCCCTCTCGCGGGCGGAGATCGACCAGGCCAAGCTGCTCACCCTGAACGCCGCCTGGAAGCTTGACCAGGTCGGCAACCGCGAAGCCCGTCGCGAGCTCTCGGTGACCAAGCTCGTCGTGCCGAAGACGGTGCTGGGGATCGTCGACCGCGCGATCCAGGTGTTCGGCGGCGCCGGCGTCTCCGATGACACGCCGCTCTCCTGGATGTACCGCTACAACCGCATGCTGCGGATCGGCGACGGCGGCGACGAGGTCCACAAGCAGGTGATCGCCCGGTTCGAGCTGAAGAAAGCCGCCGCCCGGACGGCCGACCAGACGCCGGTCGCGGCCGGCTGAACCGAGGAGATGACGATGGACTCTTACGAGACGCTCGAGCTGACCAGGCCCGCCGACGGGGTCGCGGTGCTGACCCTGACCCGGCCGCGCCAGCGCAACGCGATCACCTTCCAGATGTTCGACGAGATGCACGACCTGCTGGCGAAGGTGCGCGCCGACGCCGACATCCGGGCGCTGATCGTCACCGGAGAAGGGGAGGGCTTCTGCGCCGGCCTCGACCTCGACGACGCCGAAGAGCTGCCGCGGATGTCGGCGAACGAGATGATGCTCGGCCAGGAGCACTGGGCGGGCGCCTTCGAACGCTTCCATGACCTGCCGCAGGCCGTCATCGCGGCCGTCAACGGTGCCGCCGCGGGCGGCGGGCTCGGCCTGGCGCTCGCCGCCGACCTCCGCATCGCCTCCGAGAACGCCCGCTTCAACGCCGCCTTCGTCCGCATCGGCCTCTCCGCCGGCGACGTCGGCGTCTCCTGGTCACTGCCGCGGGTCGTCGGCCTCGGCCGCGCCGCCGAGATCATGCTCACCGGGGACTTCATCGACGCGACCGAGGCCGAGCGCATCGGCCTCGTCAACCGCGTCGTCCCGGCGGAGAAACTGCTCGACGAGTCGATCGCCCTCGCCGGCCGGATCGCCTCCAACTCGCCCTTCGGGATCACGCTGACCAAGCGCGTCCTGATGGCCAACGTCGACGCCGGCAGCCTCCGCAACGCGGTCGAGGTCGAGAACCGCGGCCAGACCCTGGCGACCCGGGGCAAAGACTTCAAGGAGTCGCTCGAGGCCTTCCGCGAGAAGCGCACGCCGCAGTTCAGCGGCGCCTGATCGGGGACCCGTGGCCGCACCGCTGACCTTCGGGATCGAGTCGCAGGGCACCTCGGTGCGGGCGATGGGCGACCTCGCCGCCGCCGCCGAGCGGGCCGGCCTCGACGCCGCCTGGGCGCCGGAGCTCTACGACCGCTCGGCGACGATCTCGGTCGCCGAGATGGCCCACCGCACCGCGCGCTGCACGGTCGGGACCGCGATCGCCTACGGCGTCGGCCGCAGCCCGCTCACCCTCGCCGCCGAGGCCCGCGACCTCGACGAGGTCTCCGGCGGGCGCTTCGTCCTCGGGATCGGCAACGGCACCCGGCGGATGATCTCCGACTGGCACGGCCAGGACCCGGAGGCGCCGGCGGTGCGGATCGAGGAGCTGGTGCCGCTGCTGCGGCGGATCTGGAACCTGCACGAGGAGCCGGTCGACCACGAGGGCCGCTTCTACCGGCTGCGGATCAAGCCGACCGGGGACGTCGCGCCGGCCGCCCGCGCGATCCCGATCTACACCGCCGGGGTCAACCCGCGGATGATCGAGAGCGCCGGCCGGGTCGCCGACGGCCTGCTCGGCCACGCGCTCTTCACCGCCGAGCACATCGCCGAGGTGGTGCGCCCGGCGATCGCCAAGGGCGCCGCCCACGCCGACCGCGACCCCGCCGACATCGCGGTCGCCTCGCTGGTGATCTCGGTGGTCGACGACGACGCCGACCGCGCCCGCGCCGAGGCCGCCGCCCAGATCGCCTTCTACTGCTCGGCGAAAACGTACGCGGCGCTGCTCGACTCGCACGGCTTCGTCGCCGAGGGCGCGGCGATCCGCGAGGCCTTCGCCGCCGGCGACTTCCCGGCGATGGTCGCCGCCGTCACCGACGAGATGGTCGACCGCATGGCCCTCGCCGGGACCCCTGACGAAGTCAAAGCCGCCGCCCGGCGCTACGAGGGGATCCTCGACCACCTGATCCTCTACGCGCCGAGCTACGGCGTCAGCGCCGAGCGCGCCGAGGAAAACGCCAACGGGCTGGTCACGGCTTTCGGGGCGCCGTCGTGAGCGCGCCGCGCCGTCGCCGGCTCGTCGCCCTCGAGGAATTCGGCGGCCCCGAGGGGATGCGCTGGATCGAGGCCGAGGCGCCCGCGCCGGGCCCCGACGAGGTCGCGGTCGAGGTCGAGGCGATCGGCGTCAACTTCGGCGACACGATGGTCCGCCGCGGCGAGTACCGGCGCGAACAGCCGCTCGATTTCACCCCCGGCTTCGAGGCGGCGGGACGGGTGGTCGAGGACCCCTCCGGGGAGCTCGAGGCCGGCGGACGGGTGATTGTCTTCAACGACAACGGCCGCGGTTACGCCGACCTGCTCGTGGTGCCGCGCCGCCGCGTGTTCCCGGTCCCCGACGACATCGACCCGAACGTGCTCGCGGCGATCTTCATCCAGGGCACCACCGCCTGGTACTCGCTGCACCGCTTCGGCTACGTCGCGCCGGGCGAGTGGGTGCTGGTCCACGCCGGCGCGGGCGGCGTCGGCGGCGCGGCGATCCAGCTCGCGGTCGCCGCCGGGGCGCGGCCGATCGCCACCGCCTCGACCGAGGAGAAGCTCGAGATCGCCCGCGGCCACGGCGCCGAGCACGCGATCCTCGCCGACCCCGAGACCCTCGCCGCCCAGGTCCGCGAGCTGACCGACGGCCACGGCGCCGACGTCGTCGTCGACGGCGTGAACGG
>DAIQOT010000245.1:0-5757 GCA_036787695.1 Solirubrobacterales bacterium | reverse complement strand
CTCGTGGCGGCCCGGGCAGGCTGTGGCCGCCACGAGACGCCCGGGACGTGAGGGGTTCGTTCCACTTATGTCGCTGTGGAGCTTTACTCGCGCATAGAGAGAGTTTCTCTCCACAGCAAAGGGCTGAGTAATGGGGAACGTGACGGAGACGCCGGGAACGTCACAGCTCGTCCGCTGGTTTCTTTTTCCTCGGGCGACACCGGCAAGTTCGCGGACTTGGCTCAAGTCCGGCGGGTGGCGGTCGATCAACCGGCGTAGATGGACAGTGGCCTCTACATAGCTGCGTCGGGAATGCTCTCGGAGATGGTTCGGCAGGAACAGATCTCGAACCAGTTGGCGAACGTGAATACGCCGGGGTTCAAGTCGGAAGGGAACGTGCAGGAAGGATTCGGTGAACTCCTTCTGCAGAACACCAAGACTGGGGCGCAGGTCGGGTCTCTCAGCCTTGGCGCGGAGATCTCGGAAACGCCGCTTGATCTGACTCCGAATCCGCTGCACGAAACCGGGGAACCCCTTGACTTCGGGATCGAAGGGGAAGGCTTCTTCGGAGTCAACACGGCCCAGGGCACGCGGTACACGCGCAACGGGCAGTTCACCTCGAACGCCGAAGGGATCCTCACCGACGCGCAGGGCAACCAGGTGCTCGGGGCCAACGGGCAGGCGGTGCGGCTGAACGCGGACGGGACCGTCAACGCTTCCCAGCTCGGCGTCTACAACTTGACCGGGGTCAAACAAGCGGGCGAAAACCTTTATATGGGGAACGCCGCGGGCGCCGGCTCGGGCCGGGTGCGGGGCGGGTTCCTCGAGGAATCGGGCGTCAACGCGGCGCGGATGATGACCCAGATGATCTCCTCGTTCCGCTCGCTCGAAGCGGACCAGAAATCGATCCAGACGATCGATGAAACGCTGAGCGAGTCGGCCGGCTCGGTGGGGTCGATCTCCTGATGGTCGGCGCACTGACGACCGCCGCGGCGGGGATGGAAGCGCAGCAGAACATGATGGACGCGCTGTCCAACGACATCGCCAACGTCAGCACCACCGGCTACAAGAGCCAGCAGGTCGGCTTCCGCAGCCTGATGTACCAGGCGCCCGGCCGCGGGGCCGGCGAAGGCGCGGTCACCGGCGCGGGCTCGGCCGCCGAAATTATCGGCGAGAACTTCGAACAGGGGTCGCTGGAACAGACCGGGCGCTCGCTCGACGTCGCCCTGACGACCCCGGGCTTCATCCGCGTCACCACCCCCGGCGGCGCCGTCGCGCTGACCCGGGACGGCAACCTCCAGGTCGCCGCCGACGGCCAGCTGCGCACCGCCCAGGGCGACGCGCTCGACCCGCCGGTGCGGATCCCGGCCAACGTCGACCAGGAAAAACTCTCGATCTCCCCCGACGGCACCGTCAGCTCCGGCAAACGCAAACTGGGACAGATCTCGCTGGTCGAAGTGACCAACCCCAACGGCCTGCAGCCCGACGGCGAAGGGACCTGGCTGCCGACCGCGGCCAGCGGCCCGGTCACCGCGGCGAAAGGCGCCCGCGTCCAGCAGGGCACGCTCGAGGCCTCCAACGTCGACCTCGCCGACGTGATGACGCAGATGAGCGAAGCCCAGCAGGGCTACGAGATGGCGGGCAAGGCGATCACCACGCAGGACGAAGTCCTCGCCGTCGCCAACGGGTTGATCCGATGAGCGAAGTCTCCGGCGTCCCCGCCTCGATCATGCACGCGGCGATTCCGACCGACGTGCGCTCCGAAGGGGCGGGCGCGGTGAAGGGCTACCGGGCCGCGCTGCAGTTCGAATCGATGCTCTTGAAGCAGATGCTGACCGAGGCGCTGCCGGAATCGCCGAACGGCGGCGGCCTCATGGGTGAAGAAGAAGGCGAAGAAGGGGGCGCGATGACCGCCGATCCGACGATGACGACGCTGCCCGAAACGGTCGCCGAATCGGTGGTCGGCGCCGGCGGCCTCGGCCTCGCCAAGCAGATGTACACGTCCTTCGAGGGCGGCACCGCGACCCAAGGAGGGATGAAATGAACGCCGAGGTCCTAGTCCAGGATCACGTCCTGCCCGCCGCGGTGGCCCGCCACCTCGAGCTGCAGATCGCCTCCGCCCAGCGGCTGCTGGACCTCGTCCTGCGCCAGGGCTCGGCGATCCGCGAGCGCGACGTCGAGGCGGTCCTCGCCCGGCTCGGCGACATCCAGGTCGAGATGGCCGCCCGCGAATCGCTCGAGCGCGAACGGACCGAGCTGATCCGCCGCGCCGCCGTGCGGCTCGGGGTCGAGCCGATCGACGTCGGCCTGCCGGCGCTCGCCGGGCTCGCCGCTCCGGCCGAGCAGGAGCGCCTCCTCACGCGCTCCGCCGAACTCCGCGGCCTGCTCGCCGAGATCGCCCGCGAGCATGGCATCAACCGTGCCCTGATGCGCCAGGAACTGACCTTCCTCGACCACCTCCTGCGGGTCTCCGGGGAGGAATCCGAACCGGGCGGCCGGCGGCTGATGGACGTGGAGGCCTAGCGGATGCCGGTCTCGACCTTCACCGGGCTGCAGACCTCGCTGCGCGGGCTGATCGCCCAGCAGGAGGCGCTCGACACCACCTCCCACAACATCGCCAACGCCAGCACCAAGGGCTACTCGCGCCAGGAAGTGCTGCTGAGCGCGAGCCGGGCGCTGTCGATCGTCACCGGCTCGACCGAGGGCGGCTCGCAGAACGCGCAGCTCGGCACCGGCGTCGACGTCAACGGCTTCGCCCGCGCGCGCGACAAATTCCTTGACCTCCAGTACCGCACCCAAGCGATGCGCCTCGGTGGCCTCGCGACCCGCGTGCAGGGCATGGAAACGATCGAAGGGGCGCTCGCCGAGCCCAGCGAAACCGGGATCTCGCAGGAGCTGCAGACCTACTGGTCGGCCTGGGAAGGGCTCGCCAACAACCCCGAAGACCCCGCTTCCCGGCAGGCCGTCGTCGAAGCGGGGAAGGCGCTCGCGACCAGCCTGGGAGAACTGAACGGCCAGCTCACCGAGGCCGCCGAAGTCGCCGAAGCGCAGTTCCAGGCGATCGCCGGCGAAGGCGGCGAAGTCGAACAGATGGCGAAAGAAATCGCCCTCCTGAACGGCTCGATCCGCAGCGCGACGACCTCCGGCTCGGAGCCCAACGACCTGCTCGACCGCCGCGACCTGCTGCTCGACGAACTCTCCGAAATGGGCCAGGTGTCGGTCACCGAAAACGCCGACGGGACGATCGAGGTCGGCTTCGGCGACGCCGCCACGCCGCTGGTCGAAGGCACCGAAGTGAACTGGCCGCAGGAAGTCGTCGAACCGAAAGGCAAGCTCGGCGCGCTGCTCGAACTGACCCGCGCCGGCGGCACGATCGAATCCTTCCGCACCGAACTGAACGCCTTCGCCGAAACCCTCGCCAACTCGGTCAACGCGATCCACACCGAAGCCGGCGGCCCGGCCTTCTTCACCTTCGTCGCCGGCGAAGGGGCGGCGACGCTCGCCGTCGCGGTCGACGCCGAAGAAGTGCAGACCGCCAAAGACGGCAGCGTCGGCGGCAACGACATCGCCACCGCGATCGGCGCCCTGCGCGGCGGCGCCGCCGACCGCGCCTACGCCTCCTTCGTCACCCGGGTCGGCACCGAAATGGTCGAAGCGCGCAACGGCGAAACCAACGCCCAGGCGCTCTTGAACACGGTCGAGGAACGGCGCGAATCGGTCTCCGGCGTCTCGCTCGACGAAGAAATGACCAACCTGACCAGCTTCCAGCGCGGCTACGAAGCATCGGCCCGCGCGATGTCGGCGCTCGACGAAGCGCTCAACGTCCTGATCAATCGCACCGGAAGGGTGGGACTCTGATGACGATGCGGGTGACCCAGGGAATGACCTCGCGGTCGATCCTCCAGGACCTCGACAACTCGCGCTCGCGGCTGGGGACGATCCAGCGCGAAATCTCCTCGACGAAACGGATCTCGAAACCGTCCGACGACCCGTTCGGGACCGGGCGCACGCTGCAGCTGAGCAGCGAGCTCGAAGGCTACAAACAGTTCAAGTCGAACGTCGACGACGGCACCGGCTGGGTGACCGCGACGGAAGCGTCGCTCAGCCACATCACCGAAACGCTGCAGCGGGCCCGCGAACTCCTGGTCCAGGGCGGCAACGACTCCAACGGGCAGGTCGCCCGCGAAGGGATCGCGGCGGAGATCGAAGCGCTGACCGAAGCGGTCAAGCAGGAAGCGAACGTCACCTACGACGGCCGCTTCATCTTCGCCGGCACCGAAACCGAAACGCGCCCCTACGAACTCGGCGCCAACGACGAATACGCCGGCAACGAAGGGTCGATCAAACGGGTGATCGGCACCGGGGTCGAACTGCCGATCAACGTCAACATCAAGGAACTGCTCGGCGAAGGCAACGCCGCCGGGGACAACAAACTGCTCGACGTGATGCGCGACATCGTCACCGACCTGCGCGGCGGCACCGAAGAAAACGCCGAAAACCTGCGCGGCACCGACCTCTCCAGGCTGAGCGACAACCTCGACGAACTGACCCGGGTGCGGGCGGTCGTCGGCGCGACCACGAACCGGCTCACGACCGCGGGCACGCGCCTCGAACAGCTCGAAGAAGCGAGCCTCGCCCAGCTGTCGGCGGTGCGCGACACCGACATGCCGCAGGCGATCGTCGAATTCTCCACTCAGCAGACCGCTTACGAAACGGCTTTGCGCTCGGCGGCGCAGATAATCCAACCGTCGCTGATGGATTTCCTAAGCTAAGCGACGAGGAAGGACTTTGCCGGTGACCGTCAACAGCAGCCGTTTCGGGGAGCTCGAGGTTCCGAGCGACGCCGTGCTCGATTTCCCCGACGGGATGATCGGCGTCGGCGGCACCCGCTTCGCCCTCCTCTCGCGGGAGGAGAACGGCGCCTTCAAGTGGTTGCAGGAGACCGCGCAGGAGGACCTGGCGCTGCCGGTGACCGACCCCTTCCAGTTCTTCCCCGACTACGAAGTCGTCCTTTCCGACGAGGAGGCCGAGCGGATCGGGATCACCGACCCCTCGCAGGCCGATGTCCTCGTCGTCGTCCGCGCCGATGAGGATCCTGGTCAGGTGAGCGCGAACCTCCTCGCCCCGATCCTCGTCTCGGCCGGCGTCGGCCACCAGGTCCTCAACGAGGCCACCTGGGCGCCGTTGCGCGAGCCGCTGCTGTCCGGCGGCCGCCAAGAGGTCGCCGCGGGCTGATGCTGACGATCAGTCGCCGGGTGGGCGAGCGCATCCTGATCGGCGACGGGATCGTGATCGAGGTGGTCGAGGTGAGCGGCGGCAGCATCCGCCTCGGGATCACCGCGCCGAAGGAGCTGCGGATCTACCGCGAGGAGCTCTGGGAGCGGGTCAAGGCGGAGAACGAAGCGGCGGCGCGCGCCGACTTCAGCGCGCCGGCAGTGCCTACCGACCCCAGCTGATCGACGGGCGCTGGGTCAGCGCGCCGGGAGCGCGACCAGGCCCAGCGTGATCGCCCGCGCCACCGCCTCGGCCGAGGTGCGGGCGTTCAATTTGCGGCGGATGTTGCGGACGTGGGTGCGCGCCGTGTGGGGGCTGATGCAGAGCAGCGAGGCGATCTCCTCGATGCCGGAGCCGCGCGCCAGTTCGGCGGCGACGCGGCGCTCGCGCGGGGAGAGCAGCGACTCCTGCGGGGTCGGCGCCGCCGGGTGGGTGTGGCACTGGAAGTAGGTGTCGCCGGCGGCGACCGCGTGGATCGCGTCGACCAGGCGCTCCGGCGGGCAC
>DAIQOT010000244.1:0-5774 GCA_036787695.1 Solirubrobacterales bacterium | reverse complement strand
CCGACGCCTCGATCCAGGTCCACGGCGGCATCGGCTTCACCTGGGAGCACGACCTCCACTTCTTCCTCAAGCGCGGCCGAGCCAACGCCTCGATGTACGGCGACGCGCGTTGGCATCGCGAGCAGGTGGCGAAGAAAGTCCTCGCCGGCGCTGCCGCGGCCTGACCGCTGCGCTGTGCGAAATGTTCGCCATCCGGACATAAGGAACAGCGCGACGCATGGCTAGCGCGCTCGAGCGGATCTCGGTCGCCGCGATCGGCAACACCGTCGCCGAGCTCGAGGCCGACGCGCTGCGCGCCGAGACGGCGGGGATCGAGTGCGTCTGGGCGCCGGAACTCTTCCGCGCCGCCGACACCCAGGTCGCCTACCTGGCGGCGAAGACCGAGCGGATCGCGCTCGGCACCGGGATCACCTGGGCCTTCACCCGCAGCCCCTTCGTCCACGCGATCACCGCCCTCGACCTCGACGAGATGTCGGGCGGGCGCATCCGGCTCGGGCTCGGCTCGGGGGTCAAGCGGCTGACCGAGACCTGGCACAACGCCGAGTACGGGAAGCCGGCGCCGCACCTTCGGGAGGCGATCGAGGCGACGCGGCTGATCATGCGCCAGGCCGGCGCCGGCGAGCCGATCCGCTACGAGGGCGACTACTACGACATCGACATCAAGGGTTGGGTGCGACCCCATCCGCCGGCCCGCGACACCCCGCCGCCGATCTACGCCGCCGGGATGCAGGCGGGGATGTGCCGGATGGCGGGGGACGTCGCCGACGGGCTGATCGGCCACCCGATCCAGAGCCTGCGCTGGATCGACGAGGTCGTCCGGCCGGGCTTCGAGGGCGGCCTCTGGCGATCGAAACGGGAGCGCGCCGACTTCGACTACCTGCCGACGGTCTGCTGCGCGATCGACGACGACGAGGCGCGCGCCCTCGGCATGGCGCGGCGGACGATCTCCTTCTACGCGACGGTGAAGACCTACGCGCCGATCTGGGAGATGCACGGCTTCACCGACGCCGCGAACGAGGCCGCCGCCGCCTTCCGCCGCGGTGACCTGGCGGGCGTACCGGCGGCGATCCCCGACGCGATGGTCGAGACCTACTGCGCCGCCGGCCCGCTCGACAAGGTCCGCGACCGCGTCGAAGCCACCGCCGAGCGCGCCGACGGCCTCTTCCTCACGCCGCCGACCTACTTCATCTCGCCCGAGGAGCTGGGCGAGTTCCAGAGCCGCATCATCGACGCTTTCGGTCCGTCCTGAGGCGCCTCAGGGGGCGTCTTTTCAGGCGGTGCGGGCCATCTCCCGCTGGACGTCGTCCTCGCTGATCCGGTTGGCGGGGCCGTAGGCCTTCCAGGCCTGGATCGCGATCGGGATCGCTCCGAGGACCATCACCCAGGCGGGCCAGAAGTAGCCGCCTTCGCCGACCGCCCAGATCACCACGGCGACGATCGCGGCGAGGACGCCGGCGGCGGCGATGCCCTTGAAGTCCTGCTTCAGCTTCAGCCGCTGGATCGCCAGTTCGCGGCTGATGTCGGGGGTGTCGATTCCAACCTCTGGTGCGCGCGGAGTATCCATGGGGAAAGCGTAGCGCCGGCCGGCCGGCTAGTCCACGGGCAGGGCCGCGACGAAGCGGGCGAATTCGGCCATGTCGGTGATCGCCGGGCCGTGGCCGGGGAGGATCAGGGACGGGTCGAGCGCCGCGAGCTTGCGGATCGAGCGGCGGTTCTCGGCGGGGTCGTAGGTCATCTCGTCGGGTGGTTCGAGGACCCCGGAGCGGCCGGTGAGGTAGCTGAGGTTGCGGACCACGTCGCCGCAGATCGCGACCCGGTCGGAGTCGCGGAAGAAGATCACCTCGCCACGGGCGTGGCCGGGAGCGTGGACGACGCGGAAGCCCGCCACCTCATCGCCCTCGGTGAGGACCCGGTCGACCTTACGCGGCGGGCCGGTCCAGATGCGGTCGTAGATCTTCGGGATCAGCGCCGCCCCGGAGCCGACCGAGCGCCGGCCCTCCATCGCGTCGACGTCATCGGCGTGGCAGGCGAGCGGCACTTCCTTGGCGTCGCAGACCCACTTCGCGCAGCCCTGGTGATCGGGGTGGACATGGGTCAGCGCCAGCTCGGAGATCTCGACCCCGTCGAGCTCGGCGAAGATCCGCCGCCGATCCCATTTGCGCCCGGCGTCGATCAGCACGTCCTCGGCCAGGTAGACGTTGATCCACGCCCCCGGGAACTCCTTCAGGCGCCAGACACCGGGTGCCAGGCGCTTCATCGGTGCTAGTGCTCGATCCCGAGCGTGTGGCGGGGCTCGCCACTGTTGTCGGAGAGTTGCTGTAGCCGGGCGATCTGCCGTTCGCCTTCGAGCCGCACCGGGTTGCCGGGCGGGAAGGGCTCGATCAGCCGTTTGATCCGGTTGCGGATCTGCAGCGAGAAGTGGGGGGTGGCCGGCCCGGCGAGGGCGCGGATGTCCTCGACCGTGATGCCTTGCGGCCCTCCGAGCAGCTCTGGGTTCTCCGCCTCGCTCATTCCTCGGTTCCGATCTTCGCCAGTTCGGCGATTTCGTTGACTTCTGCCTGCTGTTCGACGCTGATCTGCCCGGTGTCCCCGACGATCCAGATGTGGTTGTAGAAGGCCCGGGTCGGGTCGGTGGTGTAACCGGGCTTCACGTCGAGAAAATATCCGCGCAATTCGGAGGGCAGCGTATCGGCGCTGTCGGTGACCAGCAACGGTCCCCAGCTGCCGGAGGCCGAGAGCGGCGCCGCGGCGGCGGCTTCGAGCGGCGCGTCGGAGCGGCTGAGGACGAAGCCGTGGCCGGGGTCGGCGACGTGCCAGCCGAACTTGCCGCCTTCGTAGCGGGCGAAGGAGATCGCCGACTGGACCGGGTTGGAGCCGCTGATGCGGGTCACCTTGGCGCCGAGGGCTTCGACTTCCTTGAGGACCTCGCCGGAGATCGCCGAGCTCGGGCCGAGCGCGTAGACCGGGACGCCTTCGTCGCGGCGGAGCTCGGCGACGGTGGGCTGGGAGAGCGTTTCCGCTTCGGTGAAGAGGACCGGGTCACCGGAGCGGGCGGCGTAGGCGGCGGCGGGCGCGGCGTATGCGGGTTCGCTCGAGGAGGCGAGGACGATCGCCTCCGGCTTGCGGCCCGCGAGGCGGTCGCGCAGGCGGGCGATCCCGGCGGCCTCCGAGGCGGCGTCGCCGGCTTTGATCTTGGCGGCGCTCAGCCCGTTCGGCACCTTGACGTCGCCGATCGCCAGCACGGCGTGGCCGCCCGAGGCGGCGCCGCCTTGAGGGCGCAGCGAGTCGAGCGCCGCCTTGGTCGCGTCGGGCACGCCTTCGGCTTCGCCGTAGAGGAGCGGCGCGCGGACCGGTTCGGCCATCAGCACGCCGGCGGCGATCGCCCCGGCCCAGTCTTCGGTGGAGACGAGGGCGACGGCGACCGGGCGCTGCTTTTCGTTGGTCGAAGGGAAGACGGCGAGCGCGCTGGCGGCGGCGTTGGTGGCCGGGTCGGAGCCGCCGATCCGGGTCGTGTTGGCGGTCGCGAAGGCGGGATAGCCGAGTTCTTCGGCGTCGGTGCTCGGCGCTTCTTCGGAGGATTCCGATCCGGATTCGCCTTCGGATTCGGATTCCGCCGACGACGAGGCCGGGGCGGGGGCGGCGTCGCCCTTCGCGACGGTCGAGGGCGAGGGCGCGGCGCCAACGTCGCCCTTCTTCGAGCCGCTGCCGCCGAGGATCGCGAGGACGATGAAGCCGATCGCGATCACGACCAGGATCGCGACGAGTTTGATGGGCCCCGGGATCGACGACCGGCGCCGGCGAGGCGGGGTGGGCGGCGGCTCCTCCGACATCCGGTCCGCGGCTGGCTCTTCCCGGTCCGGCTCGGGTTCCGGGGTCGGCGCGGCGGCGCGCGCTTCCGCGATCGGCGCGTCCTCCCGCGCGGCGGTTTTCGGCTCGGCGACTGGCTCCGGCCCCTCCTCCGGTGGTGTCACGTCGGCATTGATCGGTCGGTCGGCGCTCACCGGCGACAACCGTACAGGCGGCCGCAGAGGAGGCGCGCCTCCGGTCGGTCGGCTAATCTCCCATAAGGCTGGCTGACTGACCAGTCAATCAACCGCCCTAGGGAGGCGCACCATGGATTTCGGACTCACTGACGATCAGCTCGCCTACAAGGCGGAGTGCCGCCGCTTCGCCGAAGAGGTGATCCGCCCGGCCGCGCCGCTGCACGACCGCGAGGAGTCGGTCCCGTGGGAGGTCATCAAAGAGGCGCGTAGGCAGGGCTTCGGCGGGCTCGAGGGCATGCAGCGCGCGGCCGAAGACCCTGAGGGCCAGATGCAGCCGATCATGGCCGAACAGTTCCACTGGGGCTGCGCCGGGATCGCCCTGGCGATCTCGGGTTCCGGCCTCGCCGCCGCAGGCGTCGCCTCCTCCGGCACGCCCGAGCAGATCATGCGCTGGGTCCCCGAGTGCTTTGGCGACGCCGAGACGGTGAAACTGGGCGCCTACGCGGTGACCGAGCCGCAGGCCGGCTCCGACGTCAAGAGCCTGAAGACGACCGCTCGCCGCGACGGCGACGAGTGGGTCCTCAACGGCACCAAGGTCTTCATCACCAACGGCGGGATCGCCGACGTCACCGTCGTCGTGGCCACCGTCGACCCGACCCTCGGCACCCGCGGCCAGGCCTCGTTCGTCGTCCAGAAGGGGACGCCGGGGCTGTCGCAGGGCAAGAAGGAGTCGAAGCTCGGGATCCGCGCCTCGCAGACCACCGAGGTGGTGCTCGAGGACTGCCGCATCCCCGGCGATCAGCTGCTCGGCGGCGACGAGAAGCTGGAGCGCAAGCTCGAGCGCGGCCGCAGCGGCCAGAAATCGCGGGCGGGCGCCGACGCGCTGGCGACCTTCGAGGTGACCCGGCCGATCGTCGGCGCCTCGGCGCTCGGCATCGCCCAGGCGGCCTACGAGTGGACCCTCGAGTATCTCTACGGCCGCGAAGAAGGCGGCGTCCCGATGCTCTCCGCCCAGCGCGTGCAGCAGACGCTGGCCGACGTCGCGACCGAGATCGAGTCGGCGCGGCTGCTCGTCCAGCGGGCCTCGTGGATGGGCCGCAACGGCAGGCCGATGACCGGCGGCCAGGGCTCCATGTCGAAGCTGAAGGCGGGCGACGTGACGATGTGGGCGACGACGACCCTGATGGACCTCGTCGGCCCGGCCGCCTGGAGCACCGACCTGCCGCTGGAGAAGTGGTTCCGCGACGCGAAGATCTACCAGCTGTTCGAGGGCACGGCCGAGATCCAGCGCATGGTCATCTCCCGCATGCAGTCCCGCGAGTACGCCGAGCGCCTCGGCTTCGCCGCCGATGTCGCCGCCCAGGCCCAGGCCGCCCCGGCCAAAGAGCCCGTCCCCGCCTGAGTTTCGCGACACCCCGCTGTTGACGGGCCGAAAACCGGACTATCTGACGGGTTTTCGGCCCATCAACCTGGGGGTGTGGCAAAAGGCCGGCGCTCTGGGCGCGGCGGCCGTCCGAGTTGTGTCCCGGGCGTCTCGTGGCGGCCCGGGCAGGCTGAGGCCGCCACGAGACGCCCGGGACGTGAGGGTTTCGCCGGGAACGTCACAGGTCCACATCAGGGCAAGGCACGACTGGTCACTTGTCACCCCTATAGGGGGCCTAAGTGACCAGCCGTCGGGAGGGGTGATGTGGAGTCGTGAATTTCCGCCCGAACCTGTGACCTCTTCCAGCACCCTCGGCCGTCTCGGCCACGGCCACAGCCTGCCCGGGCCGTGGACGAGACGGCCACGTC
>DAIQOT010000063.1:0-17301 GCA_036787695.1 Solirubrobacterales bacterium | reverse complement strand
ACCGAAGGGGAGCGATTCCTCGGGCCGTGGAGGATCGCCCTGGCGCGCCTTCCCGCCCAGGCCCGGACGCTCGAACGGCTCGCCGACGGCTCCGAACAGGCAACGCGCGCCCGCCGGATCGCCGACGAAGCGACCTCCTACGTCCGCGACTACTCGATCCCGCTGGTCGCGGCGGTCCGCCGCGGGAGCCCCGCCGCCTCGAGCGTCGCCGTGACCGCCGCGGGGAGCCGGCGGGTCGACGCGATCCGCGCCCGGCTCGACGGCTTCGCGGGAGCCGAACGCGCCCGCCTCGACGCGCGCCAGGACCAGACCGACTCCGACGTGCGGCGGGCGATCGCGCTCGGGATCGTCGGCCTGGTCGGCTCGTTCGCGCTGATCGCCTCCTTCGCTGCCTACCTGCTGCGGTCGGTGGCGCGGCCGGTCAGGCGCACCGCGACGATGGCGGGTCGCGTCGCCGAGGGCGACTTCGCCGCGCGGCTGCCGGAGAAGGGGGCGGGGGAGATCGGCGACCTCGAGCGCTCCTTCAACGTGATGGCCGGCTCGCTCGGGCGCGGCCGCGACGACCTCGATCGGCTGCTGCTCGAACAGGGCGCGCTGCGGCGGGTCGCGACGCTGGTCGCCGAAGGCGCCGAGCCGGCGCGCATCTTCGAGACCGTGACCCGCGAGGTCGGCCTGCTGTCGGGGGCGGACCTGGCGCGGATGGAGCGCTACGAGTCCGACACCGCGGTGACCGCGATCGCCGCCTGGAGCCGCGACCAGGCGCCGGAGCTGGCGACCGGCCGGCGGTTCGAGCTGCGCGGCCCCAGCATCGCCGCGGGCGTGCTGGAGCAGCTCGGCCCGGTCCGCGTCGACAGCTTCGTCGGCGCCGGCGGGTCGATCGCCGAGGAGGCGCAGGCGCTCGGGATCCGCTCCTCGGTCGGCTGCCCGGTGTTGGTCGAGGGGCGGCTATGGGGCGTGATCGCCGCCTCCTCCAAGCGCGAGGGGGCCTTCCCGCCGGAGACGGAGTCACAGATCGGCGAGTTCACCGACCTCGTCGCCACCGCGGTCGCCAACGCCGACAGTCGCGAGGAGCTGATCGCCTCGCGGGCACGGATCGTCGCCGCCGCCGACGAGGCCCGCCGGCGGATCCGCCGCGACCTCCACGACGGCGGCCAGCAGAGACTGGTCCACGCGCTGATCACGCTGAAGCTGGCGCGCCGCTCGCTCGGGGACTCGGGGGCGAAGACGGAGGCGCTGATCGACGAGGCGCTCGAACACACCGAAGGCGCCGTCGCCGCGTTGCGCGAACTCTCCCACGGGATCCTTCCCGGCGTCCTCACCCGCGGCGGGCTGCGGGCCGGCGTCGGAGCGGTGGTCGCGCGGATGCCGCTGCCGGTCGACGTCGACATCGACGAGGAGCGGTTCCCGCCCGGGGTGGAGGCGACCGCCTACTTCGTCGTCAGCGAGGCGCTGACCAACGTCGTCAAGCACTCCGGTGCCGCGCGGGCGGAGGTCGTCGCCCGGGCGAGCGCGGGAGTGCTCCGGGTCGAGATCCGCGACGACGGAGTGGGCGGCGCGACCCCCGGCGCCGGCAGTGGCCTGGTCGGACTGCGCGACCGCGTCGATGCCTTGGCGGGGACGCTCGCGATCGAGAGCCCGCCCGGCGGCGGCACGCGGATCGTGCTGGCGCTGCCGCTGCCCGGCCCTAGCGACGCGGCTCGCTGAGGTAGGTGAGGACCGCCAGGACGCGACGGTGCTCGGCCGCCCCCGGGGTGAGCTCCAGTTTCTGGAAGATGCCGGTCACGTGCTTCTCGACCGCGGCCTGGGTGACGACCAGCGATTCGGCGATCCCGCGGTTGGACTTGCCTTCCGCCATCGCCGCGAGGACATCGAGCTCCCGTGGGCTGAGGCGGGCGAGCGGGCCCTCGTCACGCCGCCGTCCCAGCATCCGCGCGACGACCTCGGGGTCGAGCGCCGATCCCCCGGAGGCGACCCGCGCGACCGCGTCGGTGAACACCTCGACGTTGCCGACCCGCTCCTTCAGCAGGTAGCCGACCCCCTCCGGGCGATCGCCGATCAGGTCGACCATGTAGTGCTCCTCGAAGTACTGGGAGAGCACCATGACGCCGATCTCGGGCCGCTGCCGGCGCAGCTCGTGGGCGGCGCGCAACCCGTCCTCTTCATGGTCGGGCGGCATCTGGATGTCGACGACGACGACGTCGGGCTGGAGCCCGAGGGAGCGCCGCAGGAACTCCTCCGCGTCACCGGTCTGCGCGACGACCTGGAAGCCGGCCTCCTCGAGCAGCCGGCTGATGCCCTCGCGCAAGAGGACGTCGTCCTCACCGACCACGACACGGATGGCATCGGCCACGGGCCTACCGTATCCGCCCTCCGCTGAGCCTCAGTCGCTGGTCAGGAGGCCGAGCAGGGCGCCGTTCGCGATCTTGTCCTTGCTGAGGAAGGCGTGGGCGCCGCTGCGGCGGACCTCGTCGGGCGCGGCGGCGTCGGGGTCGACCGAGGTGAGGACGACGCGGGGGCTCCAGGGCAGCGCGGCGAGCTTGCCGGCGAGGTCGATCCCGTCACCGTCGGGCAGGTCGACGTCGACGAGCGCGGCGTCGGGCCTGGTGCCCAGCGCCATCGCGATCGCGGTGGCGGCGGTGTCGGCCTGGGCGGTGACGCGGAGACCGAGGTCGACCAGGATCCGCCCCGCCAGCTCGCGGAAGGCGGGGTCGTCGTCGACGATCAAGATCGAACGGTCCATTGATCGATCTTCCCAGCAGTGGGTGCGTATGGCGGTAGGGAAAACCCCCCAGAGCGACAGGTAGGGCGGTCCCTACCCCGGGCGTCGGGTCAGGCGAACGACGCTCTCGGGAAGGCTCCTATTCCGCTCACGGCGCCGACGCGCCACGCTTGGTTCGTGTCCCCATTGCGCCAGTTCGTCGTCGCCCGATGCGAGGAGGAGCGGCGGGGGGAACCGCGGTACGTCCAGGCGGCCACCCACGAAGAGGCTGTGGCTCTGATTGTCGTGCCGGAGGCGTTGACCGACGCGGGAGCGGTCTACGAAGTCTGGCCGGCGCGGGATCCGGGAGCTGTCCTCCGGGTGACTCTGCGGGCTCCCGCGCTCCGGCGCCCCATTTCCTGATCGATCATCGGGCCAAGTCGGGACGGCGCAGGCTCGAAGCTAGGATCGGGTCTCCGCCCAACCACCAGGAACGGAGAACCGCCTTGGCCAGCACCGCAATCCTCGAGCTCCGCATCAAGCCCGAGTCCGTCGACGAGAGCAGCGAGGTCCTCAACCGGATCCTCACCGAAACCCGAGCCTTCGACGGCTGCCTCGGAGTCACCGTGATCCAGGACGCCAGCGACCCGACGCACGTGGTGGCGATCGAGGAATGGGAGTCGCTGGAGAAGGACGCCGCCTATCGCGCCTGGCGCGCCGGCGACGGAGCGATGCCCGACCTCGCCGCGCTGCTCGCCGGCCCCCCGAACCTCATCGTCGGCGAGGCTCGCACCGACATCTGACGCTTGATCATCCTCGTCCGCGGTTCTAGGGTCGGGCGATGGGGAGCTTGAGGAAGCCTCGGCGGCGCCGTCTGGTCGCTCTCGCGGTCGTGCTCGTGATGGCCGCCCTCGTGCCCACCGTCGCCTCGGCCTCCGCGGCGAAGCCAGTCCTCTTCTCGAAGCAGTGCGCCAATCGCAGCTTCAAGCCGACCCTGTACGCGATCGCCTGCGCCGACGCGAGGATCACCTTCAGGGCCAAGGAATACGCGGAGTGGGGCAGTAACGAAGCGCTCGCCTCCGGGGTCCTCACCTATCCCGACTGCGCCCCCAATGTGCCCCTCGTCGCCTGCCGCAAGGTCGCCCACGACGGCGCCACCGTCCGCCTCTTCCGTCCCACCTTCTGCCCGAAGAAGGGCCGCCGGTACTTCACCCGGCTGCTGATGTTCGACTCCGAGGCCCCGAACAAGAGCCTCCGCCGGATCAAGCTCAAGTTCCCCTGTAGCGACGTCGAGTGAGCGGGCCGTCCAAGCGCCGCCCGGCGCTTCTATGGGCCGGTGCCGGCCTCCTGGTCGCGGTGGCGATCGTCGTCCTCTTCGCCTCTCGGGGAAGCGGGGGAGGTGGCGGGCCCCTGAACGCGATCGCCGAGGCGGCCGAGGTGACGCAGCGGGAGCCCGGCGGCCACGCGACCATGCGGGCGACGGTGAAGACTCCTGACCGCCCCGAACCGCTGGTCATGACCGGAAGCATGTTCTTCGACGGCGAAGGAGACAGCAATGGAGTTGTCACGGCCCCGAATCCCGACGGCGGGGAACCTGCCGTTGTCCACATGATCGGCGTCGGTCATTCGATCTACCTCCGCTCCAGCGAGTTCGGCAAGATGAACGAAGAAGGCAAGTGGCTTGGGATGTCCTTGCCCCCCGACGGGGAATCGAGCGGCCCGGTCCCTAGCCAGACCGATGCCGGTCAGGAGCTGAAAGCCCTCGAAGAAGCCACCGGCGCCGAGAAGGTGGGGACCGGGAAAGTGGACGGCGTGCCGACGACCAGGTACCGCGGTTCGTTGAAGGACGGTGGCCCGATCGAAGTGTGGATCGACGGGGAAAATCACATCCGGCGGACGCGAATCGTCCTCACGAAACCCAAAAGTGGAGCGACGCAGCCGACGACGACGGCGATGACGATCGACTACTACGGCTACGGCCCGGTTCCGGCAATCAAGGCTCCGGACCCGAGCGATGTCATCGACGGCAACAAACTGGTCGAAGCCGGGCCCCCTCAGTAGGGACGTCGAGTGAGGCGGTCGTCAAAGGCGCGGCCGGGGCTTCGGTGGGTCGGCGTCGCGGTCCTCGTCGCCGTCTCGGCGGTCGTCTTCTTCGCCGTGAAGGGAGGAGGCAACGGGGGCCGATCGTCGAACGCGATCGTCGAGGCTGCCGAAGCTACGGAGCACGAGCCGGGTGGTCATCTCGCGTTTCATTCGAGGGTCTCCTCGTCTAGCGCCGCGCATCCGACGGTGTGGACTGGCGCGATGGTCTTCGACAGCACCGACGCGAGCAAGGGGATCGTCCGGACGTCGCGCTTCGACGGCGGCGCCTCCGCGGTCGAGGACGTGATCGCCGACGGCGACTCCTTTTACTCGCGGCCGAATGAATCCGCGCTCCAGAAAGAAGCAGAGTGGCTGGGGTTCGGCTACGCGGTCGGCGAAGAAATGGATGAAGTCGATTTCGTAGGCGCCGATGTCGGACCCGAGCTCGAGGCGCTCGGGGAAGCGACCGACGTCGTCGCGGCGGGGACCGCCAAGGTGCGAGGCGTCGAGACCACGCGCTACCGCGGCAACGCGCCGGGCCTCGGCCACGTCGAAGTGTGGATCGACGGAGATGACCGCGTCAGGCGCCTGCGGGTCGCCGGCTCGAAGGTCGAGGAGGGAGGGAGGGAGGCGATGACCAATATGTCGGTCGACTTCTTCGACTTCGGAGCCGTTCCCGAGATCAAGCCACCCGCGCGGGACCAAGTCCTCAACGTGCGGGAATTCGAGATCGCGAACCTCGAACGGCAGGGCGAGTAGGGCTCAGGCCGGCGCGAGGCCGCGCCATCGATCGCTCCGGGTGCGTCAGTCGACGTGGAACTGGCCCTTGGAGTCGACGCTGACGCCGATGCAGTGGCCGGTCTTTTCGACCGTGCGGCGGAGCAGTTGGCGCATCGTCAGTTCGGCGTTTTCTTCCGGGCCGAAGGTCGCGTTCGGATGGATCGAGGTGATCTTCGCCAAGTTCGTATCCGCCTTGATCCCGGCCTGCCGCGCCTTCTGGCTCTTCTCCGCACAGGCGTGCGCCATCGCTTCCACGTCCTTGACGATGTGAGTCGAGGCGGGCGTCCCGGCGAGCGATTCGAGCGTGTTTTCGTCCCCGCCGCAGCCGGTGATCGCGACGACGGCGACGGCGATGGCGGCGAAGAGGAGGGCGGCGCGCACGATCGGAACCCTACGGCGACGGGCTAAAGCCGGCGCTCATCGCGCCGTGGCCAGGAACTCGATGCGGTTGCCCCAGGGGTCGGTGGAGTAGAAGCGGCGCTCGGTGGGGAGGGCGGTGTCCCAGGTGATCGGGAAGTCGGAGGCGGAGAGGCGGGCGGCGAGGCCGGCGAGCTCCGCGGGATCGACGCGCAATGCGACGTGGGCCTTGTGAGCGGGGACGAAATCGGGGTCGACGCCGACGTGGAGCTGATGGTCGCCGAGGGCGAACCAGCAGCCGCCGCGGGCGCTCAGCGGGGCGGGCTTGGGGAGCTCCGGGAGGCCCAGGAGGTCGCCGAAAAAGTGGCGGGCGGCCGATTCGCAACCGGGGGGCGCGGCGATCTGGACGTGATCGAGCATCGGGCCGGACATACCGCAAACCTACTCGTGGAGCCGGAAATCGGCGAGCGGGGGAGGGCGCAAGGCGCATCGGCCGGCCGCCAACTAATCTTCCGCCCTTCTTCACACTCTTCGCAGGACCTTCCCCTCAGCAGCTCCCTCCCCAGCCGACCGACTTGAACGAGCCAGTCCACGAGAACCAGCTTCTCGCCTTCATCGAGATCCCGAAGGGGAGCCGCAACAAGTACGAGTACGACGAGGGCCTCGACCGCGTCGTCTTCGACCGGTTCCTGTCGGGCTCGACGGTCTACCCGACCGACTACGGCTTCCTGCCCGGTCATCTCGGCGAGGACGGCGACCCGCTCGACTGCCTGGTCGTCGGCTCCGAGCCGACCTTCCCCGGCTGCGTCACCCCGGTGAAACCGGTCGCGCTGTTCAAGATGCGCGACGAGGCGGGCTCCGACGACAAGGTCATCTGCGTGCCGGTCCGCGACCCGCGCTGGTCCCACATCGACGACCTTCCCGACGTGCCGGAGCAGCTCCAGCAGGAAATCGAGCACTTCTTCAACGTCTACAAGAACCTTGAAGACAAGCCCGTCGAGACCGACGGATGGCATCCGCTTCACGACGCCGAACGGACGATCGAAGAGGCGCGCAGGCGCCAGCTCGAGGCGAATCCCGAGGCTCCCCTCGACGTCTAGGTCGGGCCGCGGCCACGCGCCGCACTCACGCTTCGCGGTGTCTTCCTCCTAGCTTCGAGTCACCTTCTCCAAAGGTTCGCGGCACCCACGCCGCACCTTTCTTTCCACACTCGGGTTTCTTGCGATATCTGACGGCACCGCGATGTAGGCGGTGCGTAAAAAACCGACCCGTACAGGGAGGGAAGAACCATGTCTGCAACCGGACGCAGGGATGTACGCAAGAGCAGTAAGAGAAGGGGCCGCCGAGCCGGCCGAATCGGGTTTCTGGCGTTGGCCGTTGCCGCCGCCTGGGCCCTCGTCGCCGCCGTCGCGGCGCAAGCCACCACGGTGACTGTGGGCAGTGTGATGCCGCCCACCTTCACCTCATCGCCGTTCGAAGGTGTGCGAACTCAGTTCAACACGACGCTGCCGGAGACCGGGGCGAACCTAGCTTCGCCGGTCAACGGAGCGATCGTGCGCTGGAAGGTGGCGGGCGCCGTCGGCGGACCGTTCACCTTGCGGGTGCTCCACCCGAACGGGTCCGGCGCCTTCACCGCCACGGCCTCGAGCCAGGCGGTCACCCCGAACGGCAGCGGGATCGAAACGTTCTCGACCCAGCTGCCGATCCGCAGCGGCGACCTGATCGCCATCGACTCGAGTAACTCCACCGACCAGATTGGCGTCGCGACCGTGGCCGGGGCCGGCTACGGGATCTTCTCCGCGCCGCCCTTCGAAGGCGCCACCAACGCCCCCGCGATCAGCAAATCGGGTGCGGAGATCGAGCTCAGCGCCGAAGTCCAGCCCGCCCCCGCGATCACCGCGGTCAGCCCCGACCACGGCTCCGTCAACGGTGGTGAAAAGGTGACTATCACCGGTACCAACCTGAACGGTGCCAGTTCGGTGATGTTCGGTGAAACGCCGGCGACGAGCTTCACCATCGTCAACGAAGAAAAGATCACCGCGATCGTCCCGCAGCGGCTGAAGACCGGCAACGTCGACATCGTCGCGACGACGCTGGCGGGTGAAAGCCCGACCGGCCGGGTGGACCAGTACGCCTACCAGGGCTGCACCGTCCCGAAGCTCGCCGGCAAGCAGCTCGGCTCGGCCAAGGTGGCGCTCCGCGTCGCCGGCTGCAAGCTCGGCAAGGTCAGCATGGTGAAGGGCCCGGCGAAGAAGACCGGCCAGGTCATCCACCAGGGCCGTCCCGCGGGCAAGGTGCTCGCGCCGGGGGCGACCATCGCGATCAAGATCGTCAAGCAGACGAAGGTCGTCGCGAAGAAGGGCTGACGGTCAGTCGGGGACCAGCGCCGGCAGGAACGCGGCGCCGGTCCAGGCGATGCGCACCGTGTTGACGAGCGCCGTCGCCCAGGCGACCAGCAGCAGTCCGAAGATGCCGACCGCGAGCCAGGCGAAGGGCCTGGCTCCGGTCTGCGTCGCCAGCACCGAGGTCCCGGTCACCACAGTGCCGACCGGGAAGGTGAAGCTCCACCAGGTGAGCGAGAACGGCAGGCCGCGACGCGCGGTTCGCACCGTGATCACCGCGGCGATCGCCATCCAGGCGAAGGCGAAGCCGATCACCGGCAGCCCGTAGACGACGCCGAACGCTTCCAGTCCCTCGCCGTACGGCGCCCGCACCAGTTCACCGGCGTGCGGGCCGAGCAGTCCGGCCGCGGTCACCGACTGGCCGAGGACGCCGAGCACGATCCACAGCGTCGGCGTCATCCGCGCCGGCCCGAGGTCGACGAAGATCAGGCGGAACCAGAGCAGCCCGATCATCAGCGCGGCGAGGAAGACGCTGACGCCGAGCAGCGCGTAGCAGCCGAAGAGCATCGCCTGCTGGGCGCCGTGGCTCGGGAGGTGGGCGATCAGGGCGGCGCCGGTCGAGGCGGAGACGCTCGGCGGCACCACCGGCAGTAGCCAGGTGGCGAAGGCATGGCGCGGGTCGAGGTCGCCGCGGCGGATCATCGTCGCCGGGACGACGATCGCGACGAGCAGGCCGAGCCCGGTGCCGAGCCCCCAGAGCACCGAGTCGACGACGACGGCCGCGTGGGTGCCGATCAACGGCGGCGCGACGAGCAGCGTGCCGGCGCCGACGGTGAGGAGCGCCATCGGCGGGCAGCCGTAGAAGGGGGCCATCGCCGCGTCGGCGAGGTGGCCGCGGGCGCGCTCGGTGTGACGGATCCAGTGGACGACGGTGGCCGCGCTGATCGCGACGAGGAGGACGACGGCGAGCGCCCAGGGCACGACCGCGAGGTCGCGCGCGGCGGGCCAGTCGAAGGGGAGGAGGACGAGCGTGTTGGCGACGATCCCGGTCCCCGTCACCGCGGCGAACCAGTTCGGGCCGATGTTGCGGAAGACGTGTGAGGGACGCTCTAGCTCCCGCAGGAAGGAGCGCTCGCGGCGGCGCGGGAGGGCGAGGGCGTCGTGGCGGAGGGCGTCGGTGCTCATGGACGAGATGCTGCGCTCCCGCGGCCCCGAGAACCAGTCGTTTCAGGCGCGAGGTATTCCGAACTGGAATACGAGGTCGTGATGGAATACGGCGATGCCCGACCCGCTCTCCTCGCGTGAGATCGCCGCCTTCGTCGCCGCGGTCGAGACTCACAGCGTGCAAGGCGCCGCCGAGGCGCTCGACCTGACCCAGTCGGCGACGACGAAGCGGATCCAGGCGCTCGAGCGCCGGCTCGGCGTCGCCCTCCTGCACCGCGGCCGCCACGGCGTGCGCCCGACCGAGGAGGGGATGGCGCTTTACCCGGAGGCGCGGCGCGGCCTCGACGCGCTGCTCCTCGCCGAGGGGGCCGTCTCCGGCGCCCGGGCCGCCCGGCCGCTGCGGATCGCCGCCAGCCACACCGTCGGCGAGGCGCTCCTGCCGACCTGGCTGACCGCCTTCCGCGCCGAGCTGCCCGGCGTCCACCCGCAGGTCGACGTCGTCAACTCGCCGGCGGCGATCGCGGCGGTGCGCGAGAACCGCGCCGACGTCGGCTTCGTCGAGGGGCTCGATCCGCTCGACGGCCTCGAGGCCAAGGAGGTCGGCCGCGACCGCATCGTCCTCGTCGTCGCCGCCGACCACCGCTGGGCGAAACGCCGCGCGGTCAACCCGCGGGAGCTGGCGGGCGGCCGTTGGATCTCCCGCGAGTCGGGCTCCGGGACGCGCGCCGTCGCCGCCGAAGCGTTGGCGACAGTGGGCGTCGAGCTGAGTCCCGACCTCTCGCTGGCGAGCCTCGAAGGGGTGAAGCGCTCGCTCGCCGCGGGCGGCTTCGCGCTGATCTCAGAGCTGGCGCTCGAACCTGACCTCGCGGCGGGCCGCCTCGTCACGCTGCCGCTGAAAGGCCTCGAGATCGAGCGCTCACTGTCGGCGATCCGCCGCGCCGGCGGCCACCGCGACGAGCAGGCCCGCCGCTTCTGGTCCTGGCTCCCGTCCGCCGACTAGTGCGTTCGTACTTCGTCCAACATGGAACGTCGAAGTACGAACGCGTCGGCGCGGTTCACCAGGGGACGGTGCCCTCGCGGTCGAGATAGGCGCCGGTCGGGTCGTCGAGGCCGAACTGGGCGGCGCGGATGATGATCTCGGCGCCTTCCTCCACACTCTGCGGCCCGCTATGCGCGTTGAAGTCGGTCGCGGTGTAGCCGGGGTCGACGGCGTTGATCCGCATCTCCGGGTACGCCTTCGCGTACTGGCTCGTGATCATGTTCAGCGCCGACTTCGAGCTCGTGTAAGGGAGGCCGACGATCTTCGATTCGATCCGCTCCGGGTCGGTCGTCCGTCCCAACGATCCCATGCCGCTGGAGACGTTGACGATCACCGGGGCCGCGCTGCGCTCGAGGACCGGGACGAACGCCTGGGTGACGCGGACGACGCCGAAGACGTTGGTCTCGTAGACCTCCCGCAGGTCGTCCGGCGTCGTCTCGCCGAGCGGAGATTTCGAGCCGAGGATGCCGGCGTTGTTGACGAGGACGTCGAGGCCTCCCGCGGCGGCGATCGTCTCGGCCGCCGCGGCCACCGAGGCGTCGTCGCGGACGTCGATCTGGACGAAGCGCCCGCCGAGCTCCTCCGCCGCTGCCGCCCCGCGCTCCGGGTCGCGCGCCCCGATCCAGACGTCGTGGCCGGCCTCGATCAGCGCTCGCGCCGTCTCGCGACCGAGGCTCTTGTTCGCGCCGGTGATCAGGATCCGCCGCGGCGCGCCGCCGGCGGAAGTGCTTGAAGTGTTGGTGTCGTTCGTCTGTTCGCTCATGCCTCCAGCGTGCGCCCCGCGGCGCCCCCATACAAGGGGACGGTCGTTCCCTGGGACTCCCAGTGCCACCTTCCGTCGCCTCCCCGCCGCCGCGCGGCGCAATACTTGGGGGGTGCGCAGCGATGAGCTCGGCCAATCGATCAGAGCCTGGCGCGACCGGCTCGATCCGGCCGAGGCCGGGCTCTCGGCCGGCGCCCGGCGCCGCGCCCCGGGCCTGCGCCGGGAGGAGCTGGCGTCGCTCGCCGGCGTCTCCGTCGACTACCTCTCGCGGCTCGAGCAGGGACGCGCCACCAACCCTTCGCCGCAGGTGCTCGCGTCGCTCGCCCGGGCGCTCCGGCTCTCCGACGAGGAGCGCGCCCACCTCTACCTCGTCGCCGGCCAGGCGCCGCCCGGCGAGGGCACGATCGACCGCCACCTCACGCCCGGCGTCCAGCGGATGCTCGACCGGCTCGAGGAGATGGCGGTGACCGTCTACGACGCGACCTGGGAGCTGGTTGCCTGGAACCGCCTCGGCGCGGCGCTGCTCGGCGACCTCGAGGCGCTCGACGGCCGCGAACGCAACCTCGTCTGGCGCGAGTTCGTCGGTACGCCGGCGGGCCGCTTCGCCCGCGACGGCGAGGAGACCGGGCGCTTCCGCCAGGAGCTCGTCTCGGATCTCCACGCGGCGCTCGGCGCCTACCCCGAGGACGAGCGGCTCGCGGCGCTGATCGCCGACCTGCGCGCCGGCAGCGAGGACTTCGAGCGCTACTGGGCGCGCGGCGAGATCGCCGTCCGCACCGCCTCGCGCAAGGTGATCACGCACCCCGAGATCGGCCCGATCACGGTCGACTGCGACGTTCTCACCGTCCGCAAGTCGAACCTGCGGATGATCGTCTACTCCTGCGCCCCCGGCTCGGAGGACGCCGAAAAGCTGGCGCTGGTCGGGGTGGTCGGCCTGCAGAGGATGGCGCGATGACGATCGACGCCGCGCCGGTGATCGAGACCGAGCGCCTGCGCCTCGAGCGTTGGGACGAGCGCCACACGCCGCTCCTCGTCCGGCTCGCCTCGATGCCCGAGGTGATGCGCTTCATCGGCACCGGCGACCCATGGCCGCCGCTGCTCGCCGAGGACGTCGCCCGGGCCGAGCGGCGCCACTGGGAACAGCACGGCTTCGGCTGGCGGGCGACGGTCGACAAGGAGACAGGCCGCGGCATCGGCCTCGTCTCGCTGAACTACGCGGGCGAGGGGACGGCCGGGCTCGACCCCGGCGAGCGCGAGATCGGCTGGTGGCTCGAGCCGGACGCGTGGGGGAGGGGCCTCGGCACCGAGGGCTCGGCGGCGCTCCGCGACGAGGCCTTCGACCTGCTCGCGATGCCGAGCATCATCGCCCGCATCCAACCGCCCAACGAGGGCTCCCGCGGCGTCGCCCGCAAGATCGGCATGGAGCTGGACTTCGAGACGACCGGCCGCAGCGGCGAGCGCCTCGTCGTCTACCGCATGAACCGGCCCTAGAGGCCGTCGTGGACGCCGCCCATTTCGGTGAAGACGGCGCCGGCGCCGCCCTCGGTGTGGATCTCGTCGGCGATGACGTGGGAGACGGCGTTGACGAGGGCCAGGTGGGTGAAGGCCTGGGGGAAGTTGCCGAGGTGGCGGCCGGTGTGGGGGTCCATCTCCTCGGCGTATAGGTCGAGGCCGCCCGAGGCCGCCAGGAGGCGTTCGCAGAGCGCCCGGGCCTCTTCGCGGTCGCCGATCTCCGAGAGCGCCGAGACCAGCCAGAACGAGCAGATCAGGAAGGAGCCCTCGACGCCGGTCAGGCCGTCGTCGACTTCCTCGGTCTTGTAGCGGAGGACCAGCCCGTCCTCGGTCAGGTCCGAGGCGATCGCCTTCACCGTGGCGACGATCCGCGGGTCGTCCCCGGGCAGGAAGCGGTAGAGCGGCAGCAGGAGCAGCGAGGCGTCGAGCGCGTCGGTGTCGTAGTGCTGGCGGAAGATCCCGTCGCGGCAGCCCTTCTCGCAGATCTCCTCGTGGAACTCGTCGGCCTTCGCCTGCCAGATGTCGGCGATGTCGTCGGCGCCCGCCTCGCGCGCCATCCGCGAGCCGCGGTCGGCCGCCACCCACATGCTCACCTTCGAGGAGACGTAGTGCTGCGGCGCGCCGCGCGACTCCCAGATCCCCTGGTCGGGCAGCGTGAAGCACTCGATCGCTTTCTCGACCTGGTGGCGGATCAGCTCACGGTCGGCTTCCGAGCCGCTCCCGGCGAGCGCTTTTTCGTGCAGGTAGACGGAGTCGATCAGCGCGCCCCAGACGTCGTTCTGGCGCTGCTCGTAGGCCTCGTTGCCGATCCGCACCGGCCGCGCCCCCTCGTAGCCGGACAGGTGATCGAGGGTCGACTCGGTCAGCTCCCGCTCGTGCCCGATCCCGTACATGATCTGCAGTTCCGGATGGTCCCGGCACACGGTGAGGATGAAGCGCATGAAGTCACGCGCCTCCTGGTCGAAGCCGAGCGTGTGCAGCGCCCAGAGGCTGAAGGTCGAGTCGCGGATCCAGCTGTAGCGGTAGTCCCAGTTGCGTTCGCCGCCCGGCGTCTCCGGCAGCGAGGTGGTCGGCGCGGCGATGATCGCCCCGGTCGGGTTGTAGGTCAGCCCCTTCAGCACCAGCGCCGAGCGCTGCAGGTGGATCCGCCAGGGGTGGTCGGGGAATTCGCCGTGGCGCAACCAGAGGCGCCAGAAGTCGTCGGTCAGGTCGAGCCGCTCCTGCGCCTCGGGAGCGCTGCGCGGCCCGCGCGCCTCCATCTCGCCCCAGTTCAGCGCGCAGTAGGCGCTTTCGCCGTCGTGCAGGGTCTTCGTCCCGCGCAGCGTGTCGCCCTCGATCGTCATTGCCAAGTCGCTGCGCATCTCGATCTCTGTGCCTTCCGGGCCGGTCGCGATCGCCGCGCCGCCCGCCGGGTCGTTCCAGACCGCGTCGCCGCGGCCGTAGTCGAAGCGCGGCCGGCACTCCATCTCGATGTCGACTTCGCCGTCGATGCAGGTGACCGTCCGCAGCAGCGACTGGTCGGACTGGTGGGAGACGATCGGCGTGCCGGAGCTCGGCGTCCAGGCGGCGATCGAGAGCGCGTCGTGGACGAGCAGCCAACCGGTGTCGGTGACCCAGGTCGTCTCGATCACCAGCGTGCCCGGGATGTAACGGCGGCTGATCGGGACTACCTGGCCTTTCGGCCGCAGGGAGAAGTGGCCGGCGTCGCGGTCGAGCATCGCGCCGAAGACGCTCGGCGAGTCGAAGCGCGGGATGCAGAGCCACTCGACCGTCCCCGCATAAGAGAGCAGCGCCGAGGTGTGGCAGTCGGAGAGGAAGCCGTACCCCGCGATCGGCGGAAACTTCTCGGTCGCACCCGGCCCCGCGGCGGGCGCGGTGTGGGGGTGGGGGAGGCTGCTCGGCATCGCGGCAAGCTAGCAAGGCTGGGACACCGCTTAGTCTCCGGCCGATGGGTAATGGCTCACACTCTCTGTCGGTACTCGACCGTGCCCGAGCGTGGCTCGTCACCGGCGCGCCCGGGCGAGGGGTCGCCTTCGCGATCGACTTCACTGCCGCGGCACGGACGCTGTGGCGCGCGCGGCGCGGCTGACCGCGGTCCCGCAGAAAGCCGCTCGCAGCGCGCTCCCGCTAGGGTCAGCCGACGATGCAGACGACTCTGAAAGAGCTTCCCGATTCACGTGTCGAGGTCCAGGCGGAGGTAGAGCCGAAGGACGTCGAGCGCGCCGCCAATCGCACCGCCCGCGCGATGGCGCGCGAACTCCGCCTCCCCGGCTTCCGCAAAGGCAAAGCGCCGCCGAACCTGGTGATCCAGCGGATGGGCTTCCCCGTCGTCCTCTCCGAAGCGATCCGCGACGCGCTGCCCGAGTGGTACGAAGCGGCGCTGCTCGACGCCGGCGTGACGCCGATCGGCGAACCGGAGATCGACATCGTCGACACCCCCGACGTGCAGGGTGAGCCGCTGACCTTCAAATTCGAGGTCGGGGTGCGGCCGAAGGCCGAGCTCGGTGAGTACAAGGGGCTCGAGGTCGGGCGCGACGACAAAGAGGTCGACGAGGAGGTCATCGACACCGAGGTCGACCGCATCCGCGAGGGCTTCGCGCGCCTCGAGCCGGTCGAGCGCGCCGCCAAAGACGGCGACTCGGTCTTGATCGACTTCGAGGGCTTCGTCGACGGCCAGCCCTTCCAGGGCGGCAAGTCCGACGACTACCTGCTGGCGCTCGGCTCCAATCAGCTGATCGGTGACTTCGAGGACCAGCTGGTCGGCGCGTCGCCGGGCGACGAGGTCGACGTCAACGTCACCTTCCCGGAGGAGTACCCGGGCGAACCGAAACTGGCGGGCAAACCGGCGCTCTTCAAAGTGAAGCTGAAGGAGGTGCGGGAGAAAATCCTCCCGGAGCTCGATGACGACTTCGCCTCCGACGCGTCCGAGTTCGAGACGCTCGAGGAGCTGCGCGGGGACATCCGCGAGAAAGTCGGCAAAGCACTGAACAGCCGCTCGGAGGAAGACTTCCGGATCGCCGCGGTCGACGCCGCCGTCGCCAACGCCACCGTCGACGTCCCCGACGCGATCGTCACCGCGCGGGCGGCCGAACGCTGGGAGCGGATGGAACGGCAGCTCGCCGGCCAGGGGATGGACCCCAACATGTTCCTCCAGATGCAGGGGAAAACCCGCGATGAGCTGATCGAGGAATCGAAGCCTGACGCGGCGAAAGAGCTCGCCCGCGAGGCCGTCGTGACGGCGATCGCCGAGGCCGAGGACATCGAGATCTCCGACGAGGAAATGGTCGAGGCGCTCGCTCACACCGCCGAACACGAACGGACGACGCCGGAGAAACTGCTGGCGCGGCTGCGCGAGAACGGCCGCGACGCGATGATAGAAGAGGACCTGCTGGCGCAGAAAGCGATCGAGCTGGTCAGCGACTCGGCGAAACCGATTCCGCTCGAGGAGGCCGAGGACAAAGCCGAGAAAGCCGACGCGGCGGAGAAAATCCTCGCGCCGGAGGGCTCCGACGAGGGCGACGACAAACCCGCCGGCAAACTCTGGACGCCGGGCGACGAGTGATCGTCTCCCGCCCGTCCGGCCCGCCGCACCCCTTCTATAAAGTGAGTGCTATATGAGCCCTCTTATTCCCATGGTGGTCGAGCAGACGTCGCGCGGAGAGCGCGCCTTCGACATCTACTCGCGCCTGCTTGGCGAGCGGATCGTCTTCCTCGGCACGCCGGTGAACGATGACATCGCCAACCTGATCGTCGCCCAGCTTCTGCACCTGGAGTCGGAGGATCCCGACAAGGACATCAGCCTCTACATCAACTCGCCCGGCGGGTCGGTGTACGCGGGTCTGGCGATCTACGACACGATGAAATTCATCAAACCCGACGTGCAGACCATCTGCGTCGGCATCGCGATGAGCATGGGCGCGCTGCTGCTCGCGGGCGGCGCCGCCGGCAAGCGGATGTCGCTGCCGAACTCCAAGATCCTGATCCACCAGGTCTCGGCCGGGTTCCAGGGTCAGGCGACCGACATCGAGATCCACGCCAAAGAGATCATCGACGTCCGCCGCCGCCTCGACGAGATCATCGCCGAGCACACCGGGCAGACCTTCGAGAAGGTCACGCAGGACACCGAACGTGACTACTTCATGACCGCGGACGAGGCGGCGGAGTACAACATCATCGACCGCGTCATCGCGCACCACTAGCGCGGTCGAGGCTCCGTTGTCCCCGCTTCGCGGCTAGGCTGCGCCGATGCCAGGTCCGGCCGAGGAAGCGGCGATCCGTCAGCAGGTCGAGCAGGCGCTCAAGAAAATGACGCTGTACATGGCGGTCGGCCTCGTCGTGCTCGTCATCCTCGCGGTAGTCGCCTCGAGCCTCCGCGGCGTCTTCATCCTCGCCGCGATCGTCTACCTCTTCGGCTCCCTCGGCGCCCAGTGGTACCTCCGCCGCCGCTTCCTCGGCCCCCTCAAAGGCTGACGGGAAGGGACGCGGCCGTCTCGGCCACGGCCCTGGCAGGCTGTGGCCGTGGCCGAGACGGCCGGGAGTGCGGGAAGTGATGAGGCTTCGTGAC
>DAIQOT010000243.1:0-5793 GCA_036787695.1 Solirubrobacterales bacterium | reverse complement strand
TGCTGCGCCGGCCGGCCGACGCACGATGAGCCGGCCCGGCCGCCCGATCACGCTCGGGCGCCTCCTCGCAGCCGAGGCGGAGCCCTTCGCGCTGCTCACCGGGGCGACGACCGCGGCGGTCCGCCGGCAGGCGCTGAACCAGCTCGCCTCGGGCGAGCTCGGGCTGATCGTCGGGACGCACGCGTTGATCGAGCCGACGGTGAACTTCGCCCGCCTCGGCCTCGTCGTGATCGACGAGCAGCACCGCTTCGGGGTCGCGCAGCGGCAGGCGCTCGACGCCAAGGGGGTCGCCGGGATGTGGCCGCACGTCCTCCACATGACCGCGACGCCGATCCCGCGGACCCTGTCCCTGACCGAGTACGGCGACCTCGACACGACCGCGCTCCACAACCTGCCCGCGGGGCGCAAGCCGGTGACGACGAAAGTCGTCGGCGAGGCCGATCGCGAGGACGTCTACGGGTTCGTCCGCGAGCGGCTGCGCGAAGGCCGGCAGGCGTTCGTCGTCTGCCCTCTGGTCGAGGTCTCCGAGAAAATGCCGGGTAAGGCGGCCGGGGAGGAGGCCGAGCGGCTGCGCCGCGGCGAGCTGCGCGACTTCCGCGTCGGGCTGATCCACGGGCAGATGCACTCGACCGAGAAGGCGGCGGCGATGGCGGCGTTCTCGGCAGGGGAGACCGACGTGTTGGTGGCGACGACGGTGATCGAGGTCGGGATCGACGTGCCGAACGCGACGGTGATGCTGATCGAGGGGGCCGAGCGCTTCGGCGTCTCCCAGCTCCACCAGCTGCGCGGGCGGGTCGGGCGCGGCGAGCACCCCTCGCAGTGCCTGCTGTTCGCGACCGAAGCGGGGGAGATGGCGCGGCGCCGGCTCAGCGCGGTGGAGAGGACCCGCGACGGCTTCGAGCTGGCCGAGGTCGACCTGCTGCTGCGCGGCGAGGGCGAGATCCTCGGCACCCGCCAGAGCGGCATGGCCCGCTTCCGCGTCGCCAAATTGCCCGACGACGAGAAGCTCCTGGTCGAAGCCCGCGAGGAAGTCATGGCGCTGTTCCGCGAGCACGGCTCGCTCGAGGCGCCCGAGCTCGGTCCGCTGCTCGAGGCCGCCCGCCGCCGCTTCGGCGCCGGTGCCGCCGACCCGATACCGCTTTGATGTGGTCATGTCGATGACCAGGGTGAGAGTGACGCGATGCGCGTCGTAGCCGGAGAGCTGAAAGGCCAGAAGCTGGTCGCCCCGCAGGGGTGGAAAGTGCGGCCGACCTCCGAGCGCGTCCGCGAGGCGGTCTTCTCGACCCTCGGCGAACGGGTCGAGGGCGCCGTCGTCCTCGACCTCTACTGCGGCACCGGAGCGCTGGCGATCGAGGCGCTCTCCCGCGGCGCCGCCCGCGCGACGCTGGTCGACCGCGACACGCGTCCGGCGCTCGGCAACGTCGAGCGGCTCGGGCTCGGCGACCGCACGCGGCTCGTCCGCGCCGACGCGGGAAGCTGGCTTGCGAGTGTCTCCAACCAGGCGGAGCGCTTTGACATCGTCTTCGTCGACGCCCCCTATAGAGTGGCGCCCGATTTGGCGGCGGAACTGGACACGCACCTGCCCGGGGTGCTTGCACCCGGCGGGCGCGCGGTGATCGAGAGCGGCGCGCGGCGCCCGCTGACGGTCAAAGCGCTGCAGCGGCTGCGGCAGCGCCGCTACGGGGCCGCCGACGTATCGATCTACGCACTGGAGGGTGAGTGAGCGAACGCAACGGAACCGTCGTCTGTCCGGGGACCTATGACCCGGTCACCCTCGGGCACCTCGACATCATCACGCGGACCTCGAACGTCTTCGACAAGGTCGTCGTCGGCGTCGTCAACAACCCGCTGCGGAAGAACAAAACGCTGTTCACGGCGGAGGAGCGCAAAGGCTTCATCGAGGTCGCGGTGGCGGATCTCGCCAACGTCGAGGTGAAGATCTTCTCCACCCTGCTGGTCGAGTTCGCGCGCGAAAACGGCGCCCACGCGATCGTCAAGGGCATGCGCGCGATCTCCGACTTCGAGTACGAGTTCGAGATGGCGCAGCTGAACCGCAAGCTCGATCCGGGCATCGAGAGCATCTACGTGATCGCCTCGCCGCACTACTCGTTCCTGTCCTCGACCGGGGTCAAGGAAATGGCGACGTTCGGTGGCGACGTCTCCGACCTGGTGCCCGCGCCGGTCGCCGGAGCCCTCGCCGAGCGCCTGTCGGGCCGCTGATTTTCGCTACCTGCGAAGGTAGGGCCGACCCGCAAGGTAGGGTTGTGTTCGCTCGTCCCCTCCTGGGCATCCTCTTGCAAATCCGCCCAGGGTCACTCTTCTTTTGGCTAAAACCCCCGCATACACGTAGGCTTACGCACCGTTCATGGACGTCCTGGTCCTCATAGACAAACTCGACGACGTTGTTCACAACGCCCGCCCGGTCCCTCTGACCGATCAGGTGCGTGTCGATCGCGAGGAGATTTACGATCTCCTCGATCAGATGCGTGCCACGATCCCGGAGGAGATCAAGCAGGCGCGGTGGATCGTCAAGGAGCGCCAGGAGATGCTGGCGGAGGCCAAACGCGAGGCCGAGCGGATCGTCCGTGAGGCACGTGAGCAGCAGGCGCGCCTGATCTCCGACGAGGAGGTCACCAAACAGGCCGAGCGCGCCGCCGACGAGATCGTCGAGGACGCCCGCAACCGCGAGCGCGAAATCCGCCTCGGCGCCGAGGACTACGCCGACGAGATCCTCAACACCCTCGAAGTCAACCTTCAGAAGTTCCTCGCGGCCGTCCAGCGCGGCCGCGATCGTCTGGCTGGGCGCGAGGAAGAACCGGCGCCCGAGCTAGATCAGGCTCCTTAAGGGTTCGGCTCGGAAGGGAGGCGCTTTCGGTCTCCCTCCTCGCTCAAACTCGGGCTGGGACGAGCTCCCGACGAGCAAGGTCCGCGGCACGCCCTCGTTACAAGCCGCTCCGGAGGGAGACCGAAGTCGCCTCCCACGGGGCCCAGGGTTGGGAGCCTGCTCTCACTGCGGCCTTAGAGAAGCTGCCGCACCTCGGTCCGCGGAACCTGTCCAAGCGCGCCGAACCCTGAGCGGGCCGAACCCCCGGAGAGTGCTCCGAGGCGGCGCTCCTGACCCTCTCCGGAGCGGCTTGTAACGAGGGCGCGGGGCGGGATCTCGGACGGGCGGAGCACGATCCAGCCCGAGTTTGAGCGAGGAGGGGGGTCAGGATCGCCGCCGGACGGACCTCCCGAATCTTCGAGCTACTCCAGCTTCAGGTCTTTGAGCGCCGACCACCGCTCGTCGATCGGCTTCTCGTGTTCGTGATCTTTCGGATCGGCGTCGTTCAGGGGCTCGCCGCAGCCGGGGCAGAGGCCAAGGCAGTCGGGGCGGCAGAGGATCTGGGTGGGGAGGGCGAGCATCACGGCGTCGTGGGCCCAGCGGCCGATGTCGAGCTCGTCGAGGTCGATGTAGGGGCTGCGCAGCTCGGCGTCCTCGGTGTCGCGGGCGTCGACCTCGCGGGCCTCGACGTCGAGGTCGAGGCTCGCGTGCTCGAGGCAGCGCATGCACGGACCCTCGACGTGGATCTCGAAGTTGAGCTTGAAGGCGAAGCCGCTGGAGTGGCGCGAGGCCTCGAGGCGCATCCGCGGCGCCGCCGGGTCGGCGACGTAGGTCTGGCCGCCCAGTTCGAACGGGGCGAGCTCTACCGGCAGCTCGATTCGCTTGCCGGCCCCGGGCTGGAGGTTGAGGCGGGAGAGGTCGACGACGGTTTCAGGTGCGCTCGGCATATCCTCCGAGATTAGGGAATGTCGGATTTCGCCTGGAAACCAGATGGCTACCTCGAGTTGATCCGCGAGGAGGTGCCGCGCTACGACGAACTGCAGGAGCAGGCGATCGCCGCGATCCCGTTCGCGCCGTCGCGGGTGCTGGAGCTGGGGATGGGGACGGGGGAGACGACCCGCCGGCTGCTCGAGGCCTACCCGGAGGCCTGGGTGATCGGCCTCGATTCGTCCCCGGACATGGTCTACCGCGCCCGCGAGAACTACGACGACGTGCAGCTGGCGCGGATGGAAGACCCGCTGCCCGACGGCCCGTGGGACCTGGTGATCGGGGTGCTCTCGATCCACCACCTGGACGCCGACCAGAAGCGCGAACTCTTCCGCCGCGTGCGCGAACAGTCACGCGCCCTGGTGATCGGCGACGTGGTCAGGGCGGATGTCCGGGTCACCCCCGTCGACGACGGCTACGACTACCCCGAGGCCGCTTCGGATCTGGCCGATTGGTGCGGCGGCGAGGTCACCTGGACCGCCGACGATCTGGCCGTGGTGCGCGCGACGTACTGACCCGCTAGGATTCCGCGACTCATGGCCGTCCCTAAGAAGCGAACTTCCAGCGCCCGCCGCGACAAGCGCCGCGCCAATCACAAAGCCGGCAAAGCTGCTCTGGCGCGCTGCCCGCGCTGCCACAGCCCGCATATGCCCCATCGGGTTTGCCCGACCTGTGGAACCTACGCCGGCCGTGAGGTCGTCTCCCACAAAGTCACCGACCCGACGGTAACCACCGCCGATTCCTAGGTCACCAGTGGCGCAAAGCCGCCCGGTGACGATCGCCCTGGATGGTTACGGGGCGGAGCAGGGTTTCGACGTGCTCGCCGAGGGTGCCCGCCGCGCGGCGGCCGACGGCATCGGCGTGCGGGTCTTCGGGCCCCCAGATGCACTCGGCCTCGACGGGGTCGACGGGATCGAGGTGGTCCCGACCACCGAATGGATCGGCAACGAAGACGACGCCGTGCAGTCGGTGCGCGACCGCAAAGAGGCCTCGGTCGTCCGCGCCGCGCGTGACGTCGCCGAGGGCAACGCGGCGGCGATGGTCAGCCTCGGCTCGACCGGGGCGACGATGGCGGCGGCGACCTTCGGCCTGCGCCGGCTGAAAGGCGTGCAGCGGCCCGCGCTCGCGGTCCGCATCCCCTCGCCGATCAAACCGGTGCTCGTCCTCGACGTCGGCGCCAACGTCGAGGTCCGCCCCCAGCACCTCGTCCAGTTCGCCTTCCTCGGCGCCGCCTTCAGCGCCGCCGTGCTCGACGTCCACGACCCGACAGTCGGCCTGCTGACCGTCGGCGAGGAGGCCGGGAAGGGGCGCAGCGAGATCGTCGAGGCGCACCGGATCCTCGCCGCGGCGCCGGGGATCAACTTCGGCGGCAACGTCGAGGGCGCCGACCTGCCGGAAGCGAAGGTCGACATCGTCGTCACCGACGGCTTCACCGGCAACGTCTCGCTGAAGGTGATGGAGGGCTCGGCGCGGATGCTGGCGAAAGCGATCTCCGACCTCGCCCACAAGAACCCGATGGCGGCGGCGGGCGGGCTGCTGCTGAAACCGTCGATGGGGCAGCTGCGCGAAGAGTTCGACCCCGACACGACCGGCGGCGCGATCCTGCTCGGGCTGCGCGCGGTGGCGATCGTCGGCCACGGCTCCTCCGGCGCCGAAGGCGTCGCCAACGCGGTCCGGCTCGCCGCCCGCAGCGTCAAAGTCGACGCCGTCGGGCGCACCGCCGCGCTGCTGCGCGAGGGCCACGCCGGGCGCGGCGCGCTGGCCGACGACGAGGCCGATGCCGGGGCTGCGGAATAATCCGATGATGGAGCGCGACGAAGTCATCGAGCTGGTCCGCGGGCACCTCGCCGAGGAGCTCGAGGTCGACCCCGGGAAGATCGAGGAGAGCACCCGCTTCCGCGAGGATCTCGAGGCCGATTCGCTCGACCTCTACGAGCTGGTGATGGAGCTCGAAGACCGCTACGGGATCAAGGTCTCCGAGG
>DAIQOT010000242.1:0-5800 GCA_036787695.1 Solirubrobacterales bacterium | reverse complement strand
CCGACGGCCCGAGCGCGATCCACGTGGCGATGTCGAACACGCTGAACACGCCGGTCGAGGCGCTGGAGACCGAGTTCCCTCTGCGGGTGCGCGAACTGGCGATCCGTCGCGGCTCCGGCGGCGCGGGCGAGCATCGCGGCGGCGACGGGCTCGTGCGGGAACTCGAAGCGCTCGCCCCGATGCGCTTCACGCTGCTCACCGAGAGGCGCCGGAGGGCCCCCAGCGGGCGCGATGGAGGCGCCGACGGTGCATCGGGACGCAATGTTTTGAACGGACGTTTGTTGCCCTCGAAGAGCGAGGGAGATCTGGCTCCGGGAAGCCGTTTGCGCATCGAAACCCCGGGTGGCGGCGGACTGGGTCCCACCTAAATTCCGTCACCAATTATTTGGTGTTTCGCCAGCGCTTCCCTAACATGTCTTTTCTCGGGTGGGCACTGCGGCCTCTCACGGCCCTGAGTTTGCGCCCTGCCCCGTATATATCGATCACGACCTCCCCAGGTACTGACTTAAAATGCCAATCGCTCTCAAGGAATGGGCTGTAACGGTCCGCGCTCTCGCCGAGGGTGAGCAATTGCTCACGCTCCGTAAGGGCGGCATTCGCGAGGAGAACAAGCACTTCGAACTAGAGCACGAGCGCTTTTTCCTCTACCCCACTTTTGACCACCAGCGGAACGACCTCGTCCGTGAATCGCACCACCCGGAGCTGCGTCGCGCTCTCGAGGAGGGTGTGTGGCCTGACGAGGAGCCGCCGCCGAAAGCCCTGATCCAGGACGGTGGAATCCCCCAGCCCGACCGCGTGCGACTGCGCGCCTGGGCCGAGGTGACCGACCACGTGACGATCGAAGATCGCCGCACCCTGGACGCTCTCTCGCCGTATTACATCTGGACTCCAGATTACGCCGAGAAGCGCCTCGCTTGGAAGCGTCGTCACCCGCTCCACATCCTGCTGCTGCGGGTTCATCGCATTCCCCGCCCGGTCACGGTGCGGGTCCGCGACGAGTACCACGGCTGCCGCTCTTGGGTCGAGATCGACCGCGACCTGCCCTTCGAGGGCACGCCGGTGATGGCCGACGAAGAGTTCGACCGCGCTCGCGAAGAGATCAAGCAGGTCTGCGGCGCCGCGGAACCCGCACTCGTCTGACCGGCGCATAGCTGCGTCCGTCCTCGCTCACGTGCAGAGCACTATCGCTCGGCCGTCCTTGCTCTGCTTGGTCGGCCGAGCGCGGGTAATAGTCTCGACCCATGCCTTGGGTCGAGACTGATTCCCTTTCGTTTACCGCGCGGCACGATTCGAACGACGCCGCGTTCGCCGACCGCACGCTCGACCGCCTCGAGACGCTGCGCCTGAGGCTCGAAGACCGCTTCGAGCGGATGCCCGACGAAGTCACCGTCGTCATCCACACCAACCCCGCCTCGCTGACGATGGCGCACCCCTTCCTGCCCGCGGCGCGCTGGGCGGCGGCCCCGGCCGGGCGGCGCTACCTCGCTGGCTGGCCGATGTCGACCGAGCTCCACGTCTTGAACGACCGCCACATGGAAAAGCGGGCCGCCGGCGAGGACTCGCTGGAAGCCCTGCGCGGCACCTCCGAGCGCCTCTACGCGCAGCTCGTCATCGCCACCAACAACACCGCGCTGCCGCCCTCCTGGACCCCGCGCCGCTTCGCCCGCTACCTGCGCTGGGCCTGGCTGGTCGAAGGCGGCGCCCAGTACTTCTCCCGCCAGGTCGGCCTCTATCGCGGCGCCGTCCTCCTCCGCCTGCGCGGCAACAAACGCGTCTCCTTCCCACCCAGCCGCCGCGACGCCGTGATCCTCGGCGGCACGATCTTCGACCTGCTGGAGAACGAGCGCGGCCCCGAGGCCTGCGAGCGCCTCGTCGACGGCCTCCTCCCCGGCGGCCCCGCGGTAACCCTCGAAGACGCCTTCGACGCCCGCTTCCGCGACATCGAGGCCGCCTGGCGCGACCACCTGCGCGAAATGGTGAGAGGCCCCGCCGGGGTCAGCTGATCTGGTAGACGATCCAGATGATGATCACGGCGACGATGAAGGCGCCGCCGACCCAGAGCGCGAGGCGCGCCGGGCTCATCGGTTCGCCGTCGGTCGCCCGCAGGCGCGCTTCCTGCTCGAGCTCCGAGCGCTCCTCGGACTCGTCGTCGCCCTCGACCATCGTCTCCTCGAGGATGCGACGAGCCTCGTGCGCGTGTTCTTTGTTGACCCAGATGTCACGCGGGCCGGCGGCGAGGAACTCGGGGGCGTCGAAGCCACCGGAGCGTTTGAGGATGCTGGGGATGCCGGACTCGGTCAGCAGGCCCTGCAGCATCTCGGCTTCGGCCTGGTTGCGGGCGAAACCGACCTTGACCAGCTTGCCGCCGCCTCCACCGCCACCGCCGTCGCCGCCGTCGTCTTTGTGACCGCCGCCGCCGTGCGAGCCGCGCGAATGGGCTCCGCGATGTTTCGTTGCCTCAGCCATCTTTGACTATTTCTACCCGATCTCGAGCTCGGCGTCGACGATCTTTAGATCGGCGAGGTGGAACCCTTTGACGTCCGGCTTCTCCTCGTCGACCAGCGAAACGATCACGTAGATAGGTTCGGGCCAGTTCTGCGCCTGGTTCACATCGGTCTGCGACGGATACGCGGCACTCTTCGTGTGCGAGTGGTAGATCGCCAGCAGCTCGCCGTCGGCTTCGATCTCCTTCAAGGCGTCGTACTGCCCTTTCGGGTCCATCTCGTAGCGAAGCGGACTCGCCGCGGCGTTCAGAACCGGCACGACCTTGGTCGCCACCCCGGCCTTGCCGCCGACCATGCCGCAGCACTCGTTCGGCCGGTCCTCGAGCGCGTGGACCGTCATCTCGTCGATCAAAGCTTGGGAGATCTTCATCGGACCCGGCAGGCTAACGGACCGCACCGGCGCGCCTCGGCGCCAACGAGGCGCGGACGATCGACGTCGGGGCGGTCCCTTCGACGCCGAAGAGCAGCGCCTGGCGATCCGGGCGCAGGATCACCGGCCCGGCATTGGCGTAGCCCACGAACGGTTCGCCGACCAGAACCTTCCCGCCTTCGCCCAGCGACCGGTCGAGGTGACCGTCGGAGTCGAAGGTGACGAGCGCCATCCCGGTCACGATCCCCAGGGAGGCCCCGATCACGAGCTTGCCGCCCTGGCCAAAGGCAGCACCCCCCGAAAAACCATCTTCGCCCGGGCCATAGAGGTCGTCGAAGGGCAGGTAGGCGAATCCGCCGCGCCCATAGGAGCGGTCTTTGGACCCGTCCGCCCGCAGCCGCACCGCGCCGACCGTGTACTGGTTTTCGCCGTGGACGTAGCGCGAGAGATCGCCATAGACGATCAGTTCACCGCCGGGCAGGACCAACGGCAGATCGTCAGCGGAGAAGCCGACCCCGGGGCCGCGGTGTCCGAACCGGATCGAGGAAGCGCAGCCGTCGTTGCCAAACGACCGCCGCACCGCGCCCGCAGCGGTGAACTCGCAGATCTCGTTGTCGTTCTGTTCGGTGACGAGATATCCGCCGCCGGGCAGCGTCTCCAGGTCTTCGATTTCGGGGAACTCTTCAGTGCCGATCACCTTGACGCCGTCGTGGCCGAAACCGCGATCGATCGCGCCGTTCGGCCGCAGGCGCGCCAAGGCCGGCTTGCCGGTGCCGGCGACTTCGCCGCCGAGCACGATCCCCGTCGCGCTCACCGTCATCGCGTCCTCCGTTTCGAATCGCGGAAAGGCGGCGAGTGGCACCGTCCCATCCCTGCCGAAGCTCGGATCGGGGCGACCCTCCGGCGTCAGACGGGTGACGATCCGACGGAACCCGCCGAGCACGATGATCTTGCCGTCGGGCTGGACCCCCACCTGTATCGCTTCGTCTTCGACCCGCCCGTCGGTGCCGAAGCCACGATCGATCCGGTCGCCGGGGCCTATCCGGGTGATCGTTCCCCCGCCCACCAAGAGGACGTGGCGACTCCCCTGCGGAATCGCTTCGCTCGCCTGCACGCCGTGGAGATAGCGGAAGCCGTGCGGCGTCCCGGCCGCTGCCGGCGCGCCGCCGACCAGGGCGAGCCAGCAGACGAGCGCGGTGGTCAGGGCCGTGATCGCGAAGCGCGACGCCTTCATTTCTTCAGCTTGATCCGCGCGACGAGCTCCGGTGCCCGCCCAGGACGGCGCGGAGCCGTTTGGCCGAAGACCAGGGCCGAGCCCCCGGGGCACATCAGCACCTGTCCTCCGCCCGCGAAGGGCCGCAGGACGCCGATCGCGAGTTCGCCGTCGCCGCCGAGAGCGCGGTCGAGCCGGCCGTCGCGGTCGAAGCCGATCGCCAGCAGCCTCGTCCGCTTGCCAACCTCCCGAGAGGCGCTGATCACGAGTTCGCCGGTGGCCGTCGCGTCGGCCCAACCATCGGAGGTTTCGCCACGCCGGCGGGAGAGGCCGCCGAAGGGCAGGTGGGCGATCCCGCTCTTGCCGTAGGCCCGATCGAGGCTGCCGTCGGCGCGGAGCCTGAAGGCGGCGGGGGTGGATTCGAGGCCCGTTCCGCCGATTCGGGAGACGCTGCCGTAGACGATCAACGCGCCGCTCGGGAGGACGATCGGCGGGTGTTCGGCGAGGAACTCGCCCCCGAGCCCCACGCCGTGGAGGGCTCGGGAGATAACTACGCCTTCGGCTCCGCCGAATGAGCCGACCGGTGCGCCGTCGACGGTGAACTCGCGCATCGTGGAGTCGTTCATTTCGCTGACCAGCAGATCGCCGTTCGGCATCTCCCGTAGCGATTCGTATTCGGGGCCGACGTCGATCGGCAGCAGACCGCCTTCGCCGAAGTCACGGTCGATCGCGCCGTCGGAATCGAGCCGGACAAGCGACGGGCCGCCGACCGTCCCGTTCCGTTCAGGGCCGCCGAGGATCACGATCTTGTGACCGCTGACGGCGACCCCGAAGGTGGTGGCGAAGCCGGGCCCGAGTTCGATGTTCGCGGTGCCGTCACTGCCGAAAGACGGATCGAGCCTGCCGTTCGCCAAGAGCCGGGTCACTGTCGGGGCGGGCGTGCTCGGGACAGCGCTGAGGACGAGGATCCGCCCGTCGGGCTGGATCGCCGCTTCCGGATGGCGGAAGTCGAGGTGCCCGTCCTTGCCGAAGGAGCGGTCGATGCGGTCGTCAGGGCCGAGGCGGGTCAGCCCTTCCTCGCCGACGACCAGGACTCCGTTTCCGGCGGCGAGCACCTGGGTCACGTCGATGTGCGGCAGCAGGCGGACCTGGACCGGATTCGGCGGCGCGGCGATCCGCGCCGAGGCCGGCGCCGCACCGACGAGGAGGCAGAGCGCGATGCCCACAGGCGACAGCAGCGTTCCACGGCGCCTCTTTGTGACCCCTTGTCTCATGCACTCGAATACCACCGAGCGCGCAGAAGTTGCGCCGACTAGCGCGCTCTCGCTCTTACCACCAGACGGTGGAGTCGAGGTTCTCGATCTCCTCGAGCGGCTTCGTGTAGACGCCTGAGGAGAGGTACTTCCAGCCGTCGTCGGGGATCAGGAAGACGACGTTGCCGGAGTCGAGCTCACCGGCGATGCGGGCGGCGACGCTGGCGATGGCGCCGCCGGAGACGCCGGAGAAGACGCCCTCCTCCTCGAGCAGCTTCTTCGTCCAGACGATCGCGTCGCGGTTGGAGACCATGATTTTGCGGTCGAGCAGGTTGATGTCGATGATCGGCGGGATGAAGCCGTCGTCGAGCGAGCGCAGGCCCTGGACCAGCTCCCCCTGTTTCGGCTCGGCGGCGACGATCAGCGTCTCCGGGTCGTTCTCCTTGAACCGCCGGCCGTT
>DAIQOT010000062.1:0-17366 GCA_036787695.1 Solirubrobacterales bacterium | reverse complement strand
GCGGGAGCACGACTGGTCACTTGAGCCGCCTATAGGGGGCCTAAGTGACCAGTCGCCGAGAGGGGCGTTGTGGAACTGTGGCTACGCGGCGGCGGCGGACTCGCTGGCGGCCGCCTCGAGCTCCGCGAGGGCGTTGTTGATGCCCGCACCGAGGAGTTCGATGTCCTCCATCGAGTCGTAGTCGGCCAGGAGGCCGAAGCCGATCTTGCCGTGGTAGCTCATGATCGCCACCGCGAGGCGGTGGTTCTGCGGCAGGAAGGCGACCGGGAAGACCTCTTCCAGTTCCCGTCCCAGGACGTAAAGGGGGATCTGCGGCCCGGGCACGTTGGTGACCAGGAGGTTGAAGAGGCGGGTGCTGAAATTGAGGCGCCCGGCCTGAGCGAGCAGCGTCGGCGGGGCGAAGTCGTTGAAGCGGGAGATCATTTCCGCACCGAGGGCCTGTTTGGATTCCTTCAGCCCCGCCATCTCCTCGCTGATCACCTGTAGCCGCCGCACCGGGTCCTCGATGTAGACGGGCAGCGGCCCGCGCATCGCCGTGAGCCTGTTGCCGAGGTTGCCGTGCTCGTCCTCGGCGCGGATCGAGACCGGCACCAGCGCCCGCAGCTCGAGTCCCTCGGTGCGCACGCCGCGCGAGTGCAGCCACTCGCGGATCGAGCCGGTGACGACGGCGAGGACGACGTCGTTGACGGTGCCGCCGAGGCTGTCTTTGATCCGCTTGAAGGTCGCCAGCTCCGAGCGCGCCCAGATGTAGCGGCGGTGCGGCCCGATCTCGTGGTTCAGCGGCACGTCCGGCGCCGGGTCGGCGAACTGGGCGACGATCTCGCTCAGCGCCTCCACCCCCTCGACCGCCTTGCGCGCCGTCGTCTCGGGGTGGCGGACCGCCTCGACCGCCCGCCCGGCCAGCGCGATCGGCATCCCGATCGCGTCGCCGATCCCACGCCCGACCAGCTCCGCCGTCGACGGCGACTTCTGCGGCACCCAGCGCTCTTCGACCGGGGCGGGCGCGGGCACCGGCTCGAGGTCGAACAGCACCGTGCCGATGTCGACGCCGCTGATCCCGTCGACCATCGCGTGGTGGGTCTTGGTCAACAGGGCGAAGCGGTCGCGCTCCAGTCCCTGCACCAGCCACAGCTCCCAGAGCGGCTTGGAGCGATCGAGCTGCTGCGAGAAGACCCGCCCGCAGAGCCGTTTCAGCTGCGCCTCGCCGCCCGGCTCGGGCAGCGCGGTGTGGCGGATGTGGTAGCTGAGGTTGAAGTTGACGTCGTCGGCCCAGAGCGGGCGCCCGGCCTCGAGCGGCGGCACGACCAGTTTCTGGCGGAAGCGCGGCACCAGGTTCAGCCGCCCGCGGACGTGCTCGACCAGGTCGACGTACCGCGGCGGCGGCCCCTCGAAGATCAGGATCGCGCCGACGTGCATGTGGCTGGAGGAGCTCTCGTTCGAAAGGAACGAGGCGTCCACGGCCGTCAGGCGGTCCAGATGGCGTCCCTGCGTACTCATCTCCCGCGTCAGGCTATCCCCGGACGCCGCCCGGGACAAACCCGGTGCCGGGCCGCAAGGGGCGTCCCGGTACCCTGAAGGCATGCCAAGCACTGCCACCGCGGGCCCGCGGAAGGTCCTCCTCGCCGCCCCGCGCGGCTACTGCGCCGGCGTCGACCGCGCCGTGCAGACGGTCGAGCGCGCGCTGGAGCTCCACGGCGCCCCCGTCTACGTCCGCAAGGAGATCGTCCACAACAAACACGTGGTCGAGAAGCTGGCCGCCGAAGGCGCGATCTTCGTCGACCAGGAGACCGAGGTGCCGGAGGGCGCGACCGTCGTCTTCTCCGCCCACGGCGTCGCCCCGGCGGTCCACGACAACGCCGCCATGCGCAGCCTGCGGACGATCGACGCGACCTGCCCGCTGGTGACCAAGGTCCACGTCTCGGCGCGCCGCTTCGCCGCCGAGGGCTACACGATCGTGATGATCGGCCACGAGGGCCACGAGGAGGTCGAAGGGACGACCGGCGAGGCGCCCGAGTCGATCGTGCTGATCGAAACCGTCGCCGAGGTCGACGCGCTCGAGGTCCCCGATCCCGACAAGGTCGCCTTCATCACCCAGACGACGCTCTCGGTCGACGAGACCGCCGAGGTGATCGCCGCCCTGCGCGCGAAGTTCCCCTCGATCGTCTCCAGCAAGTCGGCAGACATCTGTTACGCGACGACCAACCGCCAGATCGCGGTGAAGCAGCTGGCGCGCGAGTGCGACCTGGTCCTGGTGATCGGCTCGACCAACTCCTCGAACTCCAACCGCCTGGTCGAGGTCGCGCGCGAACACGGCTCCGCCTCCCACCTGATCGACAACCACACCCAGGTGCGGGACGAGTGGCTGGAGGGGGTCGAGACGGTCGGCATCACCTCCGGCGCGAGCGCCCCCGAGGACCTGGTCGAGGGCCTGGTCAGCTTCTTCCGCGACCGCGGCGCCGAGGACGTCGACGAGCTGCGGGCCGTCCACGAGGACGTCCGCTTCATGTTGCCGAAGGAAGTCCGCCCGGTCGCCCGGGCGGCGGGCGCCTAGGTCGAATCCGGGAAGTCCGGGGACGCCGCTAGGCGCCCCGTTCCCCCTCGTCGCTGTGGCCCTGCTCGAGCGGGGCGTAGCGGCTGTGCAGCATCAGGTCGTTGCCGTCGGGGTCGGTGAAGAGGGCCATGTGGCAGACGCCGGTGTCGAGCGTCTCGCCGGCGAACTCGACGCCCTTCGCCTCGAGCTCGGCGCGCGCCGCGGGGACGTCGTCGACGTGGAGCGCCGGATGGGCGTTCTTCTGCGGCGCGAACTCCATGCCGAGCCGGGCGGGTTCCCAGATCCCGAAGCACGTCTCGCCGACCCAGAACTCGAACCGCGCGTTGGGATCCGGGCGCAGGCCGAGCGTGTCGACGTAGAAGGCTCGCGTCCGCTCGCTGTCGGTCGAGGGCACCCCGACGAAGTCCAGCTTGGTGATCATCTGCTTCTCCTCCCAGGCAGTGGTCGCTTTCGAGACACCATAGAGTGGCTTCAGTGGCGAATTCGCTGAATAGGCTGGTATCGCCGAGCTTCCGAGCCGCGGCGCTGATGCCCGCGGCCGTCCTCACGGTCCACCAGGCGCGCTTCATGCTCGCCTTCGGCGGCTCGAGCGGCGAGGAGCTGGAGAAGGAGGGGCACCAGTACCTGAGCGCGCTGGCGGCGCCGATCGCGATGTCGGTGGCGATCGTCGTCGGGCTCTTCTTCGCGCGGCTGGCGAGCGCCTGGCGGGACGGGGCGGGAGAGGGTGACGCGCGCGACGGCGCGGCGAGTGATCCGGCCTCCTGGCGCGGCTTCCTGCGCCTCGCGCTTCTGATCGCCGCCTCGCTGCTCGCCCTCTACTCGTGCCAGGAGCTGCTCGAGGGCATGCTCTCCAACGGCCACCCGGAGGGCTTCAACGGCGTCTTCGGCGACGGCGGCTGGTGGGCGGTTCCGCTCTCGCTCGTCTGCGGCCTCGCGATCGCCGCCGCCTTGCGCGGCGCCCGCGCCGCGATCCGCTGGGTGGCCTCGCGCCGCCGTCGTCCCACGACTTCGCACGAGCGCCCGGCGGCCGCCCCGCGGCCTCGTCGTCTCGCCCTGCCCCGGCTCGTGCCGCTGGCGGGCGCCGCGGCCGGTCGCGCGCCGCCCTTCGCGGTTCCGCCCCGCTAGCGACGCGCTCCGTAGTTTCGCCCCACCCCGGTGGGGTGAAAGTCCGGCGCGCCGAACCGCAACGAAGGAGAACCGATGAGGAGCGCCAGATGGGCGCTGCCCGTCGCCGTGATCGCACTCGTGATCGCGTGCGCGCTGGCACCCGCCCATGCCCTCGCCCACGGGGGCAACCCGAATTTCCGCTCGGAAATCGACTCGGTGACGCCGCCGCTACCCGGTGGCGTCTCGATCGAAGTCCTCGACTACGACAGCTACTTCCAGCTGCTCGACCAGCACGGCCACGAAGTGGTCCTCTACGGCTACAACGACGAGCCCTACGCGCGGATCGAGAAGGACGGCACCGTCCAGGTGAACGAGAACTCGCCCGCGACCTACCTCGACGACAGCCGCTTCGAGACCGACGTCGAAGTCCCGAAGGGCGTCGAACCGAAGGCGGCGCCGGAATGGAAGACGGTCGACGACTCGGGGACCTTCATCTGGCACGACCACCGGATGCACTGGATGATCGCCAACCAGCTGCCGACCCAGGTCAAGGACAAGAGCCAGAAAACCAAGATCTTCGACTACGAAATCCCGATGGAAGTGGACGGCAAGTCGACCACCCTGCACGGGACGCTCTGGTGGGTCGGCGGCGCCGGGACCTCGAAGCTGCCCTTCGTGATCGCCGCGATCGTGATCGTCCTCGGCGGCGGCGCGCTGGTGTTCTGGCTGCGGCGGCGAAGGGGCGGGGACGGCGATCCAGGCGAGCGTCCCGAAGCGAAAGAGCGGGCGGCCGAGGCCTGGTAGATGCCCCGACGGTCCCCCCAACGCGTGCGGCCCCCGCGGTGCGTTCGCACTTTCCCGCGGTATGCGCGGGTAACTGCGAACGCGCTCGCGGTGGTGGTCGCTCTCGCGCTGCTCGTTCCGGCGGCGGCGTCGGCGCACGCGCGGTTGGAAGGGACCAACCCGCGGGAGGGGGCGGTCGTCAAGGCCGAGCCGAGCGCGGTCATCTTCGAATTCGACGAGCCGGTCGAGGGCAATTTCGGCGCGGTCCGCGTCTACGACGCCGCCGGCGAACGGGTCGACGAGGGCGACGCCTTCCACCCCGGCGGCGAAGGACCGAAGCTCGGCGTCCACCTCAAGCCAGGACTCCCCGACGGCAGCTACACCGCCACCTACCGCGTCGTCTCCGCCGACGGCCACATCGTCTCCAGCGGCTACGTCTTCTCGATCGGCAAGGCGGGGCGCGCGCCGACCCAGACGGTCGGCGAACTGATCGGCGGCTCCGGCAACGGCAAGGTGACCGAGGTCGCCTACGGCCTCGCGCGGGGACTCGAGTACACGGCGATCGCGCTGGCGGTCGGCGGCGTCGCCTTCCTCTTCTTCTGCTGGCTCCCCGCACTCGGCGGTGCCGGGGTGGGGGAGGAGTCGCGCCGCACCGCCGCGGCCGCCTTCGCCAAGCGCCTACGCCGCCTCCTCTGGATCGCCGCCGGCATCGGCCTCATCGCCACCGCCGCCCAGATCGTCCTCGAGGGCGCCGAGGCCGCGGGCGTCTCCGGCTTCTTCGCGATCACCAAGACGATCATCGAAGAGACCCTGGAAACCCGCTTCGGCACCGTATGGGGCTTCGCCTTCCTCGCTTGGGTCGCGATCGCCCTCCTCGTCCCCTTCGTGGCGCGAGTCCGTGTCCCGGACCCCGCGACGGCACCGGAGCCCCGCCCGAGTCCCGCCGCGGCTCCGGAGGCAGGCCCCGGCTCGCCAGGCGGGCCCATGGACCCCCGAACGAACCTCCACGCTGTTCGTGAGAGAGGGGGTCCATGGGCTCGCCCCCTCGCCGCTCTCCTCATAGCCATCCCTCTCGTCTACCTGTGCCTCTGCCCAGCCCTGAGCGGCCACGGTTCAAGTCAGTCTCCAGTCGCTCTGAATTTCCCCGTCAACGCCATCCACGTCGCCGCGATGGCCACCTGGCTCGGCGGGCTCGCCGCGCTCCTCCTGGTGCTCCCGGCGGCGACCCGCTCGGCGACCTCGCCCGCCGACCGCGGCCGCCTGCTCGCCGGGCCGCTCGGCCGCTTCTCGACGCTCGCGCTGGTGATGGTCGCCCTGATCATGGCCACCGGCCTGATCCAGGCCTACGTCTACGTCCGCCACCTTGGCGACCTGCTCTCGACCGGCTACGGTCGCACGGTCCTCGCCAAGTTCCTGCTGCTGCTCGCGGTGATCGCGATCGCCGCCTACAACCGCCGCGCCGTGATCCCGCGCCTGCGCCGGGTCGCCGAGCTCGGCGGTTCGCCCGGTCTCCCCGGCGTCCTCCTGCGGCGCGCACTGCGCGGCGAGGTCGCGCTGCTCGCCGTCGTGATCGGCGTCACCGCCGCGCTGGCGAGCTACGCGCCGCCGGTCTCCGCCCAGCCCGGGCCCTTCTCGACGACGACCGAAGTCGGCCCGACCACGCTCGAGATGGACGTCGACCCGGCCGCCGTCGGCGCCAACCAGATCCACATCTACTTCTTCGACGCGAAGACCGGCGCTCCATACAAACCGGGCAAGGAACTGACGGTCACCGCGACCCTCCCCGACAAGGAAATCGGGCCGCTGCCGCTGACCGTCCAGAGCGCCGGCCCCGGCCACTACATCGTCCAGAGCGCGCTCCTCAACGCGCCCGGCGACTGGGAGCTCGGCCTCACCCTGCGCGTCTCCGAATTCGACCAGTACGAAACGAAAGTCGAGGTCCCTGTCAGATGATCCGAAAGCTGGTTCCGGCGGCGCTGCTCGCGCTCGCCCTGCTGGCCCCCGCGGCGGCGGAGGCCCACGTGACCCTGCAGCCGAACGAAGCCCCCGAAGGCGCGTACACGGTGCTCGACGTGCGGGTGCCGAACGAGAGCGAGGGCGAAAACACGACCAAGGTCGCGGTCCAGTTCCCGGAAGGGTTCGGCGACGTCTCCTACCAGGCGGTCCCCGGCTGGAACGTCGAAGTCGTCCACGAGAAGCTGAAGGAACCGATCCAGACCGACGACGGCCCCGTCACCGAAGGCGTCAAAGAGGTGATCTTCAGTGGCGGCAAGCTGGCGCCGGGACAGTTCCAGGACTTCCCCCTGTCGGTGCAGGTCCCCGGCAAGGCCGGCGAAGAGCTGACCTTCAAGGCGGTCCAGACCTACGAAAAGGAAGTCGTCCGCTGGATCGGGGCGCCGGAATCCGAACACCCGGCGCCGCAGGTGCTGGTCCTGCCGCCGAAGGAAGCCGGGCAGTCATCGACGGTCAACAGCAAGAGCCTGTCTCTGGTCTCGTCGGACTCGAGCGACTCGGGCGGTTCGAGTGACAAGGGCCTCGCGATCGCGGCGCTCGTCGTCGCGGTGATCGCGCTGCTCGTCGGCGGCGCCGCGGTCGTCGGGTCGCGCCGGAGGACTGTGTGACCGTCGATCGGCGATCCGCTGTGGAGGCTTACTCTCGCTATGCGGGAGTAAGTCTCCACGCCCTAGGGAAGTCCCGGGTCGAAGCTGACCGACCAGACGCTCATGCCCGCTTCGGGGCGGAGCGCGACGGTGTGCTTGCCGTGGCGATCGTGCGTCGCGAGTTCGTAGAGCCCCGGGCCGGTCACCTCGGCCGCGCCGCGGTCCTCGCCGTCGATGCTGACTCCGAGCGCCCCGCGGCCCTCGACCGTCGCCCAGGCCCCGCCCGCCTCGTATTCGACGACCAGCTCGTCGGCCTCCTCGCCGGCGATCCAGGGACGGTCCCAGCCGCCGCCGGGGAAGAGCTCGGCGCTCGGCGCCATCACCCGCGCGTTCGGCGCGTCCTCGGGACGAAGCGGCGCCAGCGTCTCGGGCAGCGCCCGCAGCGCGTCAGCCTCCCGCAACTCCTCCTGGATCGCCATCTCGGTCCCCAGGTATTCGCCCTCGCCGAAGTGGAACCAGGTCAGCGCGCCGCCGAGGGTCCAGAGGAAGAGGCTCGGCCAGCCCTCGCAGCCGTAGGCCTCCCAGAGCTCGCGCCCGGCGTCGATCGCCACCGGGAACTCGACCCCGAGCCGCTCCAGCCCCGCCGCGACCGCCTCGCGGTCGGCGCCGAACGGGAAGCGCGGCGCCTGCACGCCGATCACCGAGAGGCCCGCCTCGCGGTAGCGCCTCGCCCACTCGCCGACGTAGGGGAGGGTGCGCACGCTGTTCAGCTGGGCGAAGTCGAAGAAGTGGACGAGCGCCGGGCCGCCCGCGGTCAGCGCCGGCATCGAGTCCGGTTCGACCCCGATCCACTCCAGCGCGGGCGGCAGATCGGGTGCGGCGATGTTGTCGCGACCGGGGCGCACGGGCGGACGTTATATGGAGGCCCCCGCCGATGATCTTCGACCTGCCCGAAGCCCACGCCCTCGTCGCCAAGCAGGACCTGCCGATCCCCGCCTGGCTCTTCGCCTGGGCGGCCTCGATCGTCCTCATCGCCTCCTTCTTCGCCCTCGCCGCCGCCTGGCGCAAGCCGCAGTTCGAGCAGGAGCGCTGGCGCCCGGGCGCCGCCTGGCTGACGACCGTCCTGCGCTCCTGGCCACTCCAGGTCATCTGCGGCGGCCTCGGCGTCTTCCTCCTCGGCGTCGGCATCTACTCCGGCATCCACGGCACCGAAGCCCCCGATCGCAACTTCGCGATCACCTTCTTCTTCGTCACCGCCTGGATCGGCTTCCCGTTCGCCTCGGCGCTCCTCGGGGACGTCTTCCCGATCTTCAACCCGTGGCGGGCGATCGCCCGGGTCGCAGGCGGCGCCTACGGCCTGGTGTCGCGCCGCCGCCTCCCGCACCTCGCCTACCCGGAGAAGCTGGGACGCTGGCCCGCCGCCGTCGGCCTGCTCGGCTTCGTCTGGCTCGAGGTCGTCTACGGCTCGAGCGGTGGCGTCGCCGTCGGCCTCGAACCGCACGCCGCGGGCGTCGCCGCCTGCGTCTACAGCGTCTACACGCTGACGATGATGACCCTCTTCGGCACCGAGGTCTGGTGCTCGCGCGGGGAGATCTTCTCGGTCTACTTCGGGATGTTCTCCCAGCTCGCCCCGTTCGGGGTCAGGGACGGCCGCATCGGCCGCCGCCGTCCACTCGCCGCCGCGACCCACTGGGCGACGACCGTGCCCGGCTCGACCGCGGTGGTGATCGCCTCGATCGCCTCGACCAGCTTCGACGGGGCCGAGGACGGCGCCTACAAACAGGGCCTCGCCCACGTCGGCGGCTGGATCGAAGGGCTCGGCGTCGGGCCGCTGGCGACGATCCGCATCACCGACTCGCTCTTCATGGCGGCGACGGTGCTCGCCGTCGCCGGCGTCTACCTACTGGGGGTGAAGGGGATGCGCTCGGTCCCCGGCGCGCCCGCCTTTCGCACGCTGGCCCGCGGCTTCGCCCACAGTCTGATCCCGATCGCCCTCGCCTACCTCGTCGCCCACTACTTCAGCCTCCTCGTCTATCAGGAGCAGGCCCAGTTCACCTACCTGCTCTCGGACCCGCTGGGGACGTCGACGACCGACCTCTTCGGCACGGCCGAATACGGCATCGACTTCAGCGCCCTGACCCCGAACGTCATCTGGTACGTCCAGGTGGCGGCGCTCCTCGTCGGCCACGTCGTCGGCCTGACCCTCGCCCACGACCGCGCCCTCGTCTACTGGCCCGACTACCGCCGCGCCTCGCGCTCCCAGTACTGGATGCTCGCGGTGATGGTCGCCTTCACCTGCTTCGGCCTCTACCTACTCTCCGTCGGAGGTGCCTGATGTCCTTGCCGCTCGCCCACATCGGCCACTGGCTCTGGATCTTCTACGTGATCCCGATCCTGATCGTGATCGCCGGGATCATCCGCGCGACCCGCGCCGAGAAGAAGCGCGAACGCGAAGAGGAGGAAGGGAAGAAGACGAAATCTGAGATCTGAGTATTGACTGAGTCTCACTCATCTGGAAACTTTCGCGTTTCCCCGTCCGCCCTGTGTTCCCCAGGAGGTTCCGTGAAGCTTTCCCGCGCCTTGTTGGCGATGGTCATTTCGGCCGCCGCCGCACTTTGTCTCTGCGGCAGCGCCCTCGCCGCCGACGTGACCGTAGGCCCCAGTCTCTCGAGCGGCGAATGGGAAACGTACGAGTGCGGCTTCGGATCCTGCATCTTCGCCAACACGGAACTGGGCGGGACCGGTCCGAACTTGACTTCGCCCGTCTCCGGGACCGTGGTCCGCTTCAACATCCTCGGAGGCTTGACCGCGGGGACGTACACCCTCCGTTCGATGCGCCTGGCCTCATCGCCGATGGTCGCCGTCTTCGGGAAGATGAGCGGACCCGTCGCCGCGGTCCCGAATCCTGGGGTCCAGAGCTACGCGACTTCCCTCCCGGTGGTGGCGGGGGAAACGATCGGCCTCGGGATGAGCGAAACGGCTTCGGTCGGCTTTCTCGAAGGAACTGGTCACCTCACCCTCTGGACCGGGGAAAGGCCGGAATCTGGCCCGGAGCTTGGCTCGTTCGGGGCGCCTGAACTCGTCGGCTTCAACGCCGAAATCCAGCCGGCGCCGACGATCTCCTCGCTCGGCACGACCTCCGGCCCGACCGCGGGCGGGACTTCGGTGACGATCAGCGGGACCGACCTCGAGAACGCTACCGGCGTCACTTTCGGCAGCGTCCCGGCAGCGAGTTACACGGCTAACTCGGAATCGCAGATCACTGCGGTCGCGCCGGCCCGGGAATCGGCCGCGTCGGTCTCGGTGACGGTGACGACGATCGCCGGGAAAGCAAACGCGCCGCAGCAGTTCGGCTACGTCGCGCCGCCGCCCCCTCCGCCGGTCGCAGTCGCTCCGGCACCGAAGAAGACCACGCCGAAGCCGGCCAAGCGGTGCGTCGTCCCGAACCTGAAAGGGAAGAAGCTCCCAGCCGCCAAGGCCGCGCTGAAGAAGGCCGACTGCAAGGCGGGGAAGGTGACGAAGCTGAAAGGCGCGACGCCGAAAACCGGCAAGGTCGCGGCTCAGAGCCGCAAGGCCGGTGCGAAAGCGACCGCCGGCGCCAAGGTCAACCTGACGCTGAAGCCCTAGCGTCTGCCGCGCTGTGGCTTATCCGTCCTATGGCCGGATAAGCCACAGCGCAACGGCGCTGACGTAGGGCGCTAGAGGATCTCGCTGAGGCGGGACTCGAGCGCGGCGGACACCTCGTCGCGGACGGGGCCCTCGGCGAGGCGTTCGACCAGGGACTCGAGGAAGCCTTCGATCACCAGGGTTTTGGCCCCGGCCTCGTCGAGGCCGCGCGAGGTGAGGTAGAAGAGCTGCTCCTTGTCGACCTGGGCGATCGCCGCGGCATGGGTGCAGCGGACGTCGTCGGCGAGGATCTCGAGGCCGGGGATCGCGTCGGCGTGAGCGTCGGGGGAGAGGAGCAGGTTGCGGCTCTCCTGGAAGGCGTCGGTCTGCTGGGCGCCGGGATCGACTTTGATCATCCCGCGCCAGACCGCCGTCGAGCCCTTCGCGAGGACGCCGCGGAAGGCGAGGTCGGAGTTGGTGTTCGGCGCCGCGTGCTCCTGCGTCGTGTCGTAGTCGAGGTGCTGGCCGGGACCGCCGGCGTAGCCGCCGGTCACCCGCGCCTCGGAGCCCGGGCCCGCGAGTTTGGTGTCCATCCGCACCTTGCCGTTGGCCGAGCCGAAGCCGAGCGCGGCCCAGTCGAGCCGCCCGTCGCGCTCCACCTGAGCGCGCTGGCTGGCGAAGATCCAGGTCTTCTCGGAGAGGTCCTGGGTGTTGACGTAGCGAAGCGTTGCCGCCTGGCCGACGGAGAGCTCGACCACCGAGTTGAGCAGCGCGTCGACCTCGTCGTCGGGCGAGGACCAGTGCTCCCAGACCTCGGCCTCGGCGCCCTCCTCGAGCACGATCAGCGTGCGCCAGCTGACCGCGGTGCCGCTCTCGGACACCGGGACCTCGATCCGCACCGGCTCGGTCAGCTTCACCCCGCGCGGCACGTGCACGAGCACGCCGTCGCGCCAGTCGGCCTCGTTGCGGGCGACGAACGGGTCCTCGATCGGCACCAGCGACCCGAGCGCCTCCTGCAGCAGCTCGGCGTGCGACTCGACCGCCTCGGCCAGCGAGACGACCGTCGCGCCCGCGCCGCCGCTGACCTCGACCGCCGCGTCGGCGGCGGTGTAGGAGTCGAGGTCGAGCTTCGACAGGTCGGTGAAGTCCCAGCCCTTCGTCTTGTGGTCGGGGAGGGGGAGGGTCTCGGCCAGCTCGGCGCCGCGGCGGCGCCGAGCCTCGAGCCAGGCCGGTTCGGTGGCGAGCTCAGCCAATGGAACCCTCCATCTGCAGCTCGATCAGCCGGTTGAGCTCGACCGCGTACTCCATCGGCAGCTCTTTGGTGACCGGCTCGATGAAGCCGTTGACGATCATCTTTGAGGCCTCCTCCTCGTCGAGGCCGCGGCTCTGCAGGTAGAACATCTGCTCGTCGCCGATCTTCGACACCGTGGCCTCGTGGCCGACGTCGGCGTCGTTCTCGTCGATGCGGATCGTCGGGTAGGTGTCCGAGCGCGAGTCCTCGTCGAGGAGCAGCGCGTCGCAGACGACCTTCGAGCGCGATTCGCTCGCCCCGTCGGCGATTTCCATCAGGCCGCGGTAGGTCGCCCGGCCGCCGTCCTTGGAGATCGACTTGGAGAAGATCGAGGACGAGGTACGCGGGGCGGCGTGGATGATCTTGCCGCCCGCGTCCTGGTGCTGGCCCTTGCCGGCGAAGGCGATCGAGAGGATCTCACCGTGGGCTTCCTCGCCCATCAGGTAGATCGCCGGGTACTTCATCGTCAGCTTCGAGCCGAGGTTGCAGTCGACCCACTCCATCGTCGCCTTCTCGTAGGCGACCGCGCGCTTGGTGACGAGGTTGAAGACGTTCTGCGACCAGTTCTGGACCGTCGTGTAACGGACGCGGGCGCTCGGCTTGGCGATGATCTCCACCACGGCCGAGTGCAGCGAGTCGCTCGAGTACACCGGCGCCGTGCAGCCCTCGATGTAGTGGACGTCGGCGCCCTCCTCGGCGATGATCAGCGTCCGCTCGAACTGGCCCATGTTCTCGGTGTTGATCCGGAAGTAGGCCTGCAGCGGCATCTCCACTTTGACCCCGGCGGGGACGTAGACGAACGAGCCGCCCGACCAGACCGCCGAGTTCAGCGCCGCCAGTTTGTTGTCGTTCGGCGGGATCACCGTCGCGAAGTACTCGCGCAGCAGGTCCTCGTGCTCGCGCAGCGCGGTGTCCATGTCGGTGAAGATCACGCCCTGCGCCTCGAGCTTCTCGTTCACCTGGTGGTAGACGACCTCGGACTCGTACTGGGCGCCGACGCCGGAGAGGAATTTGCGCTCCGCCTCCGGGATCCCGAGCCGGTCGAAGGTGTATTTGATGTCATCCGGCACTTCGCTCCAGTCGCGCGAGTTCTGCTCGCTGGCGCGGACGAAGTAATGGATGTCGTTGAAGTCGATCTGGTCGAGGTCGCCGCCCCACTGCGGGGTCGGGCGGTTTTCGAAGTTTTCGAGCGCTTTCAGGCGGAAGTCGCGCATCCACTGCGGCTCCTTCTTGAAGTCGGAGATCGTTTCGACGACCTCACGGCTCAACCCCTTCGGCGCTTTGTACGCGTAGCCGGTCTCCGGGTCGTTGAACCCGAATTTCTCCTTGTAGTCGGAGTTGATGCCGGCGAGCGACTCTTTCTCGGCGATTACCTCAGGCGACGTAGCCATGTTCTATGCGACCTCCAGGGTGACGGTGTCGTCCGCGACGGAGGTCGCGAACGTCTGCACCGGCTTGAAAGCGGGGAGCGTCTTCGGCCTGCCGGTGGTCAGGTCGAAGAGGGAGCCGTGACGGGGGCACTCGACGGTGCACGCGGCGGGATCGAACTCGCCCTCGGCGAGCGGCCCGTCGTCGTGCGAGCAGCGGTCCTCGATCGCGTAGATCGTGCCGTCGCAATTGAAGACGCCGATCGTCATCCCCTCGTGTTCGACAAGGCGCCTCGCGCCGGGCGGAAGCTCGGCGACGGGGCAGACTGAGATCGTCGTTGCTGCGGTGTCGGTCAAGAGGGTGATTCCTTCCCGGGGGCGGCTCCAGCACCCGGTATAGAGACGAGGTGGGACGTAAACCTACTAACGGGGTCGGATTTTACAGGTCGCCCCTCGCGGCCCTCGGCTTAGGTGACCCTCATCGGCTCCGGCCCGCTCCCCACCGCGGTTTCACGACCTGGCGATGAATTTTCGCGACTCCCGTGGTCTTATGGCACATAGATCCTTCGAGAGGAGCGAGAGATGAGTGAGAGGACCAGCTACGAGCCCGGCACCCCGTCCTGGGTCGAACTGAGCGGCACCCCCGACGTCGACGCCGCCGAGGCCTTCTACAGCGACCTGCTCGGGTGGGAGATCCCCGAGCAGCCGAACTCCGCCGAACTCGGTGGCTACCGGCGTGCCCAGCTGGGCGGTCACGACGTCGCCGGGGTGAGCCCGAAGATGCAGGACGATCAGCCCACCGTCTGGGCGACCTACGTCTCGGTCGAGGACGCCGACGCGACCCTGGCCAAGGTCCGCGACGCCGGCGGCGCGGTGATCGTCGACACGATGGACGTGATGGGGATGGGCAAGATGGCGGTCTTCAGCGACCCGGCCGGGGCCGTCATCGGCGTCTGGCAGCCCGGCACCTTCGCCGGCGCCGAGATCGTCAACGAGGACGGCGCCTTCAGCTGGAACGAGCTCGGCACCCGCGACGTCGCCGGCTCGATCGATTTCTACGGCAAGGTCTTCGGCTGGACCGTCGAGGAGCAGGCCATGGGGGAGATGGGGACCTACCGGGTCTGGAAAGACGGCGACGGGGTCCGCGGCGGCCTCTTCGACATGAACGGGCACGACGTCCCCGACGAGGCGCCGAACGCCTGGCTCGTCTACTTCACGGTCCCCGACGCCGAGGCGGCGGCAGCGACGACGAGAGCCGCCGGCGGCGCCTTGGTGAACGGCCCGGTCGACATCGGCATGGGCCACGTCGCCGTCCTTCAGGACCCGCAGGGCGCCTTCTTCGCGGTCATGGCGCCGAGCGACGAGACCCGAGCGAGCGCCGCGTAGGCGACGAGACACAAGGAGAAGAACGATGAGCAAAGTGACGAGCTACGCGCCGGGGACGCCCTGCTGGGTCGACCTGGCGGCGAAGGACATCGACGCCTCGGCGAGCTTCTACGAGGGGCTGCTCGGCTGGCGGGCCGGGGAGATGCCGAACTCGGCCGAGATGGGCGGTTACCGCCGCGCCACCTACGAGGGCGACGACGTCGCCGGGCTGATGCCGCAGATGCAGCCGGGCCAGCCGCAGATGTGGAACACCTACATCTCGGTCGAGGACGCCGAGGCGACCGCGGCCAAGGTCAGCGATCTCGGAGGCGCGGTGCTGGCGCCGCCGATGGACGTGATGGACCTCGGCAAGATGGCGGTCTTCACCGACCAGACCGGCGCCGTCTTCGGCGTCTGGCAGCCGGGGACGTTCGTCGGCGCCGCCCGCGTCAACGGCGCCGGGGCGCTCTGCTGGAACGAGCTCGGCACCCGCGACGTCGAGGGCGCGAAGGCGTTCTACGGCGAGCTCTTCGGCTGGACCGTCGCCGAACACCAGATCCAGCGCACCGAGGGTGGCCCCGGCCCCGACGTCTACATCGAGTGGCAACTCGCCGGCAACGCGATCGGCGGCATGATGGACATCGCCGGGATGCTCCCCGACGAGGTCCCCGCCCACTGGCTCGTCTACTTCGGCGTCGAGGACACCGATGCAGCGGTCGAGAAGGTGAAGGCGGCCGGGGGAGAGGTCCGCTTCGGCCCCGTCGACATCGACGCCGGCCGCTTCGCCGTGGTCACCGAGCCGAACGCCGAGCCCGGCGTCTTCGCGGTGATCAAGCCGGCGGGCTGATCTTCGGAGGGTCGGCGGCCCGGCGGGGTCGCCGACCTAGAAGGTCGCCGCTTCGGCGGGGGTGCCGGTCTCGCCCTCGTCCTCCCATTCGGCCGGTTGGCCGAGCGCGGCGGACTTGACGATCTTGAGGCCGAGCATCGCGCACTTCATCCGCGTCGCGGAGATGTCGATCCCGAGCAGCTCGAGCACGTACTCCTTCGGCAGCCGCACGACCTCTTCGCGGGTCATGCCGGTCAGCTCGTCGGTGAGCAGCGAGGTGGCGGCGGTCGAGATCGCGCAGCCTTTGCCCTCGAAGGCGACCTCGGCGACGCGGTCCTCCGCGTCGAGCTTGATCGTCACGTGCTGCTCGTCACCGCAGAACGGGTTGGTGTCCTCGTACTCGAGGTCGGGGTTCTCGACGACCCCGGAGTTGTGGGGCCGCTTGTAGTGCTCGAGGATCTGATCGCGGTAGAGCTCGTCCATGGTTCGAGGCTAGCGAAGCGCCGTCGTCGTCAAAGTCCGAAGACGCGGCGGGCGTCTTCGAGGCCGTCGACGAGGCGGTCGATCTCCGTGGTCGTGGTGTAGACGCCGAAGCTGGCGCGGGCGGTGGCGGTGATGCCGAGGCGCTCCATCAGCACCTGGGCGCAGTGGTGGCCGGCGCGGACGGCGACGCCGTGGCGGTCGAGGATCTCGGAGACGTCGTGGGCGTGGATGCCGTCGATCTCGAAGCTGACCGGGCCGAGGCGGCCGGCGCCGCGGGGCGGGCCGAAGACCTTCAGGCCGGGGACCTCGGCGACGCGCGCCAGCGTGTAGTCGGCGATCGCTTCCTCGTGGCCGCGGACCGCCTCCATGCCGAGCGTCGTGTCGAGCCACTCGATCGCGGCCGCCATCCCGACCGCCTGGGCGATCGCCGGCGTCCCCGCCTCGAAGCGCGCCGGCACGTCGGCGTAGGTCGTCCCCTCGCGGGTCACCTTGCGGATCATCGAGCCGCCGCCGAGGAACGGCGGCATCGCCCGTAGCAGGTCGAGCTTGCCCCAGAGGGCGCCGATCCCGGTCGGGGCGTAGAGCTTGTGGCCGGTGATCGCGTAGAAGTCGACGCCGAGCGCGGCCACGTCGACCGGCATCTTCGGCGCGCCCTGGGCGCCGTCGGCGACGACGATCGCGCCCGCCTCGTGGGCCATCGCGGAGATCTCGGCGAGCGGGTTCTCGGTGCCGAGGACGTTGGAGACGTGGGCGAGCGCGAGCACCTTCGGGCCGCGTTCGAGGAAGACCTTCAGCGCGTCCATGTCGAGCAGCCCGTCGTCGTCGATCGGCGCGAATTCGACCTTCGCCCCGACCCGCTCGGCGAGTTGCTGCCACGGGACCAGGTTCGAGTGGTGCTCCATCTCGGTGAGCAGGATGCGGTCGCCGGCGCCGACGTTGGCGTCGCCCCAGGCGCGGGCGACGAGGTTTATCGCCTCGGTCGCGTTGCGGACGAAGATGACCTCGCGGCGGTCGCTGGCGCCGAGGTGGCGGGCGATCGTCGCGCGCGCTCCCTCGTAGCCGGCGGTCGCCTCGGCCGAGAGGGTGTGGGAGCCGCGGTGGACGTTCGAGTGGTGGTTGCGCTCGTAGTCGGCGACCACCTCGAGCGAGGCCAGCACCCGCTCCGAGCTGGCGCCGCTGTCCAGATAGGTGACCGGGACCCCGTTGATCTCGCGGGCGAGCAGCGGGAACTGCTCGCGGACGCGCCCGATCGGGAAGGTCTCGGCCGAGATGCTCACGCGGCCGCGGCCACCTCGTCGGCCACCGCGATCTCAGTGACCACCAGTTCATTGCCGTGTTGGTCGACGGCGCCCGCATAGCCGTGCAGCACCGCCAGTCCCGCGGAGCC
>DAIQOT010000241.1:0-5849 GCA_036787695.1 Solirubrobacterales bacterium | reverse complement strand
CTCTGAGTCGACGCGTTCGTACTTCGTCCAATATGGAACGTCGAAGTACGAACGCACCTCGGTACTCATGCGTTCGCGGGCGGCGACCATCTGGCGCGGCTGGTATACAAGTTCCGCATGTCGGCTGAATCTGTGGTGGGGGACGGCTCGATGAAGTGGGTCTACGACTTTTCCGAAGGTTCGATGGAGATGCGCGACCTGCTCGGCGGCAAGGGCGCCAACGTCGCCGAGATGACCCGCATCCTCGGTCCCGAGCGCGTCCCCGCCGGCTTCACCATCACCACCGAGGCCTGCGTCGCCTACATGGACGGCGAGGAGTTCCCGGCCGGGCTCGACGACCAGGTCGCGGCGGCGCTGGCGCGGCTCGAGGAGCTCGCCGGCAAGCGCCTCGGCGATCCGTCGGACCCGCTGCTCGTCTCGGTCCGCTCGGGCGCCCGCGAGTCGATGCCGGGGATGCTCGACACGGTCCTCAACCTGGGGCTGAACGACGCCTCGGTCGAGGGGCTGGCGGCGCGGACCGGCAACGAGCGCTTCGCCTGGGACTCCTACCGGCGCTTCGTGCAGATGTACGGGAACGTCGTGCTGGGGATCGAGGGCAAGCGGTTCGAGGATCTGATCGCGGCGGAGAAGCGCGAGCGCGGCGTGCGCGAGGACACCGACCTCGGCGCCGACAGCCTGCGCGCGCTGACCGCCGGCTTCAAGGAGCTCTACGACTTCCCGGTCGACCCGGTCGACCAGCTGCGCCGCGCGATCCGCGCCGTCTTCGACTCCTGGACCGGCGACCGCGCCGTCACCTACCGCCGGATCAACCGCATCCCGGACACCTGGGGCACCGCGGTGAACGTGCAGCAGATGGTCTTCGGCAACAAGGGCGACACGTCGGGCTCGGGCGTCGCCTTCAGCCGCGACGAGGTGACCGGGGAGCCGGCGCCGTCGGGGGACTTCCTGCCCAACGCGCAGGGCGAGGACGTCGTCTCCGGCGTGCGGACCCCGCGCGACATTCGCGAGCTCGCCGACTGGCAGCCGGAGGTCCACACGCAGCTGATGGACATCCTGCGGACGCTCGAGCGCCACTACGGCGACATGCAGGACACCGAGTTCACGGTCGAGGAAGGCCGCCTCTACATGCTGCAGACGCGCAACGCGAAGCGGCCGGCGCAGGCGGCGGTGCGCTTCGCCGTCGATGCGGTGGACGAGGGGCTGCTCGATCGCTCGACGGCGCTGATGACGATCGACGCCGAAGCCCTCGACGCGCTCCTGCACCCGACCTTCGGCCGCGAAATCACCTACGAAGTGCTCGCGACGGGCGTCGCGGCGTCCCCGGGCGCGGCGAAAGGTGAGCTGGTCTTCAGCGCCGCGGTGGCGATCGAGGCGGCGGCCGAGGGCCGCGACGTGATCCTCGCACGGCCGTTCACCGAGGCCGACGACGTCGCCGGCTTCCACGCCGCGGTCGGCATCCTCACCTCGGAGGGCGGCAAGGCCTCGCACGCGGCGCTGGTCGCGCGCGGGATGGGCGTGCCGGCGGTGACCGGCGCGGCGTCCCTGGAGATCGATCCCGAGGCGGGGGAGATCCGGCTCGCCGGCGAGGTCGTCCTGCGGGCCGGCGACCGGGTGGCGATCGACGGCAGCGCCGGCGCGATCACCGCCAACGACGTGCCGCTGGTCGAGCCGGAGATGAGCCCGGCCTTCGAAACCGTGCTCGGCTGGGCGGACGAGCTGCGCACGCTCGGGGTGCGGACCAACGCCGACACGCCCGCCGACGCGGCGAAGGCGCGCGAGTTCGGTGCCGAGGGGATCGGCCTCTGCCGCACCGAGCACATGTTCTTCGGGGCGGAGCGCAACGAGGCGATCGTCGCGGTGATCCTGGCCGACACCGACGAGGAACGACAAAAAGGCCTGCGGGAGCTGCTGCCGCTGCAGCAGGGTGACTTCGAAGAGATCTTCGCCGCGATGGCCGGGCTGCCGGTGACGGTGCGCCTGCTCGACCAGCCGCTCCACGAGTTCCTGCCCTCGCTGCCGGACGTCGAAGAGCGCCTGCGCGAGGCCGAAGAGGCGAAGAGCGCCGAGGTCGAGACGCTCGAACACGACCTTGCCCGGATCCGCGTGCTGCAGGAGGTCAACCCGATGCTGGGGACCCGCGGCGTGCGCCTCGGGATCCTCTTCCCGGCGATCTACGAGATGCAGGTCGAGGCGATCTTCGCCGCCCTCAAAGCGACCCGGGACAGCGGCCTCGAGGTGAGCGCCGAGATCATGGTGCCGCTGGTCGACTACCGGCGGGAGCTCGAGATCCTCCGCGAGCAGATCGTCGCGATCGGCGAGAAGGTCGGCGTCGAGCGCGGCCGCGACTACACGATCGGGACGATGATCGAGCTGCCCCGCGCCTGCCTCCGCGCCGACGAGATCGCCGAGGAGGCCGACTTTTTCTCTTTCGGCACCAACGACCTCACCCAGACCGCCCTCGGATTCAGCCGCGACGACATCGAGGGCCGGATCCTCGGCCGCTACATCGACGTCAAGGTCTTCGACCGCTCCCCGTTCGAGACCCTCGACACCCCCGGCGTCGGCCAACTCGTCCGCATGGGCGCCTGGCTAGGCCGCAAAACCAAGACCGACCTCAAGCTAGGCGTCTGCGGCGAGCACGGGGGAGACCCCGACTCCATCGACTTCTTCCACAACTCCGGCATCGACTACGTCAGTTGCTCCCCGTATCGGGTCCCCGTGGCGCGAGTAGCAGCCGCCCAGGCCGCGATCCGCGCCGGCGCCTAACAGCCCCGCGCCCGCGTTCGCGCCCGCCCGCCAGCCTCCGGAAGACGGTGCTTGCCGGACGGTGGCGTACCTAGCCTCTATCGTTCCCGGCGCACGTGACTGACGAGTTGAACACCGCAGGGGTATCCGGCAACGCACCTCGACGCCGTCGAGGCCGTTGGTGGTTCGGCGCCGGCCTGGCGGTGGTGATCATCGCGGTCGTCGCTATCGTCGTCGCATCGGGGGGCGGCGGCAGCGGTGGCGGGCCGCTCAACGCGATCGCCAAGGCGGCCGAAGTCACGCAGCGGGAGCCGGGCGGCCGCGCCACGCTTCACTCGACGGTCGAATCCTCGACCACGCCGGAAGGGATCACCGAGACGGGGCCGATGGTCTTTGACAACAGCGGGCGGGCCGAAGGGACGATTACCGTCAAGGGCCTGTCGACGGGTCGCGAATTCACGATCACGACCATCGCCGACGGCACGACGTCCTACACGACCTCGCCCGTCCCTGACTCGATCCCGGAAGGGAAGAAGTGGGTCGAGATCGATCTCCCTTCCGCTCCCAGTAAAACCGGGGCGCCGCCGGCGAATGGGCCGAAGGAAGGTCTGAAGGTCCTCGAAAGCGTCGAAGAAGCGGAAAAGATCGGCGAAGAAGACGTCGACGGCGTGCCCACCACGCGCTATCGAGGCACCTTCCCTCACGCCGAAGAATTCTTCGGGGTCAAGGTCGATGTGTCCGAACCGCAGGTCGAAGTCTGGGTCGACGGAAAGGAAAGGGTCCGGCGGACGCACGTGTCTCTCGAAAGCGCCGTAAGCGGAGCGGAAGATTCGGCCGCCACCACCGACATCACCATCGATTACGAAAGCTTCGGCCGCGTCCCGGAGATCGAAGTCCCGCCCGCGGACGAAGTCTGGAACGGGACCGCCGAACTCGAATCAAAACTCCAGTCCGCGAGCGAAGGCAACTGACTCCGTCCTGTATGACCACACAACAGATACCTCCCTCCGGGAGGAGGGGAGCTTCTGCGGTTACATCCAAGACTCGGGCAACTTCGACGTCTTTGGGGACGGTCTGCCCGCAGCCATGACGACGTTCGAGCACGGGTAGATGCCTACCTTGCCGAGTCCCCCATGACGAAGGCATTGCTATCGCCCGCGCGAAGTAGCCTTGAGCAATGAGCGCGCAGACGCAGAAGGAGCCAATTGGCTTTTACCTGGCTAACGAAGCTGGTGCCTTGGCCGGTGTTTCCGGGGAGACGATCGGCCAGTGGGCCCGCTACGGCTACATCCGTTCGTCTCAGTCCAGTCCTAGTGAGCTTCCGCGCGTTTACAGCTTTCAAGACATCGCCGAGGCGATGATCGTCCACGAGCTCCTCGATCACGACGTCTCCCATGAGGAGATAAAAGCGGCGATTCATACGCTCCGAAGTGACGAGGGATGGGACTGGCCGCTTCTTGACGCCGATCTGGGTGCAGCCTCCGGTGCCGTCGTCGTTATAAGAGCAGGGCGGCACTACGAGGTCGGTCAGCATTCATGGCAGGACTTTGTCGAGCGCGGCAATCTTCGGCGCATTGCCGTCGACTTGAATCGGGGCGGGTGGGCAGTCAGATCGATTCCTGATCTCCAGCACATCGAGGTCGACCCTGAGGTGCTGAGCGGGACGCCGACGATCCGGGGGCACAGGGTCTCTGTCGAAAAGGTCGCTTTGCTCGCGGAGACCGAGGGGGGGCTACGGACCCTTGCCGACGACTACGAACTATCGGGTCCCGAGATTCGGGACGCCGTTCGTTGGTGGGAGAAAGCGCACAGCTTTGCGCTAGTCGCCTGACGCCGTGGAAGAACCGGGTCGACCCCTGGTTGTAGACGCCAGCCTAAATGCCCCCAGGATTGCGGCGGAGCTTAGGAGGCGAGGACGAGCTGCTCGATCCGTCAACGAACTTGGCCTGCATCGGGTTAAAGACCGCGAGTTGCTGGAACACTTGTGGCTCGACGTTTCGGATGATCCCGTTCTCATTACGGCCGACGACAAAATGCCGCTGATGCATCGAGCCATCATCGAGCGCTTCGGCGCCACGATCGCGACTGTCGAGCCATGGTCGCGTCATCCGGATTTGATCGAGTCGCCGATCCCCGACGAGATCAGCAACCAGGAGGCCTACGAGCGTGAGGTCGTTCATCGATGGGCGCATTCGATGCAGGTGCAAGAGTCCGGTTCCATCAGGCGCTATTACGTATCGACCCATCGCACCTGGACTCCACGTATCCCGAGGTTTGGCTAATGTCGCCCCGCCGCTCCAAGCTAGGCGAGCGAATCCATTTATACGGCGGCCCGCACAACAGAAAACGCCCCTCCGGGGAGGAGGGGCGCTTCTGGGGTTACTACAGGGAGGAGAGATATGTATCTCTATATATGTGGATCCGTGGGAGGTAGGTGAGCCCAGTTGAGTCGTGGGCGCCAGATGTGGGAAGCATCTAGGGCCATATGTACGACGCGGGACTCGACCAAAAAGTTTTGTGTTTCTCTTCCTATCGGTTGCTCCGACTGAATCCTTGACAAGCGTACGAACGTACGTGCGGAATGTCTGTGAGAGCGGTCACACAGAAGGGGTTTTTAGGCCCTCTTTCCCCTGCTCTCATGCGGAAAGCGGCTCGGGGAGCCGAATTCCGTGGAATACCTTGTATACCAGACTCCCCGTTGAGTCCCGATGGAAGCGTTAAAAGTCCGTAAACACCGGGATCGTTTGGCCTTGGCTGTAGCTTTCGGCGCATGAAGAAGGCCCGAATCGATGCAGTTCTCGCCGAGCGGGGCCTGTTTCCGTCGCGATCGGCGGCCGCGGGTGCCGTGCGGGCGGGCGAAGTGCGGGTCGGCACCGACGGCCCGGTCGCCCTGCGTCCCAGCCAGCTGGTCGAGCCGGAGGCCGATTTCGTGCTGGAAGCCAAACAGCGCTTCGTCTCCCGGGGCGGGATCAAGCTGGAGAACGCCCTTGAGGCGCTCGGAATCGAGGTCGAGGGGCGCGAGTGCCTCGACGTCGGCGCCTCGACCGGCGGCTTCACCGACTGCATGCTGCAGCGCGGCGCCGCGCGGGTGGCCGCGGTCGACG
>DAIQOT010000061.1:0-17378 GCA_036787695.1 Solirubrobacterales bacterium | reverse complement strand
GAGCCGGTTCCGCCGCTGACCAGGATGCTGCGCCGCGCCCGTACCGCCTCCTCGAGGCGCTGCCGCTGGGCCGGGTCGAGGGTGCCCATCTCGACCAGCCGGTCCGGCCCGGGGCGTTCGGCGCCGAAGCGGCGGATCGAGATCGCCGGGCCGTCGATCGCCAGGGGCGGGATCACGACGTTGACGCGCGAGCCGTCGGCGAGGCGGGCGTCGACCATCGGGCTGAGCTCGTCGACGCGGCGGCCGAGCGGCGCCAGGATCCGCTCGATCGCGTTGCGCAGCTCCTCCTCGTCGGCGAAGGCGATCGCGGTCTCCTCGATCTGGCCGCCGCGCTCGACGAAGACGCGATCGGGCCCGTTCACCATCACCTCCTCGACGGCGGGATCGGCGAGGAGGATCTCGAGCGGGCCGAGCCCGACACTGTCGCGGATGACGCGGGCGGCGATCTCGGCGCGGTCGGCGGCGGTGAGGACCGCGGCCTCCTCGTCGACCAGCTCGCGCACGGTCTGCTCCAGATCGGTCACGCCGCGTCCGCCCGCCGCGGCCTCGGCGCGGCGGCGCTCGACCAGCCGCGCCCGCAGCGTCGCGGCGACCTCGGCGATATGGCGCTCGCGGGCGCTCATCGTGCGCCCTCCGGCATCACGGTCACCTGGCGGGCGAAGCTCTCGGCGGCGATCAGGCGGAGCGCCTGGTGCCGGGTCAGTCCCAGGGTCGCCTCGGCGGCCCCCGCGACGTCGCCTTCGGGACCGGCGCCGAGCCCGAGCAGCGGCACGCCGGCGGCGGCGACATAGGTGCGCCCGCCACCGCCCTCCCCGGGTTCGGTCGTGATCACGACGTCGACCCGCGAGCCGACCGGGTCGGCGCCGTCGACCGCCAGCGCTTCGGCGCCGGTGACGGCGATCTGGACGGGACGCCGGTCGGCGGCGAGGGCCGGCCCGGGACGATCGGAGCGCGGTGGCCGCAGCTGCGCGGCGAGCAGGTAGGCACCGCTCGGAATCGCCGCGGCGGGCGCGAGGCCGATCGCTTCGGCCGGGTCGCGCAGGGCTCCCGCAGGGACGAAGCGGGCCGGGACCTGGCGCACCTCGAGGTCGGCTTCGATAACGCTCGGGACGAGAGCCTTGCCGGAAGGCAACTGCGCCGAGGCGACCACAACCGGCCGCAGCGCGCCGTAGCCGCGGGCGACGCTGTCGCCGTAGCCGTCGGCGATCACCCCGGCCGCGATCGCCGCGACCAGCGCCGCGACCCCGAACGCGACCGCCCGCGCCCGCCGGCTCACGAGTTCCCCCGGCGGAATTCCTCGGCACCGTCCGGGCCCTCGGCTCGCGCGGGTCTCGTCGCTTCCCGGCTGATGACGATCTCCTGCCGCGGCTCGACGCGGCGAAGCGGCGCGAGGGGCAGTTCGAGGACCGCGCTCGTCCCCTGCTCTCCCAGGTGCAGCGCGAAAGAGCCGCCGTGGCGCGCCGCCGTGCGACGCACCAACCTCAGGCCGTGCCCGTGTCGCGCGCGGCCGGAGAGCCGGCCCATCGGTCCGAAGGCTCGCCGCCGACGCGCCGCCCGGGCACGCGCCGCCGCCTCGCGCTCGCGCGCCCGCCGCCCCGCGCCACTGCCCGAATCGACGACCGCGAGGCAGATTCGGCCGTCCATCAGGTCCGCGGTGAGTTCGATCCTCGGCCCGCCGTGCTCGAGCGAGTTGGCGATCAGATTGTCGAGGGCGGCGGCGAGCTCGAGCCGATCGCCCGCGACCGCCGCCTCCTCCCCGCGCCATCTCATGGTGAGACCGCCACCGCGCAGCGTCGCCTGCGGGCGCCAACGCCGCGCGGTCGCCTCGAGCAGCGGACGCACGGCGAACGTCGCCCGCGCCGCCGTGGCCCGGCCGCCGTTGATCTCCAGCTCCAGCCGCATCAGCGCCGCGGCGGCCATCTCGATCGGCCCCTCGTCGCCGCCGACCCCCCGTCCGGCGGGGGCCGTCATCAGCGCCAGCGCCTGCAGCGGCCGGCGCACCTCGTGGAGGTGCTCGTTGAGGATGGTGCGTCGTCGCCCTTCTCGCAGCGCCGTGGCGACCGTCGCGCCCGCGCCTCCCAAGACTGGCCAAACCGCTAGGCGGGCCGGGGAAAAAGCGACCATGTAGGTGGGTATGTCGTCGATCCACATGCCCCCTCAAGGTCCGGGCGAGCAGTTACTCTCCCCCGCCCGAAAAGATTCCGCTCGCTCAACGCGACAAAATCGGGGTTTCTTTCCGTGTGACGGATTCCCTGATCTCTCGTGAGAATCCACAGAGCGTTTTGGAATACTTAACGGACGGACCGTCGCCTCCCCCCGGAGATTCGTTGGCGCCGGCCCATCCTCGTCCTCCCGCCCCCACCTGAAAGGAGAACACTCCGTTGGCACAAACCCGAACGACCCCCGAGGGCATCACCCAACAACTCGCGAAGGCGCTTGCGCATCCGCTGCGAGTTCGCATTCTCACTTCGCTGAACCGTGGCATCTCAAGCCCGAACCAGCTGGCCCAGGAACTTGACGAGCCGCTCGGCAACGTCAGCTACCACGTGAAAACGCTGCTCGAATACGACTGCGTCGAACTGGTGAAAACCGAGCCGCGGCGCGGTGCCGTCGAGCACTTCTACCGGGCCACCGAGCGCGCGTTCTTCAGCGACGCCGACTGGGCGAAAATCCCGGCCTCGGCGCGCAAGGGCATCGACGGCGTGATCCTCGAGGCGATCGGTCAGGACGCGACCGCCGCCATGCTCGAGGGCACGATCGACTCGCGCACCGACACGCACATCTCGCGCACGCCGCTCGTCCTCGACGACGACGGCTGGAAAGAGCTCAGCAAGCTGCTCAGCGACACGCTCGAGCAGTCGATGAAGATCGGCGAGGAGTCCGCGAGCCGCCTGGCCAACGACAAGGCCGACGGCATCCCGGCCACCCTCGCGCTGCTGCATTTCGAGGTCCCGGCCAAAGAAGCCAAGAAGTAGTCGCAGTTCCGTCTCACCCGCCTCCGCGCCCGTGCACTCGAGCCGCCCCAGACCGGCTCGATCGCACGGGCGGCGGTAGCGGTCCCTCCCGCGCTCGCGGTTCCCGCTAGAGCGCCTTGACCGCCTCCAGCGCTTCTTGCAGCCCGGCGCCGGTCAGCTCGCGGTGTTCGCCACGGCCCCCTTCTGATCGCCGCGCTGAACCAGCTCGATCACCTCGGGCGGCGTCGCGGCGCTGCCGGGATAGTCGTAGGGGATCCCCAGGTGCGTCGAGATCAGCGCGACCTGGCGCTCGATCCGATCGACCTGGGCCATCAGCTCGGGCATCGTCTGGCTTGGCATCCGCCGATTATTTCGGCCGCCGCGGACCGGATCAGCCGTCGGTCAGGCGGTAGCCGATCCCCCAGCAGTTGACGACGTACTTCTGGCCCTCGGGGTCGAGTTTGCGGCGCAGTCGACTGGCGTGGCTATCCAAGGTCCGGGTCTTGCCGGCGGGGGCGCGGAAGCCCCAGACGTCGCGCAGCAGTTCATCCTTGCTGAACACCCGGGTCGGGTCGGAGGCGAGGACGCGAAGCAGGGTGAACTCTTTTTTCGCCAGGTGGACCTCGCGGTCGCCGACGGTGACTTTGCGGCGTGCCGGGTCGATGAGGATCTCGCCGGAGCGCACCGGCCCGTCCTTGCGGCTGTGGCGGCGTCGCAGGACGGCGGTGATCCGCGCGCGCAGTTCGTCGTATCCGAACGGCTTTTGCACATAGTCGTCGGCCCCGAGGTCGAAGCCGCGGACCCGGTCCGTGGCGCCGCTGCGGCCGGTCAGGACGATGATCGGCAGGCGCGGGTCGTAGCGCGCGTGGACGCCGTCGGACTCACGGATCTCGCGCAGGACGTCGAGGCCGGAGGCGTCGGGCAGCGCCAAGTCGAGCAGCAGCAGGTCGGGATGGTTGTAGCGGCAGAGGCGCAGCGCGTCGGCGGCGGTCGGGGCCGGCAGAACCTCGTAGCGGTCGGCCACGAGGTGCTCGCAGAGCAGTTCGAGGGTGGGCTCGTCGTCCTCGCAGACGACGATGGTCGCGATCTCTTCTCTAGGGGTCAGCATGCCTTCTCAAGCTCTGGGCGGGGTCGATTTCTCCCCCCGCTTCCGCGCGGAAGATGCGGGGAAGACGCCGGAGAGATGCCTCAGGAGGGCAGCTCCAGCACGGCGACGGCGCCGCGACGGGCGACGAAGCGCCGCGGCGGGACCGCGCGCCGGACGTCCAGGATCTCGTCGCCGGCTCCGAGGAAGTAGACGTCGAGCGCAAAGCGCATGCCGAAGGTGTGGACCGCGGCGCAGCGCGGGATCAGCAGTCCCGGCCCAGCCGCCTCGCGGTCGAGCAGCGCCAATCCGAGGAGCCGCGCCCGGATGCCGACCGCGACCGGGACATCGTGCTCGGCGACGGCCCTTCGGGGTAAGGACTCGAAGCGCCGGGGACGCGATTCGAGGCCGAGGGGCGGGGATTTTCGGGGACCGACCATCGCCCCTCTAAGTCCTCGGCGACGCCAAACTCACCCCCCAGAGACGCCTCTCCCCGAAAATCACTCGACTTCGCCGCCAAAATCCCTCCTCGGTGCAACCCGGCGTTCAGTGGGGTGCCCGAGCAGGCACGTAATTAGGATGATCGGCAAGATCCACCCCCTGCGACACGGGCTTCCGTCGCACCGGCTTCAACTCATGGAAAAAAAGACCACCCGTCGAGGGAACTACGAGTCTGGCTCCGATTACGTATTGGAGTACGGAGAGCTCCGCTTCGCGTTCAACGAGGAGGACTTCGCACAGCGCGTCGAGCAGGCCGCGGTGAAGTTGAACTTCGTCGGCCAGGGGCTGACCCAGGAGGAGATCGACGACCTCCTCGACCTCGCGGTGAGCGGCGAGATCGCCGAGCCCAGCTCCCCCCTCGGGGAACACATCAACGAGAACTGGGAGGACCTGGTCGGTCCCTCCAACCGCAGCCTCGTCCACTGGATCCGGCGCCTCGTCTTCCGCGGCGCCTGGCTCGACCAGCGGGTCAAGGAGGGTGAGCTCGACATCGTCTTCGACGAGCGCACCCAGACCTTCGGCTACGTCCAGCCCGACCGCAGCGCCGAGCTGATCGAGCTCTCCAAGGAGCCGAGCTGGCGAAGGATCGCGTACCGCCGCTGAGGTCATCGCACCGGCGCATCTCGGCGTCCTCAGTCGCTCGCCTTCGGGTCACGCACGTTTGTGCGCTCCCCTCGACTCACTCCCTGCGTCCTTGACCTGCTTGGTTCGCTGACCTCAGGAACGCTCTAGAGCTACGACTACCGTCAGCGACCCTTTGCCGCTTGCCTTGCCCGCGCGGCCGCCGTCGAAGAGCTCCTTGGCGGCGTCGGTGTCGCCCCAGGACTCGGTGAAGCGGGTCAGCGAATCGATCAGCAGGATCACGTCTTCGCCCTCGGATGCGCGGCGCTGGGCCGAGGCCAGGGCGTCGTTCGCGTGGCGCGCCTGGCCGGCCGAGACGAGCTCCGCCTGCGGCGCCTCGCGCTTCCAGTCGGCAAGCTCCTCGGGGCTCGGGTCGATCAGCAGCGCGACCGGGTCGGGGCCGTCGGACCCGGCGAGGTCGGCGGCGACGGAGCGCAGCAGCTCGGTCGCGCTCTCGCGGCTCTCCGCCAGCAGCACCGCCTGGCGGCCCGACTCGGCGGGCAGCAGCAGATCCTGGATCGAGATCCCCTCGCGGCGGCGGCCGAACGGGCGGCGCCTGCGACGGCGGCGGCGCGGGCGCTCGCCCTCGTCGTCGGAATCCTTCTCGTCGGCGGAGTCGTCGGCGTCCTGGCTCGCGGGCGCGGCTTTCCGGCTCGGGCGCTCGCGGCGCGACGGCGCCTTGTCGTCGTCATCCTCGTCCTCGACGCGCGCCTCGCGTTCGCGACCGCCACCGGATTTCGAGCCCGAACCGGAGCCGGAGCGCCGGCGGCGGCTCCGTGGCCGATCGCCGCGCTCTTTGTCACCGTTGGAGCCGGCGCTCGGGGCGGAATCGCCGCCGTCGCCGTCGCTCAAGCGGTCGATCAGCTCGGCGCGGGTGAGCATCCGGTAGCGCTCGACGCCTGCGGCGGCGGCGAGCTGATGAAGGTCTGCAAGGTGTTTGGATTCGAGCTCGGTCTTGGTCATCGGAGGCCACCTTATTCAACGCGCTGGGCCGGAAGACCTGCCGTGGGGCGCGTCCCGCCGCCGGCCGCGCGCGCCGGATCGACCCCTTCGGTCGCCGCGACCTCCTCCCAGGCGGCGATCTCGGCCTCCACCCGCGCCGCCGACCAGCCCAACTCGGCCCCCATCGCCGCCGCGATCGGGCGCCGCGCCTCGGGGTCGCGCAGTTCCGGGGACGAGAGGATCCCCAGCCGGGTGCGCCGCAGCAGCACGTCGGCGAGCGAGCGCGCCTGCTCGTGGCGCGCCGCCAGGACCACCTCGGCGAGCAGGTCGGGACGGCCGGGGACGATCGGCGCCGCCAGCTCGGGGCGCTCGCGGGCCAGCGCGAGGACGCGCCGCGACGCGTGGCCGTAGCGGAAGGCGAGCTGGGAGAGCGCCTCCTCCCCCACCCCGTCGGGCGCATCGAGGTCCTCCGGGCGCGCCTCCATCCCGAGCGGCAGCTCGGCGGTCCGGCAGGGAGCGACCCGCCCTTCGCGCTCGACCAGCCGGTCCACGGTCAGTTTCGCCATCCGCCGATAAGTCGTGAGCTTCCCTCCGGTGATCGTGAGCATTCCCGACGACGTCTCGTACAGCTCCTCCTTGCGCGAGATGTCAACCGACTTGCGCGGATCGCCGCTCGAGATCAGTGGGCGGACGCCCGCGTAGGCGCCGACCAGATCGCCCACTCCGAGGCTCGTCCCGAAGAAGGCGTTCGCGGCGTCGAGCAGGTACTCGACTTCGTCGGAGCCCGGGCGCGGGTGGCGGGTGTCGCCGTCGAAGTCGTTGTCGGTGGTGCCGATCAGCGTCCGCCCGTACCAGGGGAGCGCGAAGATCATCCGCCCTTCGCCGGCGGGGACGATGCAGGCGGCGCTGCCCATCGGCAGGTCGCGCGCGTCGAGGACCAGGTGGGTGCCGCGGCTGGGCGCGATTCGCGGCACGTCCTCCTCCTCGACCACCTCGGGGCGGATCGCGTCGGCCCAGACGCCGGTCGCGTTGACGACGTGGTCGGCGGCGACCTCGATCCGCTCGCCCGAGTCGGACTCGACGAAGGCGACTCCGGCGCGGCCACCACGGCCGCCTGTGACCTCGACCACCTCGGCGCCGTTCAGCATCACCGCGCCGTAGCGCTCGGCCTCGCCGAGGACGGTGAGCACGAGTCGGACGTCGTCGGTCTGGCAGTCGTAGAAGAGGTAGGCGTCGTGGGGGTCGCGCGAGGCGAGCGCCGGGACCAGCTCCAGCACCTCGTCAGGGCCGATCGTGCGGTGGCGGTCCGGGGACCACCACTGCTCCTCCTCGCGAGGCTGCGCGGAGAATTTCTCGCGCCGCTCGCGGCGGCCGCGACCGGCCCGGGTGGCCGCCATCACGTCGTACATGTTCAGCCCGATGCCGACCTTCCGGTCCCGCTTGTCCTCGCCGAGCGCGGCGACCAGGAAGGGCGTCGGGTAGACCAGGTGCGGCGCCAGGTGGACGAGCAGCTGACGCTCCAGCAGCGCCTCCCGCACCAGCCCGAGGTCGAAGTGCTGCAGGTAGCGGAGCCCGCCGTGGACCATCTTCGAGGAGCGGCTCGAGGTGCCGACCGCGTAGTCGTCGCGCTCCAGCAGCGCGACCGAATAGCCCCGCGAAGCCGCGTCGAGAGCGACCCCGGCCCCGGTGATCCCACCGCCGATCACGACCACCTCGAAGTGCGCCCCCGCGATCGCCTCCAGCGAAGCGGCACGCGTCAGCATCGGTTCCCCCCGCGCGGGTCCATGAGTCGAGGGTATCGGCCGGCTACGGACCCGTCACATCCCCGGCGCCTCACGGGTCCCCTTGGTATGACACGAAGCGAAAGGGGAACGTGACATGAACGAAGCCGATCGGACGACTCAGGCCTTCGAGGAGCAGCGGCCTCGCCTGCGGGCGGTCGCCTACCGGATGCTCGGCTCGACCGCCGAGGCCGACGACGCCGTGCAGGAGGCCTGGCTGCGGCTGCGGCGCGTGGACTCGGACGAGATCGAGAACCTCGGCGCCTGGCTGACCACGGTGACGGCGCGGATCGCGCTGAACATGTTGCGCTCCCGCGACACCCGCCGCGAGCAACCCTTCGAACCGCACATGCCGGAGCCGATCGTCGACCCGATCGACGGCACCGATCCCGAGCATGAGGCGCTGATCGCCGACTCGGTCGGGCTCGCCCTGCTGATGGTGCTGGAAACGCTGGGGCCGGCGGAGCGGCTCGCCTTCGTCCTCCACGACATGTTCGCGGTGCCCTTCGACGAGATCGCGCCGATCGTCGACCGCAGCCCCGACGCGGCGCGCCAGCTCGCCAGCCGGGCGCGGCGGCGGCTGCGCGCGGCGGACGTCCCGGCCGCCGACCAGGCCGAGCAGCGCGAGCTGGTCGAAGCGTTCCTCGCCGCCTCCCGCGAAGGCGATTTCGAGGGCCTGGTCGCGGTGCTCCATCCCGACGTCGCGCTCCGCGCCGACTTCGGCCCGCCGCGCGGCTATGAGGAGGTGCGCGGCCGCGAGAACGCGCTCAAACGGGCGCGCGCCTTCGCCCGGCTCGACCTCGTCGTCCAGATCGTCCAGATCAACGGCACGCCCGGCGTGCTCACGATGCGGCCCGACGGGACGCCGTTCTCGCTCGGCTCGGTGGTCGTGCGCGACGGCCGGATCGCCGAGATCTTCTTCCTCGGCGATCCGGAGCGCCTCGCGCGGCTCGACCTGGAGCGGCTCCGCGCCTAGGCGCGGACCGCTTCGGCGAGCGGGACCTCGCAGTCGGCCGAGAAGCCCTGCGACTCGACCCCGAGCGCCACGTTCGAGCGCGACGCGAGGTTGGCGAAGCCGATGTAGGCGGTCAGCTCGACCAGCCCCCGCGGCCCGAGGTCTTCGAGCAGCGCCTCGGTCATCTCGTCGGTGACGGTCGGCGGCGTCGCGGTCACCGCCTCGGCGTAGTCCATCACCCGCCGCTCGAGCGGGCTGAACACGTCGGCCTCGCGCCAGCGCGGCACCTGGCTCGCCTTCTCGAGGTCGAGGTTGGCGTTCTGGGCCGAGAAGTAGCCGATGTCGAGGCACCAGCCGCAGCCAACCTGCGCCGACACCGCCATGTGGGCGAACGACTTCAGGCTCTCGTCGACGCCGTCCCAAGCAGCCGCGCGGCCGCCGAGCTCGAACGTCGCCATCGCCACGTCGGGGCTGTGCCAGGTCGCCTCGATCGGCGCCGGCACGATGCCGAACCGCTCGACGATCGGTTCGACCCCACCGTCCAACTCCGCCTTCGGAACTCGCAAAGCCATCTTTCCCTCCTTCGTCAGATTGGGTTCTGAGACGGAGACACGACCCGAGCAGGAGATGTGACGCGGCAAGTGAGTTCGCACTTATCAACGCATAGCGTGGGTTTCTGCGAACTCATCGCGGCGATGCGGGCGAGAGGACTCGAACCTCCAAGGGCTTTCGCCCACCAGGACCTAAACCTGGCGCGTATGCCAATTCCGCCACGCCCGCGCAGCGCCCCTTTGAGAGGTCTTAACCCGCGATCAATGCCGCGTCTAGGAGGGATTCTATGATCGTCGGGTGCCTGTAGGGGAGGTGAGACCGGGCTATGAGCTTTGGCGACCGAATCGGGAGAAGCCCGGCTCGGTCACTACGCGGTGGGTCATTGTCCTATTGCTGCTGGTCACCGCCGGGCTGGCGGGGCTGATCACGATCGGCGGCTGGAAGGTGCTCCAGGGCGGCGGCGGGATGGGCGTCATCTGCGCGATCTACGCGCTGCTCTACCTGGCCTTCGCCTTCCTGGTGATCCGTTGGCGGCGCGGGATCCTGCCACTCGCGGCCGCGCTGTCGATGATCCTGGCGATCCTCTGCGCGGTCGGCGCCGACAGCTGGTTCGCCCGCGACAAGGCCGGCTTCGACGAAGCGGCGCTCTCCTCGTCGCTGGTCGGCGTGCTGGTGATCGTCCTCGCGCTCGTCCAGTTGGTGGTGATCGTCGCCGCGCTCTACGGCTTCAACCAGGGCTGGAACATCGAGGAGGAGCGCCCGATCGGCAACGGCGAGGACTACGGCGCGGGCTCGGGATCAGGCGGCGCCACGCCGCAGCCCGCCTGATCTTTCTCGCCTGATACCGGAGGTGGGACTCGAACCCACAAGCCCGTAAGGGCAATCGATTTTGAGTCGATCGCGTATGCCAATTCCGCCACTCCGGCGCGAGGACCGCGAGGGAACTGTAAAGCGGACTACTCCGTCGAGACGGCCCACCGGCCGCGCGGGTGCCGCGAAGGGTCCTTGACGGCGGCGGCGCGGTCCTCGCGGAAGCGCATCACGGCGAGGATCGCGAAGGCCCAGGCACCGACCACCAAGAGGGCGCCGAGCACGTCGCTCGGGTAGTGCCAGGAGAGCACCATGACCGAGAAACCGACCGCCGCGGTGAGCAGGAAGCCGACCACGGCGGCGGCCAGGCGATGCCGCGTCGGGACGACGAAGAGGAGCCCCACGGCGAGCGTCGCCGCCGCGGTGGTGTGGCCGCTCGGGAACGAGTTCGCCCACGGCAGTTCCCAGCCCTGTTCGGCCGCGTGGTAGCGGACGTGTTCGAGCAGGGACTTGAGCGCCTGCGTCGTCACGTTGGCGCCGGCGATGAGGACGAGCGCGGCGACCACCTCGCGTCGGCGGCCGAAGTAGAGGCCGATGGCGACGATCACGGCGCCGAGGATGAGGAGCGAGCCGAGGTCGCCTAAGTACACCAGCACCGTGGCCAGGTCGTACAGGCGGCCGGTTTCGCGCTCGAGGTCCGACAAGAGGTGCAGGTCGCGGCTCTTCACCGGCCCGTAGGAGTAGGCCAGTGCGGCCAGCGGGGCGATCGCCGCGGCACAGGCGATCGCGGCCAAGAGCGGCGCTTTTACACGGCGGGTCATCCCAAAACGGTAACGACCCAGCCTTAGCGAAACCTCTGCGCCACCGCCCGGGCGTTTGCTGAGTTGACCACACCAGGGCGTGGCGAACTCAGCAAGCGGCAGCGTCAGGCGGCCATTCGGAGCTCGTTGAAGTCGACCGCGGCGGTCGTCGCGAGCACGTACTCGTCGATCTTCAGCATCAGGCCCGCTTCGACCAGGGCGGTGATCGCCCGGGCAGCAAGGTGGGGCTCGCCGATCCGAGCCATGACGGCCTCGATCCGCAGTTCGGCGGGCCGTTCCGTGAGGACGAGCCGCAGGATGATCGCCTGCGCCTCGCGCTCGCGATCGGCATCGTGGACGATTCGCAGCACCGGCCGCTGTTCGTTCTGTTCCACCTCCGCGACACCTCCGCGAAGGTCCATTGCGTCTATGTCATGCGTCTCTACGAACATGTGTTCGATTGTTGCGCTGCTCCCGGCGGAAAAACGGTTCTGCAACGAAACCTGCGCCGAGAGCCGCCGGCCCGGCGGATGAGTTCGCAGAAACCCGCGATATGCGCGGGAAAGTGCGAACGCGCCGGGCGGCGGGTCAGTCGGCGATGACGTCGGCGAGGGTCTTGCCGCTGACGACCGACTCCGGGGACTCGGCGACGACGTCCGAGCCAGGGCGGGCAAAGTCGTCTTTGCGCTTGATCAGGAGCCACTGGGGCTTCTCCCCCGGCCTCGTCCGCTGCAGCGCGAAGCCGCCCTCGAGCTTCTCCCCGTGAAGGACGAACACCGCGTGGCCGCGTTCGAGCGCCTCCGGCCAGGCGACTCGGCCGCCCTGCTCGTAGGTGCCGCGGTCCCAGACGATCACGCCGCCCTCCCCGGCCTTGCCTTCGAAGTCGTTGTGGGACTTCTCGTGGTCCTCTACCTGCACCGCGAGCCGTTTCTGCGCCGGGTCCATCGAGGGGCCTTTCGGCACCGCCCAGGAGCGCATCCGGCCGTCGACCTCGAGCCGCAGGTCCCAATGGTGGGCGGTCGCTTCGTGCTCCTGGACGACGAAGACCCCGGCGCTGACCCCGCGGATCGCGAACTGCTCGTGGCCTTCGACCTTGGTCGGGTCGACATCGAGCTCATCGACCTCCGCCCCCGGCGGCCCCTCGCCAAGCCACTCGACCAACGTGTCGACCGCCTCCTCGGGCCCCTCGGCCTGGACCAGCACCGTGCCGTCGTCCTCGTTGCGGACCCAGCCGAAGACGCCCAGCTCGCGCGCCCGCTCGACCGTCGTGTAGCGGAAGCCGACGCCCTGGACCTGACCGCGCACGGTGACGCGCACTCCTTTGCCTTTGGCTTTGGCCATGCCCTGGTTCTACCCGAAGCTAGGCGTCCCGTGGTGCCGGCGTCGACGCGGAGCGCAGGGCGCCGGCGCTGGCGGCGACGACCATCGCGATCGCCACAGCTTCGAGCCAGCTCAGTCCCTGACCCAAAGCGACGAAGCCGACCAGGGCGGCGACGCCGGGCTCGAGGCTCATCATCACGCCGAAGACCGCGTTCGGGAGGCGGCGGAGGGCCTCGATCTCGAGCGCGTAGGGGAAGGCGGAGCTGAGGACGCCGACGGCGAGGCCGCGGGCGAGGACGCCGCCGCCGGTCAACTCGCCGCCGCCGACCGCGATCCCCGCCGGCGCCAGCAGCACCGCCGAGATCGCCATCGCCGCCGCCAGGCCGCCGAGGCCCTCCGAGCGACCGCCGACCCGCGCGCTGAGGAGGATGTAGGCGCCCCAGAAGCCACCGGCGGTCAGCGCGAGCACCGCGCCGACGATGTCGATCGAGGCGCCACTGAAGTCCCCGCACAGGAGGACGATGCCGAGCGCCGCGAGCGCCGCCCAGATCAGGTCGCGCCGGCGGCGCGAGCCGAAGATCGCCACCGCCAGCGGCCCGACGAACTCGAAGGTGACCGCGACGCCGAGCGGCAGCCGCTCGATCGCCGCGTAGAAGCAGCCGTTCATCGCCGCCAGGGTGATGCCGAAGAGGACGATGTCGCGCAGGTCGGCGCGCCGCAGCTTGACCACGTCGCGGTGGGCGACGGCGAGCAGGATCAGCGCCCCGAAGGCCGCCCGGAGGAAGACCGCGCCCTCCGAGCCGACCCGGCCGAAGAGCGTCGTCGCCAGCGCCGCCCCGCACTGGACCGAGGTGATCGAGCCGAGCACCATCGACACCGCGATCGCCGGGTTGCCGCGGATCCCGCCCTGGGTTTCGGTGCTCGTCGCCATCCCACCCACGCTAGGTGAGTGGCGATACCGAGGGCGGCCCCAGTCCGCACGACGCCGCCCGCCCCGGCAGAATGTCGGCCGTGCCGAGACGGATCGCCGCCACCCTCCTGCTCGGCCTCGCCCTTGCCGCGTTCTTCGCCGTCACCGCCGCGGGCGCCGAAAACGGCGCCGCGCCGATGTGCGACGGGCACCGCGCGACGATCGTCGGGACCGCCGGCGACGACGTCATCGAGGGCACCGAAAAAGCCGACGTGATCTGGGGCGGGCCGGGCGACGACAAGATCTACGGCGGGCTCGGCAACGACATCATCTGCGGCGGCGCCGGTGACGACCTGATCCACGGCGGCCGCGGCAACGACTGGATCGAAGCGGGCGCGGGCACCGACCGCGTCTTCGGCGACCTCGGCGACGACCACCTCACCGGCGGGCCCGGGAACCAGGACGAAGTCAGCGGCGGGCTCGGCATCGACACCGTCAACGGCGGCGCCGGCAACGAAGACATCGTCCGCGGCGACTACGGCTACGACCGCATGGACGGCGGCCCCGGCTCCGGCGACATCGCCTCCTTCTCGACCGCGGTCGCGGGGAAGAAAGGGAGCGGCGTCTGGGTCTCGCTGCCGAAGCACAAGGCGCTCGGTGACGGCCACGACCGGCTCTTCCGCTTCGAGGCGATCGAAGGCTCGGCCTTCCACGACACGCTGATCGGCGACGCGCGGTCGAACACGATCGTCGGCGGGCCCGGCAACGACACGATCATCGGCGGCGGCGGGCGCGACACGCTGAACGGCGGCCAGGGCACCGACCGCTGCAAGGGCGGCCCGACGCTGATCTCCTGCGGCAAGGAAGCGGCGCCGATCGGCTCCGCCTACGTGACCCTCGACCCCGACGCGGCGGGCGGCGGCGGCCTGCAGATCGTCGGCGGCAACGGGCCCGACAAGTTCACCGTCTCCTACGCGGAAGGCGAAACGAAAGAAGTCGCGCCTGGGACGGAAGGCACGACGAAGACGGGCGAAACGACGACGACGACCGAGGAACCGACGACCACCGGCTACTTCACGGTCACCGCCGCGGCGGCGCTCGCCGCGGGCGAAGGCTGCGTCCGCACCAAAGGCGATCCCAAGCAGGTGACCTGCGCGACGCTCGGGCCGGCGCGCTGGCTGATGGCCGACCTCGGCCCCGGCAACGACGAACTGACGGTCGAAGGCAGCCTCGAATCCGTCGACTTCGTCCGCATAAACGGCGGCGAAGGCAACGACACGATCCACGGCGGCCCCGAGGAAGACCTGATCGAGTCCGGTCCCGGCTCCGACCACATCTACGGCGGCGACGGCTCCGACGGGCTGATCGGCGGCCTCCCCGGCCCCACCTACCTCTACGGCGAAGGCGGCGGCGACCTGCTGGCGGCGGGCGGCGGCTGCGCGGGTGGGACGCTCGACGGCGGGCCGGGCGAAGACGACGCCTCATTCGCCGAGACGCAGGCCCACCCGGGCACGCTCTACGTCTCGCTGGAAGCGGGCTGGGCCTGGATCAACGCGATCAAGCACTGCGACAAAGTCCGCCTCCCCCGCTCCGACGAGGACATCGAGGGCTCCTTCGACAACGACGTCCTGATCGGCGACGCCCAGGACAACGTCCTGCTCGGCCAGCCCGGCGTCGACAGCTTCTTCGGCCGCGGCGGCAACGACGTGATCGTCGCCGCCGACGGGGTCAAGGACTGGTACATCCAGTGCGGCAACAAAGGCCACCCGGAAGGCACCGCGATCATCGACGGGATCGACCCGGAACCGCAGGACTGCGCCAAGGTCGTCGAGGGCGGCCACGTGCAGGGGCTCGGGAAGGCGGCCGAAGGCAACGGCTCGCATCCCGGCGGCGAAGACTGATCCGTCGCTTGCCTACGGGCGTAGGATTCTTTGACCCCGTACCCCACCCCTTGAGGAGGCAGATCGCATGTTCAGTGGCCTGGAGAGCCCGATGCACCTGTTGGTCGTTCTGATCGTCGCCATCCTCGTCCTCGGACCGAAAAAGCTGCCAGAGGCGGCACGCGGCCTCGGCTCCGGCATCCGTCAGTTCAAAGATTCGATCGAGGGCAAGGAGACCGCCACCCCGGTCACCGCCGCTCCGGTCGCCACCGCCACTTCGGCTTCGATCGAAGCGACCCCCGTCGCCGCCGAAACCGAAAAGGCCGAGTGATCAGTCGCGGCGCCCCGCCCGGGGCGCCGCTTTGATCAAGGCAGGTGCTTGAGGCGCCAGCTCAGCGACGGTTCGCCGAGCGATGACGCCGCGACCGCCGGGACGCGAGTGAGCGTTCCGGCGCCTCGCATCATCACCGTCCCCCACCGTTCGCCCAGCTTGGCGGTGTGCCGCGCCGGGCCGATGTTGAGGTGGAGCGTGGTCGGCATCCCCGGCCAGCCGACCTGGCGGAGCGGCCGTGAGGTCTTCACCGCGACGGTGCTGCCGTCGGCGTTTTCGAGCGTCATCACCTTGGTCCCGGCGGGCAACACGACCCGATTCTTGCCCCCGGCCGCGACCGACTCGCCCAGCTGGTCCGCGGCCGCCAGCGCCGCCGGCACCAGTTCGCCGTCGCGCTGGCCGAAGACCGCGCCGATCAGGGTGAAGGTCCGCCCGCCGACGGTCATCCGTTTGGCGAACAGGAGGCAGCCGCCCGCCGCTTCGTCGGAGCCGGTCTTGATCCCGACGTAGCCGTCGCGGCCCGCGAGTTCGTTGTAGTTGAGGACGCGGCCGACGACCGGCAGCACGGTCGAGGTCTTGGCGACGATCTGGGCGAAGGTCGGGTCCTGCATCGCCATCCGCGCAAGCTTCACCTGGTCGGTCGCGGTCGAGACGGTGCTCGCTTCGAAGCCGCTCGGGTCGGTGTAGTGGGTCTGGTCCATGCTCAGTTCGCGCGCGGTCGCGTTCATCTGCTTGACGAAGGCGGCGGTGCTACCCGAGTCGTGGATCGCCAGCAGCGCGGCGATGTTGTTCGCCGAGGGCAGAAGCAGCGCCTCGAGCAGCTGCCGCTCCGACAGCACCTCCCCCGCCCGCACGGCGACCGTCGACTGGTCGAGCGCCACCCGTTCGCGCTCTTCATTGACCTGCGCCTGGGTGATCCGCACCTTGAAGCCTTCGGCACCCGGCTTCAGCGGGAACTTCTTCAAGGTCAGGTAGGCGGTCATCACCTTGGCGACGCTGGCGATCGGCACAGGCTTCTGGCCGCCGGTGGCGCCGAGGCTGCCGACGCCCTCGACCGCGATCGTCGCCTCCCCTTCGCTCGGCCAGGCCGGCTTGAAGGGCTTGCCCGGCAGCTTCACCTGAGTCGGCAGCAGGCGATGGACCCGCAGGTAGGGGGTCGTTTTGGTCTCCGCCCGGACCAGCGCCGCGGCGATCAGCAGGACCAGGATGAACACCGCGAAGAGCGGGATCAGCCAGACGCGCCGACGCCGGGGCGGCGGTGTCGGACGGGAATACCCAAGCGGTTCGACGGTGCTCGCCACGAACCACGACGGTAGCCGAGAGCCAGGAAGTAACGCCGGGCGCCCGAATCGACCTCAGCCGCACGGATCTACGCAAAAAGTACGTATTAGCTCGTACTTCCAGTCGAAATTCGTGCGCTCTCGTCCTAGCTATCCCTCGGCGTGCAGGGAATGATCCAGCGGCTGCACCAAACCTGAGTGCGCGCCGCTTGGGCGCGCGCCGAGAAAGGAAGTACATGAACGCCAAGCTTCACCTCGTCCGGGGCTCCGCGATCCTCGCCGCCGTCGCCTCGCTCGCCGGCACCGCCGCTGCCGTCGCCCCCACCGCCGCCTCCGCCGCGGGAGCCAAGTGCGCCAACAAGAGCATCTCGATCAAGCCCGAAGAAGGCCCGAGCATCCACATCCCGGTGAAGGCGATCACCGTCGAAGGCGGCGTCAGCTGCGCGGAAGCCTACAAAGTGATCGCGGGCGGCCTCGAAGGCAAACCGGTCTCCGGCTGGAAGACCGCGATCGGCAAGTTCGAAGCCCCCGAAGGCCTGGTCCCCGAGATCGCCAAAAAGGGCAGCAAGAAGATCAAGTTCGCCGTCCAAGGCGGCTGACACACCTCCGCATCACCACCCCGTTGACGGGCCGAAAACTCCAGCCATGCTTGAGTTT
>DAIQOT010000361.1:0-1683 GCA_036787695.1 Solirubrobacterales bacterium | reverse complement strand
GACGGCACCGCGGCGGCAGCCCGCGAGCACGGCGCCCGCGTCGTCTCGGAGTCCTCGATCCGCCCCGAGCTCGGCCGCGCCCGCGGCAAGGGCGACGCGATGTGGCGGGCCGCCGCGACGACCAGCGCGGAGCTGCTCGTCTTCCTCGATGCCGACACCGTCGACTTTGACCCCGGCTTCGTCACCGGCCTGCTCGGCCCGATGCTGCTCGACCCGAGCCTCGCCTTGATCAAGGGAACCTTCCGTCGCCCCCTCGCGCTCGGCGACTCGGTCCGGGAGGGAGAAGGGGGGAGGGTGACCGAGCTGGTCGCCCGGCCGCTGCTGAACCTCCACTTCCCGTCGCTCTCGGGCTTCACCCAGCCGCTCTCCGGCGAGATCGGCATCCGCCGCGACCTCTTCGAGCGCCTCTCGGTCCCGGTCGGCTACGGGGTCGAGATCGCGATGATGATCGACGCCCTCCGCTTCGTCGGACTCGACGGCCTCGCCGAGGTCGACCTCGGCACCCGCCAGAACCGCCACCAGACCCTCCGCGCCCTCAGCGCGATGGCAGGCGAGGTGATGGTCGCCGTCGAGCGCCGCATCGACGCCCCACCACGGCCCGCCTACCCCACCTTCCGCCCCCGCCCCGAAACCGACGCCCCACCCGAGCTATGGCGTCTGCGCTGCGAGGAACGCCCCGCCCTTCGGGACGCCACCTGAGGCAAGGGATCGTGGTGACTGCAGGGTTTTGGTCCTATGGCAACCAAAACCCTGCAGCCGTCGGGCGCCTGGGGTCAGGCGATGAAGGGTTCGACGTCCTTCAGGACTTCTTTTTCTTCGAGGGCTTTGTCGAACGCTTCGGGTGCCGGTTCCATTCCGTTCTGGAGGGCGATCGCGGCGGCGTGGCGGGCCTCGACCTGGACGATCGAGCCGGCGGCGGCGAGGACTTCTTTGGACTTGATCGCCGGGGCAGCGCCGTTGTAGGCACCGACGCCGACGTTCTCGAACGTTTCGGCGAGCTTCAGGAACCCTGAGGTGCCGCTGTATTCGAAGTTGAACGTCGGCTTGGCGACCGGCTTGCCGCCGAGTTTCTTGATCGTCCCTTCGAGCGCTTCGACGTGCTGTTTCTCGTCCCCGGCGAGCATCTTGATCAGCGGCTTCAGTTCACCCGAGGCCTTCACTTTTTTCATAGCTTCTTCGTAGAAGGTCGACTCGAGGTACTCGAGCGTCAGGGCGAAGTTGAGGATGTCGACGTCACTCGTCCCTCCTCCCATCGCGAAGGCGCTGCGGACGAACGGGCCGACCATGAAGGTGCCGTAGACGGCACCGGCGGCCAGCGCGCCCTTGAGGATCACGTCGCCGCGGGAAATGTCCCCGCCGCTCTCGTCTACCACCTCGACACCGACCAGCTCCGGGTGTACCAGGCCGTCGATCTCTGACAGGTTCTTGTTACTCATCTCTATCTCCTTGACTCGATCGCGCGGCTCAGCCGACGATGAAGGGTTCGACCGACTTGAGGACCGTCTTCACGTCGGCCGCTTCGGCGAACGCGCCGGTGGGCGTGATCGACATCCCCAGCAGCGTGTTCAGGGTGGCCGCGTGGCGGGCCTCGACGCTGTGGATCGAGAGCGCCGCGGCCAGCACTTCGGGGCTTTCGATGTTCGCCGCCTGGCCGAGGTACGCGGCGGCGCCGAGGTTCTCGAC
>DAIQOT010000240.1:0-5888 GCA_036787695.1 Solirubrobacterales bacterium | reverse complement strand
CGATCGCCGCCTCCGCGAGGCCGCCCGCGACCGCCGCCGCCGGCCCCGAGCTCGAGCCGCCGGTCAGCCGCGTCGGGTCCCACGGGTTGCGGCAGTCGCCCTTGTGTGGGTTGCGCCCGTCGATGCCGCAGGCGAACTCGTTGGTGTTGCCCTTGCCGATGACGATCGCGCCCGCGGCGCGCAGCCGTTCCACCACGGTCGCGTCGCGGTCCGGATGGCGGACCCACTCGGCGCCGCCCGCGGTGGTCGGCATGCCCGCGACGTCGACGATGTCCTTGACGCAGATCGGCATCCCCGCCAGCGGCAGCCGCGGGTCGGCCTCGCCGCCGCGGGCGACCTCGATCGCTTCGACCTCCGCGGCCTCCGCCCGCGCCCCTTCGAGGTCGAGGTGGAGGTAGGCGTTCAGGGTCGGGTTGAGTCGCTCGGTGGCCTCGATCGCCGCCTCGACCCGTTGCTCGATCGCGCCCACCCTCAGCTCCAGTCCTGCGGTCCCTGGACCGGCGGCACGCCGTCGACCTCGGCCGCCGACAGAGCCGCGGCCAGCGCCTCGAGCTCAGCCAGCTCGGCGGCGACCAGCGCGTCGGCGTCAAGTTGGTTCGGGTCGCTCACCGGCCCAAGGCTAGCCGGCCTTCCGGCTCGGCCCCCGCGCGGTGAGTTCGCACTTGTCGACATATGGCGTGGCTAACTGCGAACTCACCAGCGGGTGGGGTAGAAGCTCCGCTGTGTCCGCGGCGCTCCACCAATCCTGGCCTCCCTTCGTCCTCATCGCGGGGCTGCTGATGATCGGCCTGGTCGCCAACCGCGACGGGCTCTTCGCCTGGGGCGGGGCTCGGCTGCAGGCGTTGCCGGGCGGCGCCTTCTCGCTGCTCGCCGCGGCGCTCCTCCTCGACGCCGTCGTCACCGCCGTCCTCAACCTCGACACCGCGGTCGTCTTCCTCACTCCGGTGCTCGTCTTCGCCGCCCGCCGGCGCCGCGTCGCGGTCGAGCCGTTCCTCTTCGGCTGCGTCTTCATGGCCAACGCCTCGTCGCTCTTCCTGCCCGGCTCGAACCTCACCAACCTGCTCGTGCTCGACGCCCACGGCGGTGGGTCGGGCGCCTCCTTCGCGGCGAAGATGTTCCCGCTGGCGATCACCGCCGCCGTGGTGACCGCGGTCGGGATCGCGCTCAGCTTCCGCCGGGCGCTCGCCGCCGGCCCCTCGGGTCAGGTCGGCGACGTCGACCGTCCCCGCGTCGTCTTCGGCGCCGGCGTCCTCGCCACCGCCGCGGCGATCGTCTTCGTGCTCGTGCTCCGCAACCCGGCGCTCGAGGTGCTCGGCGTCGGCCTTCTCGCGGTCGGGGTCGAGCTGCTCCGCTCCGAGCTCTCCCTCGCCGACGTCTGGCGCGTCGTCGGCCCGCCGAGCCTCGCTGCCGCCTTCGTCCTCACCGTCGCCCTCGGCACCCTCGCCCGCCACTGGGGCGGCCCGGCCGAACTGATCGCCCACGCGAGCGGCCCCGAGACCGCCGGCCTCGCCGCGATCTCCACGGTGCTCGTCAACAACCTGCCCTCGGCGGCGCTCTACTCGGCCCACTCGGTCGACCACTCGCGGATGCTGCTGCTCGGCCTCAACGTGGGGCCGAACCTGGCGGTGACCGGGGCGCTCTCGGCGCTGCTCTGGTTCCGCGCCGCGCGCGAGGTCGACGCCCGCCCTTCTCTACTTGAGTTCTCCCGTCGCGGGGTACCGTTGGCCCTGGTTGCGATGGGCGCCGCGATCGTGGTAGGAATGTTGACCTGACGGGTCGAGAAAGGTGGCCCGCGGAGTCGAGGATGACCCGGCGTCGAGGCCCCCGCACCCGCCTCCCCGCAAGTGCTGCGCGCTAATCTAGTTAAACCTGATCAGAATTTAGGAAGAGGAGACGGAAATGGCTTTGAGACTGGGCGACGAGGCTCCAAACTTCGAGGCGGAGACGACCGAGGGTCGCATCAACTTCCACGACTGGCTGGGTGACTCCTGGGGCGTGCTGTTCTCGCACCCGAAGGCGTTCACGCCGGTCTGCACGACCGAGCTCGGCTACATGGCCTCGATCGAGCCCGAGTTCGCCAAACGCAACACCAAAATCATCGGCCTCTCGGTCGACCCGCTCGAGAGCAACGAGGACTGGGCGAAGGACATCGAGGAGACGCAGGGCACGGCCCCGAACTACCCGCTGATCTCCGACGCCGACTTCTCGATCTCGAAGGCCTACGGGATGCTCCCGGCCGAGGTCTCGGGCGACGCTTCCGACCGCACCCCCGCCGACAACCAGACGGTCCGCAACGTGTTCGTCGTCGGCCCCGACAAGAAAGTCAAACTGATCCTCGTCTACCCGATGACCACCGGGCGCAACTTCGACGAGGTGCTGCGGGTGATCGACTCGCTGCAGCTGACCGCCAAAAACAAAGTGGCGACGCCGGCGCAGTGGCAGAAAGGCGACGACGTGATCATCGCCGGGTCGGTCAAAGAGGACGAGGCGAAAGAGCTGTTCGGGACCTGGGAGTCGCCGAAGCCCTACATCCGGATCGTCCCGGACCCGAGCAAGGCTTAGTCAGCACTCTGGTTCGCGTTCGGCTGCAGCCGCGCTGCAGTCGGGCGCGCGCCCGGCGCTCGCCTGCTGGAGCAGCTCGAACAGCTGCTCCCGCTGGCGGTCGCTGAGCGCGCCGAGGACCTCGTCCTCGGCGGCGCCGATCGCCGCCTCCGCGGCAGCGAGGCGCTCCTCGCCGGCCGGCGTCAGCTCGACGATGTGACGACGGCGATCCTCCGCCGCCCGGCGCCGCAGGATCAGCCCCTCGGCCTCGAGCTCGTTCAGCAGGCCGACCAGGTTGGTGCGGTCGACCCCCAACTCCGTCACCAGCTCCTGCTGCCCGGTGACGCCCCCGTTCTCCCGCATCACCGTGAGCGCGACGAGATGTCGCGGGCGCAACCCCAAAGGCGCGAGCTCCTGCTCCGAAGCCATCCGGATCAAACGCCCGAGGTGGTTCAACAGCGCAGAGGTGGGGTGAGCGTGTTTCGGCGTGACTGCCATCGAGCCAGCTTAGAGCGCGCCTCAGAGGGCCGGGGAGGGAGACCCTGAGCGAACCTCCCCGCAGTTCGTGAGCGAAGGGTCTCCCTTCCCGGCCCACCCGGCGCACTTGACATACTCCGCAAACCGTTGGTCATATACAAACGATTTGCAAAGGAAGTCACATGGCCCATCTTCTCCACATCGATTCGAGCATCCAGGGGGACCGGTCGATCAGCCGGGCGCTGACCGCCCGCGCCGCCGCTCGTTGGCACGCCGCCCATCCCGGCAGCTCGGTCACCTACCGCGACCTGGCCGTCGACCCGATCCCGCACTTCGGCCCGGCGGCCAACGAGGCGCGCACGATCCCACCGGAGCAGCACACCGAGGCGCAGGCGGCCGCGTGGGCGCTCCTGGAGCAGGTGGTCGGCGAGGTCGACGAGGCCGACACGGTCCTGCTCGGCCTGCCGCTCTACAACTTCGGCCCGCCCAGCACGGTGAAGGCCTGGGTCGACCACCTGATCGTTCCCGGGCTCTCGATGGACGCGGCGACCGGCGAGGGCAAGCTCGGCGACACCGAGATGATCGTCCTCCAGGCTCGCGGTGGCGGCTACGGCGAGGGCACGCCGCGCGAGGGCTGGGACCACGCCCAGCCGTGGCTGCCGCACGGGGTGTCGCTGACCGGCCTCGAGCCGCGCTTCATCACCGCCGAGCTGACCCTCGCGGACGTCAACCCGCAGATGGCCGACCTGCGCGACCTCGCCGCCGCCAGCCTGAAGGCCGCCGAGGCCTCGGTCGACGAGCTCTGGCAGAGCGCCGCCGTCGCCTAGCCCCTCGCCGGGTGCGTTCGCACTTTCCCGCCCTATACGGGGGGAAAGTGCGAACGCGCTAGGGCGCCGGGGGCGGCGGGGCGATCTGGCTGGTCGCCACCGAGTCGAGCAGGGCGCGGGCCTCGTCGGGGTCCTCGCCGGCGGCCTGCATCAGGTCGAAGGCGATCGCCCGGGTCTGGCCGAAGATCATCGTCGGCCAGAGCGAGTTGTGGACGTCGGCGGCGCCCGCCAGCTCGACTGCGTGGGAGGCGCGTTCGCGGACGTCGGCGCGGGCGCCTGACTCGCCCCGCCCGGCCGCGTCGAGGGAGCGCGTCGCCGCCGCCAGGCTTTCGACCCCTTCGGCGAGGCGCGGGTCGAGGTGGGCGCCGCGGCGGATCGCGGTGGTCGCGGCGCGGGTGAGGACGCGGGCGTCGCGGACCGCGTAGTCGATCTGCGGCGCCGCGTCGGCCTGCGGGTCGAGCTCCTCGAGCAGGACGCGGCGGCGCGGCGAGAAGGTGGCGATCTCGCCGGCCTCGGTGACCGCGTCGTAGAGGACGTCGACCCCGGCGTCGAGCTTGCGCGAGCCGGAGAGCGCCGCTTCGGCGGCCTTCAGGTCGCGTTTGGCGAGCGCCGCGGCGACGTCCTCGAGCGCCGCGGCAAGGTCGAGGAGCGCTCCGCGCCGCGCCTCGACCACCGCTGAGAACGGGTCGTGGAAGGAGAAGACGAGGCCGAAGCCGATCGCCACCGCGCCGCCGACGCAGGCGTCGAGGAAGCGGTCGATCTCGGCGCCCTGGCCGGGCAGGGTCATGATCAGCAGCGCCGAGACGGCGGCCTGGTTGATCAGCACCTGGCTGCCGTTGAGGAGCAGCGACACCGACATCACCAGGGCGACGAGGACGGTTACCTGGAGCGCGCCGACGCCGATTAGGTGGACCAGCGCGGCGGCGATGCCGATGCCGAGGGCGACGCCGATCGAGAGCTCGATCGCCCGCCGGCGCGGCTGGCCGCGTGAGAGGCCGAGCGAGATGACGGCCGCCGCCGGGGCGAAGAACGGCTCGGGCTGGCCGACGATCAGGCGGGCGAGCAGCCAGGCGATGCCGGCGGCGACCGCCGACTGGAGGATCGCCAGCCAGGCGTTCGAGAGCTCCTCGAAGCGCAGGCGGGCGGCGTTGCGGGCGCGTTGCTCGAGGGCCCAGTCGCGGGTTGCCATCGCCTTCGAGCGTATCCCGGGTCGGGGTGTGCGGGGCGGGCGTGAGGAGGACCCTTCGCTCACGAACTGCGGGGAGGTTCGTTCAGGGTCCTCCTCACGCCCGCTCACCGGGGCGGACTAGGGTGCGCGGCGTGAAGCGATGCCTCCTTCTGCTGCTTGGGGTCGGTGCGTTGTTCGTGGCCGTTCCGACTACCGCGAACGCAGCGCCGGGGGTGAATCCGAATGGGATGCGAGGGCTCGGTGGGGTGCGGCAGGTGATCGAGATCGCCTCGAACGGGATGGACACGACTCACGCGACGGCACGCACCTACAGGCTTGTCGACCACGGCTGGCGGGTCGTGCATCGGGGGATGCCGGCGCGGTTGGGGTGGGGTGGGCTCTCGCATGCGGCGACGCGGGTGGCGGGGGATGGGACGACGCCGATCGGGGACTACGGATTTGTCTTCGACTTCGGATCCCGGCCTGATCCCGGAGTCGACGGGTTCGAATGGCGTCACCTAGGTAGGGGCGACTGCTGGGCGGGGACGCGGGTCGACTACAACCGCTGGGTCGAACGCCAGCCTTGCGCGCCCGAAGACGAGGACCTCTGGCTGAACGCCGGGCTCGCCTATCGCTACGCGGCGGTGATCGACTTCAACTACGAGCACCCGGTATTCGGCCGCGGCTCGGGGATCTTTCTCCACGTCAGCCACCACAGTCCGACCGCGGGCTGCGTCTCGCTGCCCGAAGCCGATCTGCTCGCCGTCCTCCGCTGGATGCGTCCCGGCGCGAGGATCCTGATCGGCCCGACCCGCTGGCTGCGCTCCCTCAAGTCCTGACCCGTGACACCCCGCTGTTGACGGGCCGAAAACTCA
>DAIQOT010000239.1:0-5899 GCA_036787695.1 Solirubrobacterales bacterium | reverse complement strand
GGAGCCTAGAGAAGGAGATAGAGCACGATGACACCCACGCCTGCGGCGCTGCCGAGTATCCAGGCATCCCCATAGGAGACGGCGCTCGAGCGAGTGATCGCCTTGACCAGAACACCGCCAGCGCCGCCAACGGTGGCGCCGATCGCAAGTGCCGCCGCCTTCAGGGGCGCGTCGGATGAGACCTCCTCTGCGTATGGAGTGGGAAAGCCCGCGAAGAGGAGGAGGCTAAGGGACCCGGAGCGTCGGGATGGACTGGCCGACTTCGGGACCGGGCGGGATTCCGGTCTCGACGCCAGGTCGCTGCGGCCATGCCAGGCGCCGCCAGCCGCAGGGATTTCCCCGCCCCACCCCGTCGACTCCGTAATCGCTGGCGCTTGCACCTCGGATGCGCTCGTGACGGCGACGGGGGACCTTGCTCGCCTCCGCCGCAACGCCGCACGCAGAGTTGTCGGATTTCTCTTCATTGAACTGAATCTACCCGAGCACGGAAGGTGATTTGCGCAAAGTCGCGCTGCCCTGCACCTAACGAACCGGGACCGCACCCTGCAAGGAGCCCCGATGAGAAGCGCTCGGAAAACGCGGCGGAGCGAGAGAGGCCACCTGCGGAACGCTGGTAGGCGCCACGCCGAACGCTCGGCTGTGCACCGGGAAAGCGCGGCTCCAACACCACCTCCACCTAGACCGAATGCGCCCGATTGGATTCGAACCAATGACCTTCGGTTTCGTAGACCGACGCTCTATCCGGCTGAGCTACGGGCGCATGCCGGCGGAGGTGGGTGCACGGGTGTGCGACCGTTCCGCGGGAGGCGGAGATTCTAGCTAGGGACGAAGATCGCGGCCCAGCGGTCGGGGGGCTATCGGCGCCGGCCGACGATGAAGTGGACCGTTCGCGGCGGCGATTCCTGGCCGTCTGAGGCGATCGAGCGGACGGTGAAGACGTGCTTCCCGCGCTGCAGGCCGTGATAGATCTGCGGCGAGGTGCAAGGGGTGAAGCGACTGCGGTCGAGGCGGCAGCGAGAGGTCGTCCCCGGTGCGCCGGGTGCCCAGCGGAAGGTCCAGCGCGGGCCGCCCCGGGGATCGGGGGAGTGCGGCTTGTCGGGGCTGTAGGTGAGATTGACCTTCGGCGGCGCCGCGGGCGGAGACGGAGTGCCGGCCGGCGGTGAGGTCTCCGGCGAGGCCGGCGGGCTGCCCTGGCCACCCGCCGAGCCGACCTGGCGGGCGGTGACCGTGACCGCCGCGGCCGCATCGCCGCAGTCGGACGCCACCGCCTGGTTGTCGACGTCCCCGGAGTAGGTCGCGACGAGCCGGTAGGTGCCCGCTTCGGCGGGGACGAACGACGGCGATCCGACTTCCGCGGCAATCGGCACCGGCACGGATTCGAAGGCCGGCGGGCCGCCGCAGGTCGGGTCGTCGGGCCCGTAGACCGTGAAGCCGATCGAGCCGCCGGGCGAGTGGCCGCCGGTGAAGGTCGCGGTGCCGGCGATCGGTTCCCCGACGGTGACGAAGGAAGAGCGGACCTGCGAGGTCAAGGTCGGTTCCGCTTTCAGGACCGTGTAGGTGATCGACCGCGTCCCCTCCTGGCCATCGTCGGCGCGCGCGGTGACGCTGTAGGTGAATTCGCCCGCGGTCGAGGTGTCGAGCTTCCCCGTCCCGTTCAGGCTTCCGAAGGATTCGCTCGCGCTCTGGCCGTTGGAGTCGGTGCACGATTCGATCGGTTTGCCGAACGGCGGAACGGTGCAGGAGAAAAGGACCGTCACTTCCGTATCGAGCGCGTAGACCCCCCCCACTCGCCAGGCCGAACAGCTCCGCGACCGGCGGCGCGTTGACGGTGACCGTCGGGCCGCGGCCGACGCCCAGGGTGTAGTTCGCGTCTCCGCCGTACTGGAGGTCCACCTGGTCGACCCCCACGGGGAGCGATTCGGTGACGGTCGTGGCGATTCCGTCAGCCCCGATCGCCGCCGACCCGACCACTCTGCCCAGCGCGAGAAACAAGACTTCGCCGCTTGGCCTCACCCCATTCCCGGGGTCGGCGACTTCGGCGGTGAGCGTGACCGGGTCCCCGAGGCCCGCTTCGAGCGGAGCGGCTTCGACGGTGAAGGACGGAACGACGCGATTGATGATGATGAGCGGCGCTTCGAAACCACACGAGACGGTCACGGGAGCGTTTTTGGCGTCACCCGAGTATTCGGCGACGATCCGATAAGAACCGACCGCGAGGGGCGTGAGGGCTTCCGGCAACGCGTAGGTGCCGTCGCCTTCGACCGAGACCGGTCCGGAGGTCCACACCTTGCGGGTGCAGACGTAGGTCGGTTCGGGGGATTCGTAGGCGCTGAAGACGATCGAACCGGTGGGCGCGCTTCCCCCTTCCACGGAGATCGTGCCGGTCACGCTTTCGCCGAACTGGCCGGGGTGGTTCAGGTGCCAGGTGATCTCCGGGTTGGGCTTGGCGACCAGCACCTGGACAGCGTCGCCAGTTGAGTTCACCACCGCGAGGTCTGGGACCGCGTCGCCGTTCAGGTCGGCGGCCGCGACAGCCGTGGGCCTGCCGGCCACCGCCGTTTCGGTGACCCTGTCGAAAGTGCCCCGGGAACCGGTGAGGTCGCCGTGGAGCACCGAGACGGAGCCCGCTCCCGCGTTGGCGACGACGAGGTCGGGGACAGGGTCCCCGTTGAGATCGGCGACTGCCACCGAGAGTGGTTCTTCGCCGACGGCGTAGTCGACGGCAGGCGCGAAGGTGCCGTTTCCGTGGCCGCCGAGGATCGAGACGTTGTCCGACCCCGAGTTCGCGGTGACCAGATCGGGGCCGTTGTCCTCTTCAAGCGCACCGATCGCGATCGACCTCGGGCCTTCCCCGACCGCGAGGTCAGCGGCCGATTGAAAGGCGCCGCCTTCCTTGCCGAGCAGGATCGAGACGTTGTTCGAATCCTCGTTCGCCACCGCGAGGTCAGGGATGCCGTCGCCGTTCAGGTCACCGACCGCGACCGATGCGGGTGCGGCGCCGACGGGTAGTTCGACGGCGGGGGCGAGGGTTCCGCCGACCCGGCCGTGGAGGATCGAGACGGTGTCGGAGCCCGCGTTCGTCACCACCAGGTCGGGGATGCCGTCGCCGTCGAGGTCGGCGATCGCGACCGAAGACGGCGAGAGCCCGACCGGTGAGTTGCCGGCGAAGGTGAACGAACCGTTGCCGGCTCCACGGAAGACCGAGACGTCGTTCGAGAGTTCGTTCGTCACCACGAGATCGGGGATACCGTCGCCGTCGAGGTCGCCGATCGCGATCGACGACGGCAAGAGTCCGACGGGATATTGGACCGCCGGCGCGAAGACTCCGCCACCTTCCCCCAGAAGGACCGAGATGGTGTCATCGGACTTGTTCGCGACGACGAGGTCCGGCTTCCCGTCTCCATTCAGGTCCCCGGCGGCGACCGCGACGGGGTCGGCGCCAACGCCGGATTCGACCGCCGGTAAGTAGGGATCGACCGCCGCGGAGGCACCCGCCGGGGCGCAGAAAGCGACCGCGAGAAGGGTCGCCGCGGCGAGGAAGACCAGAGGCAGGGCGCGTCGATCGTTCATCGGCCGCTGAGTATTATGGCCAGCGCCGGCAAACTGGCGAGCGACGCGGACGGAGTTTCTAGTCGCGGACGACCATCGCGGCCCAGCGGCCGGCGTTGTGGGCGACCTGGACCTCGATGTCGAAGGTCTCGGAGACCGCCTGGGAGGTGAGGACAGCGGCGATCTGGCCGGCCGCGACGATGCCGCCGTCGCGGAGGAGAAGGGCGTGGGTGGTGGTCGAGGGGATCTCCTCGAGGTGGTGGGTGACGATGACCGTGGGCAGGTCGAGGTTGGCTTCGGCCATCGTGTCGAGGGAGGCGATCAGGCGCTCGCGGGAAGGTAGGTCGAGGCCCGTGGTCGGCTCGTCGAGGAGCAGCAACTGGGGTTCGTCCATCAGCGACCGGGCGAGGAGGAGGCGCTGGCGCTCCCCCTGCGAGCAGTCTTCGAAGCGGCGCTCGCGTAGTTGGTCGACGCCGATTTCACCGATCAGGCGGTCGGCCCGGGCGCGATCGTCGTCGGTGACCCGGTCGTGGAGGAGCGCGATGCTCCCCGTCGCCCCGGTCAGCACCACCTCGAAGCCGTTGTAGCGGCCGTGGATCCGCCGCGAGAGCGCCGGCTCGAGCGTCCCGATCGACTCGCGCAGCGTCCGCATGTCGACCGCGCCGAGCGTCTGCCCGAGCACCTCGACCGTCCCCTCCGAGGGATGCGAGAACGCCGCCGCCATGCTGAGCAGCGTCGTCTTGCCGGCCCCGTTCGGGCCGAGGACCACCCAGTGCTCGCCCCGCTCGACCGTCCAGTTCACCCCGTGCAGGAGCACCGCGCGGCGCTCCTCGGCGGCGACCCAGCGCCACACGTCCACCCCCGTCATCCGGATCGCGGCCATCGTCCCTCCTTTGCTGCTCAGGACTCTGGGTCTTTGAGCTTGACGTTCCAGTCGACCGTCGCGGTGGCGACGGTGGCACCCTCGGCGTCGGTCAGCTCGACCTCGACCGAGAAGTCGACGCGGCCCTCGGCGTCGAGGGTGGCGAGCGCGTCGACGGCGGGCCTGGTCAGCCGCGCCTTCGCCTCGATCGGGCCGCGGGCGACCTTCGAGTAGGCGATCTCGGCGCTGCGCGCGAGCGGCGTCACGTCGCCCATCCGCGCGGCGAAGGCGCCGACGAAGGCCGCCCCGCTCGCCGTCTCGGCGACCCCGAAGAGCGCCCCGGCGTGCTGGCTGCCGACGTGGTTGTGGAGCTCGGGGCGGTCGGGCAGGACCGCCGTCGCCTCGCCCTCCGACATCGACGTGACCTCGATCCCCATGTGGGCGATGTAGGGCACGGCGATCGCCATGCCCTTCGCGACCTGGTCGAAGTCGATGTCCATCGCGACACCCTACCCGGGCCGCGCGGGCACGAGCGCGTTCGCAGTTACGGGCCCTATGCGGCCGAAAGTGCGAACTCGCCCGGCGGGCCTACCGGCCGTTGAACTCCGCGTGCCCCGGACCGCCGTGCTCGAGGAAAACCCGCACGGCGTTCCGCAGGTCCTCGGTCGCGAACAGCTCCGCCGCCTCGGTCCGCACCGCCTCGTCGGCCGCCGGGACGCCGCCCTCGCGGAAGCGCCGCAGGATCCGCTTGGTCATCGCGTGGGCCTTGGTCGGGCCGGCGGCGAGCTCATCGGCGAGCGCCCGCGAGAGCGCCGCGAACTCCTCCTCCGCATAGATCTCGTTGACGACGCCCCAGCGCTCCAGCTCGACCGCGTCGAAGAGGTCCCCGCGCATGACGAACTGGCGGGCGCGGCCGGATCCGGCGCGCTCGGCGAGCCTCTGGGTGCCGCCCATCGACGGGGTCAGGCCGACGACTTTCTCGACCAGCCCGAAGCGGGCGCCGGGGGTGGCGACGATCAGGTCGCAGGCGAGCGCCAGCTCGAACGCGGCGGTCAGGGTCAGCGCGTGGGCGGCGAAGACGACCGGCGCGGGCAGCTCTTCGATCGCGTCGATGAGCGCCAGCAGTTCGGTCCAGAGCGCCGCCCCCGTCTCCGGGGTCAGCCCGTCGAAGACGTGGACGTCGACGCCGCCGGAGACGGCGCGTCCCTCGGCGTTGATCAGGACCGCGCGCGGCGGCTCCTCGGCCAACGCCCGGATCGCGACCCCGAGGTCGTCGATCATCGCCCGGTCGAAGAGGTTCAGCGGCGGGCTGTCGAGCGTGAGGACGGTGAGGCCGTTCGCTTCCGCCTGTACGCGGACCACCGGCTGTCGATCTGCTCCCATCGCGTGAATCTATCCTGCGGCACCGTGACGGGCCGGCCGGGGAAGCCTCGGCGGAACCTCCCCGCTGTTGTTCCGCCGAGGCTTCCCCGGACGGCCCTCCCCGGA
>DAIQOT010000238.1:0-5940 GCA_036787695.1 Solirubrobacterales bacterium | reverse complement strand
CCAGGGTCTCGGGGCCGCCCCCCGGCCGGTCGGCCATCATCGCCAGCAGGACGAGCCGCATCTGCAGGCCGTCGTGGAGGTCGCGGGCGATCCGCCTGCGCTCGGCGTCGGTCGCCTCGATCACCCGCGCGCGGGAGACGCGCAGCCGCTCGCGGCCGGCGCGCAGCTCGACGGTGAGGCGCTCGTTGTCGATCGCCAGGGCGGTGACGCGGGCGGCGTCCTCGACCAGGCCGCGTTCAGCGATCAGGTTCGCGTCGTAGACGATCGCCCCGACCAGCCGCTCCCCCACCGTCACCTCGACCAGCCGGCGGTCGGCGCCGGGCGGCGGCGGCTCGGCCGCGGCGCCCTCGCGGTCGACGTAGCGGTCCGGGCCGTCGACGCGGAAGAGGAGGTCGAGGTGCGGGTCGCCGAGCACGTCGCGAAGCGCCTGCCGCAGCCCCGGACGACCCTCCTCGGCATCGAGCGTCGCGCCCAGCTCGTGCACCTCGCCGCTGGCGGCGAAGCCGCCGCTCAGCACCACGGCGACGAACGCCACCGGGACGCCCGCCATCACGGTCAGCTGGCCAAAGGCGATGCCGAGCGACCACTGCGGCATCCAGGTCTCACCGATGAAGCTGGAGAGCGGCACGAAGAGGACGGCGAGGCTGCCGTAGATCATCAGCGGGGCGACGACGCGGCGGCGCGAGGGCTCGGTGCGGCGGAGGCGGCTGGTGAGGATGATCGCCGTCGAGATCATCACCGCGGCGCCGACCGCCGCCTGCAGGTACTGGCCGATGTGGCTGAGGGTGTGGTCGTCGGCGATCTCCAGGACCGTCGTCGGCCCGCCCTTCTCGCCCTGCCCCCAGAGGTAGATCGGCGTCTGCAGGATCAGGACGACGAAGTAGCCGACCGCGACGGTCCACTTGCTGGCGCGTCCCCGCAGGCGCCCTGAGGGGAAGGCGTGGAGGAGGTGGACGATCACCGCCAGCGGCAGCGTGGCGACGATCAGGCCGATCGCGATCAGGCTCGGGATGTCGGTGTTGGGCAGGCCCGCGGCGAGCCAGGTGAAACCGCCGGCGACGATCAGCGCGCCCATCCCGTTACTCGGCCGGCGCGCCCAGGCGAATAGGCCGGTGAAGATGTAGAGCAGGCCGTAGGCCGGGAAGAGGTAGATCTGCCAGATCGAGGAGATCGGGCCGTCGGCCATCAGCGCGACCTCGATCCCGGCGAGGAGCAGCGCGGCGGCGAGGATCTGGGCCAGCGCCGGGCCGAACACCGCCCCGCCGGGCCGCAGGCGCCTGCGGGTCCCCGCGTTCGTCAGCGCCGTTTTGTTCAGGGATCCCACATCAAAATCTCTCCAAGAAGTGGGAGGAATCAAACCATGTGGGAGTTGCCGATGGGCCTGGGTCTACTTCGACCGGGGGCCTAGGTCCCCTATGCAGGGGAGGCCGCGCCCCCGGAGGAGGCGCGGCCTCGGGGGTCGCTACTTGGCGGCGACCTTGTAGATCGTGCCGGTCAGGTCACCGACGTAGACGCTCCCGTCGTTCACGCCGAGCGCGATCGTCGGGGCGGCGAAGCCGGTGAGGAAGGGGAACGGCTGGCCCTTCTTCGACATCGTCACGACTTCCGGGCCCTTGCCCTGGGCGCCGCCGAACAGCGACACGTAGAACGTGTTGCCGATCGCGCCGATGCCCATCGGCGAGGAGTGCGGCGGCAGCAGGATCGCCGGCTCGTCGAAGCCCTTGCAGACCTTGGCGCTGGCGGCGGGCCAGGTGCAGGTCGGGAAGCCATAGTTCTGTCCCGGCTTGGCCTGCACGACCTCGTCGTCGGGGACCTTGCCCTTGCCCGCGTCCTGCGAGAGGACGGTCACCCACGGGTACTTCGAGCCCTGCGGGAAGACCATCTGGAACGGCTGGCGCAGCCCTTCGGCGACGACCTTCATCCCCTTGCCGGCGGCGGTCATCGAGACGACTGCCTGGGACGGTTCGAAGGGGTTCTGCGAATGGTCGTACTTGGCGTTCAGCGAGAGGCCCGCGTAGAGGCGGCCTTCGGGACCGAAGGCGAGGCCGTTGAAGCCGGCGAAGCCCTTTTCCTTGGACTGGTAGACGGTCTTGGTCGAGGCGAACTTGGTGCCGTCCCAGCCGCTCATCGCGAGGATCGAGAGGCCGGTCGAGACGTAGAGCGAGCTGCCCTTCCAGGCGAGGCCGAAGACGACCGGCGGCGAGCCGGGAAGTCTGGTCGCCTTGCCGTCGGCGACGGTGAAGAGGCCGCCGGGGCCGGCGCCTTTCGTCTCGCTCGGGCCGGAGCCGGCGAAGACGGTGCTGCCGCTGAAGGCGAACGCGGTCGGGGTCGGGACGCCGGTGGCGACGACTTCCACCGTGTTGCCGTTGGCGGCGACGGGAAGCGGCGGGCCGGCGGCGCCTGCCGGCGCGGCGACGATGACGAGTGAGGCGACTGCGGCGAGCGCTGCGAGCAACGCGGCGCCGAGTCGGCGCGGGTGAGACATCTAGGACTCCTTGTGTTGGTTGGCGTAAGTGCTTGGGCGGGGCCTCTCCCGTGACCCGTCCCAGGGAGCTTCAAGCGGACCTTCGAGCCGATCCTCTCCGACTCGAGCCCGGCTTTGCAACCGGTGGCGCGAAGCTCGGGGACGCGGGAGCATCTAGGCGCGCCCAGGAACTTCCAAGGGACCTAGGTCCCCTGCGGGGTCAGTCCCGCGCGGCGGCCGGGTTCGTCAGGCGCCCGGCGAAGAGGACCGCGCCGGTCTTGTCGTCGCGGACGAAGAAGAGGAACGGGTGGTCGGCCTTGAAGGTGACTATCGGCTGCGGCCACGCGGGCGCCGACTCCACTTCCACCGTGACGCCGGTCGCCGCCGCCGCTTCGGTGCCTTCTTCGTCGACCTTGATGTCGGCGACGTGGCGGACTTCGCCGACATGCAGCGGGGCGGCCGAGGTGATACCGGAGAAGTCGGCGCCTTCGCTGAACGGGAGCTTCATCCCGAGCGCTTCGAGCGCGGAGTTGAGTGAGGCTTCGGTGTCGAGGTGAAAGCGCGGCAGGGTCAGGTTGACGGTGGCGAGAGAGAGCTTGTGGACCACCGGTCCCAGGCCGCCCTTGCGGAGCCGGCGTTCAAGCGCGCCGACACTCCCAGCGCCGGTCGGCAGCACGACCGTCATCGACAGCTTCGACCCGCGGTAGGGCAGGTCGACCGCCTGGTACCCCGGCCCGGAGCCGTAGAGGAACCGGTTCTCCTGGTGCATGAATTCGGCGGTGACGTCTCCCCCGGTCCGGTGAAACGGCGCGGGATGGGTGGCGGAATTCTCGAATTCGTGGCGCCACTTCGCCTTCAGGTAGACGGCGTTGGCGAGGACGAGGCGCGTTTCCGACGAGAGTTCGGAGAACAGTTTTGGGATCACGCCGTTGGTGTGGGCGCTGGTCCACGAGTTGATCGCGGCGACCGCGCCGGGGGCATCGTGTTCGAAGTCGACGCTTTCGGGAGCGGCGCCGAAGCCTTCGCTCAGCCCGTCGACGAAGTCCGGCTTCAGCGCGAAGCCCGACTGCACGAACAGGCCGTTGGCGATCGTCAGGGTGGGAGCGCCGGGATGTCCGGTGGCGGCGCGCGCCTGCACGCTTGCGATCGCTCGCTGCAGTCGCCCGACGTCGTCGAAGGCACCCGGGACGCCGGTGTTCAGTCCCAGCGTGCTGGCGATCTGATCCGCGGTCGGTCCCGCCGCGCCGGTCCCGACCAACGCCAGCGCGGTGGCGACGCTGTCCGGCGAGATCACCGCGTTGCCCGGCGGCAGCTTGCCGAGCAGGCCGAGACCAAGCGCGGCGACGCCGTCGGACGCCCGCGGGGCGGGCGGCGTGCCGGGGATCGTGAGGGGCGCCGAGGCATCGCGCGTGAAGATCGGCGCGGCCGCCGCCCCCGAGGTCGACATGCCAACGAGCAGGAGCGCGAGGCACGGCAAGAGAGCCCGCAGCGTCCACCGCGCGCGCCACTTCCGTCTCGACTCTCCCCAGCGCCAGCCCATCTCACCAGTCAACACAACTTCGGCCAACAAGGTTCGCCCGACGTCGAGACGAGGCGGGCCGTGGAAACTTTCCGTCGCATAGGGACGGTAAAGCTCCACACGGCCTAGTGGGGGACGACGTTCTCGAGCTCTTCGCCCGCCAGCCAGCGGGCGATCTGACGGGCGGCGAAGTCGATCGCGCGGCGGTGGCCGAGCGGCGAGTCGCCGGCGATGTGGGGAGTGATCGAGAGGACGCCAGGGGCGGTCCAGAGCGGGTGGCCGTCGGGCAGGGGCTCGGGGTCGGTGACGTCGAGCACGGCGCGCAGGCGGCCGGTGGTGACCTCGGCGACGAGCGCCTCGGTGTCGACCACCGCGCCGCGAGCGGCGTTGACGAGCAGCGCGCCGTCGCGCATCGCCGTCAGCTCGGCGGCGCCGATCAGGCCGCGGGTGTCGTCGGTGAGCGGGGCGAGGACGACGACCGCGTCGGCGCTTGGCAGGAGGGCCGGGAGCTCGTTGATTCCGTGGAGGTCGTCCCGGGCGCGGGAGGCGACGCCGACGACGCGCGCTCCGATCGGCTCGAGGAAGGCGGCGACCTGGCGGCCGATCGAGCCCATGCCGACGATCAGGACGGTCCAGCTCTCCAGGTCTTCGAGTTCGAGTTTGCTCCAGCTCGTCGCCGACGCGCCTTCGAGGATCCGCGAGGAGACGCCGAGCAACGCCCCCATCACCCACTCGGCGACCGGCCGGTCGCGGGTTCCGCGCGCGTTGCAGAGCGTCGCCTGAGGCGGCACGCGTCCCTCGACCCAGTCGGTGCCGGCCGAGATCGTCTGCACGACGGCGACGCGGGTCAGCCCTGGCAGCGCCTCGAGCGTCCCCTTGTCGCTGTGGGCGGGGACGAGGAAGTCGACGGTCTCGAGGTCGAGGTCGTCGTCGAGCAGAACCACCTCGACGCCGGCGGGAGCGACTTCGCGCAGGTACTCGAAGGCGCTCTCGCGAACGGCGACGCGGGGCTTCTCGGATGAGGGCGGCGAGGCCACGGCGGGCACATTACCCAGGGTCACGCGCCGCCCAAACGACCACTCATAACGGATGTCTGTCTGTTATCTTGGACGCCATGAGCAGAGGAGCAGTCGCCCAATTTCATGGAATATCGGCCGAGTACGAGGCCGTCCGCCGCCGCGTCGTGCCCGACTACGACGCCTTCTACGGGACCGCCGTCGAGGCGCTCGGCCTGGCCCGGCGGGATGTGCGCCGCGTGCTCGACCTCGGTGCCGGCACCGGGCTGCTGTCCGGCCACGTCCTCGCCGCCTACCCGGACGCCGAGCTGACCCTGCACGACGGCGCCGCGGGGATGCTCGAGCAGGCGCGCGGGACCTTCGGCGAGCGGGTGAGCTACGTCCAGTCCGACTTCACCGACCCGCTGCCGGGCGAGGAGCCCTGGGACGCGATCGTCAGCGCGCTCGCGATCCACCACCTCGACGACGCGCGGAAGCTGGAGCTATTTGGTCGGCTGCATGAGGGGCTCTGGCCGGGCGGCGTCTTCGTCAACGCCGAGCAGGTCTCCGGCCCGACCGCCTTCTTCGACGACGCCTACGAACGCTGGCACGAGCGCGAGGCGAAGGCGGCCGGCACCACCGACGAGGAGTGGCTCGGCGCGGTCGAGCGGATGCGCCACGACCGCACCGCCTCGGTCGAGCACCAGCTCGGCTGGCTGCGCGAGGCGGGCTTCGCCGACGTCGACTGCCTCTGGAAGAACCACCGCCTCGCCGTGATCGTCGCCCGCCGCGCGGGCTGAGCCGCTCCTTCTCAGACCGGTGCCGGCAGCGGGACGGCGGCGAGGTCGAAGAAGGCGCGGGCGGCGGCGGAGCGGGGGCCGTCTTGGCGGTGGACGAGGGCGACGGTGCGGCGGAGGTCGGCGCCGGTGATGTCGACGGTGCGGGGACGGCGGGCGCGGCGG
>DAIQOT010000237.1:0-5945 GCA_036787695.1 Solirubrobacterales bacterium | reverse complement strand
GTCGGCGCTCAGACGGTAGTAGTGGAAGCGGTTGCCGCCGTCGCCGATCCCCTGCCGCCGGCCCCAGCCGATCGCCCGCAATTGCTCCGGCGAGAGCGGCTCGCTCATCAACGCGTAGTCGTAGACGGGGGCGATGTAACGGCGCACCGAGCGAACCGGGGAGGGGTAGGCGCTCGTTCCGACGACGACGCGCCGCGCGGTGACGGTGCCGGTGGGCGTGACGACCACGACCGGCCGGCCTGCGGGCGCGGCGGGCGCGACTCGACCGCCGGGCGGGCCCGGGGCGCCGGTCCGGGCCTGGTCCTTGATCGCCTCGACTGGCGTGCCCTCATATACGCGGACGCCCGCTCGGCGCGCCGCCTCGTAGAGCCCGAGCGCCAACTTCGCCGGATCGAGCACGCCACCGGCGTCCTTCACCCAGGCGCCGCCGCGGTAGAGCGGCGAGTCGACCTCGGCGCGCATCGCGGCGGCGTCGGCGAAGACCTCGACGTCGTAGCCGAAGCGGCCGTAGAGCTCCGCCGTCTCGGCCGCCCAACCGTCCTGGTAGGCGGCGACGCTCGGGGTCAGCTCGCCGGTCGGCTCGTAATCGCAGTCGATCCCGTGGCGCTCGAGGTCGGCGACGTACCCCGCCAGGTTCTCCCGGCCGAGCCGCTCCAGCAGCTCGATCTCGTCGCCGAAGCGGGCCAGCCCGTTCTCCAGCCCATGGGTCAGCGAGCCGATCGCGAAACCGCCGTTGCGGCCACTGGCGCCGAAGCCGATCGTCTCCGCCTCGAGCAGCATCACCTCGCGGCCGGGGTCGTCGGCCTTCGCGTGGAGCGCGGCCCAGAGCCCGGTGAAGCCGCCGCCGACGATGCAGAGGTCGGCCTCGACGGCGCCGCGCAGAGGCGGGGACGACTCGCGCGCGGGTAGCTCGGCGAGCCAGAACGGCCGCGGCTCGGCGTCCGCGTAGGCGGCCCGGTCGGCGGCCGTCGGCGGGGTCTGTGGCCAGGGCGCGGGCATGGGTCCTTATATAGGGGCTTGCTCGCCGCCGCCAGTCGCCAGGCCGCGAAAGCGTTCCGCGCCGGCCGATTTGTGCGATTGGGTCGCATTAAGTCAAGCTTCTTGATAAGCTAACTCAACAATGAGTCAGGCAGGCGACAGATGAGCACGGCAGCGGTAGCGCCCGTCGTCGCGCCGCCGGCCACGGAGTCGGTCCCGCCGACCGTCGACGTCCACCAGCACCTACTCGGCGAGCCGTTGGTCGAGGCGCTCGCGCGCCGCACCGAGGCGCCGATGCTGATCGGTCGCCGCGAGGGGTGGACCTTCCGCGTCCCCGCCGAGCCCGACAGCGTCCTCGCCTTCGACGCCACCGACGTCGCCGGCCGCGCCGCCGCGCTCGCCGAGGACGGGGTGGACCGGGCGCTGGTCGCGCTCTCGACGGCGCTCGGGGTCGAGTCGCTCCCCGGCGATCAGGCACTGGAGCTGATCGAGGCCCACCACCAGGGCCTCGACGACCTTCCCGCCGAGTTCTCCGGCTGGGGCGCCGTCCAGCTCGAGTCCCCGGACCCGTTCGAGGTCGACGCCGCCATCAACCGCGGCCGGGTCGGCATCACCCTGCCCGCCCCGGCCCTCGCCGACCTCGACTCGCTCGCCGCCGTCGGCCCGCTGCTCGCCCGCCTCGAAGCCCTCGACGCGCCGCTCTTCGTCCACCCGGGCCCGGTCGGCTGGCCCGCCACCGGTCGCCCCGCGCCGGTCGCCGGCGCCACACCGCCGCCGGTCTGGTGGCCGGCCCTCACCGACTACGTCGCCCAGATGCAGGCCGCCTGGTTCGCCTTCCTCCACGCCGGCCGCGCCGACCACCCGCGCCTGCGCGTCCTCTTCGCGATGCTCGCCGGCGGCGCCCCGCTGCAACTCGAGCGCTACGCCGCCCGCAGCGGCTCGCCCGTCCCGGACCCCGACCCGCTCGTCTTCTACGACACCTCCTCCTACGGCCCGCGCATGCTGGGAGCGATGACCGAGGCTGTCGGCCCCGCGCAGCTCGTCTTCGGCTCCGACCGCCCCGTCGTCGACCCCGGCCCCGCCGGCCTCGACCCCGACCTTCGCGTCGCCCTCCTGGCGACGAACCCCGCCCGGCTTTTCAACCAACAACCGAAAGGAGCCCTCGCGTGAATACGCACTACGAGGACCTCATGCGGCCGTACGGCCGTGACCTCACCGAGAACGAGCTGCAGGCCGTCGCCTGTCAGATCGCCGCGCGTAAGGAGCTCTGGTCGGAACACGTGTCCCACCACCAGGATCACCGGACCTACGCCGAGCTCGTCCGCGACGAGCACCTCGACGTCTGGCTGCTCTGCTGGTCGCGTGACCACGACACCGGCTTCCACGATCACGACCTCTCGGCCGGCGCCGTCGCCGTCGCCGCGGGGGCCGTGCGCGAGGAGCGGCTGGTGCTGGGACGAGGCGTCGACTCGCCGATCGCCCGGACCGCCCGCGCCGGCTCGTCGTTCAGCTTCGGCGCCTCCGACATCCACCGCGTGCTGCACGCGGGGGAGGGCCCGGCGGTGACGATCCACGCCTACTCGCCGCCGCTGCTGCGGATGGGCAGCTACTCGGTCGAGGAGAGCGGGCAGCTGCGTCGCTTCGCCGTCTCCTACGAGGACGAGCTGCGCCAGATGGACGCCGCGGCGAGCTGATCCAAGCGTGTTTCCGAGCTTCACTGCCAGAGATGGCGGCAATGCTCGGAAGCTCCCGGTGGGCCGCCGCGCGGACGGTCGGCTCGCCGGCTGATGGGAGGGGCCGTCTGCCGGCGGCCCCTTTCATCTAGATTCCCCACCCGATGGCCGACCTCGCCCCGATCCTGATCGCCTACGACGGCTCCGGCTGCGCCGACGCCGCGATCGACAAGGTCGCCGCCGAGTTCGCCGGCCGCAAGGTCGTGATCCTGGTCGTCACCGAGGAGCTCGACCGGATTCCCTTCGCCGGTTCCGCCGGCGTCCCGATCGAGCCCGAGACGATGGAAGTCCTCGTCGACTCGGCGCGCAAAAGCGCCAACGACATGGCCGAGAAGGGCGCCGAGCGCGCCCGTGGCCTCGGCCTCGACCCGAGCACCGCGATCGCCGAAGGCGGCCCGGTCTGGGCCCAGATCGTCGACGCCGCCGAGGAGCACGACGTCTCCCTGATCGCCCTCGGCTCCCGCGGCCTCTCGGGCATCAAACACGTGCTGCTGGGGAGCGTCTCCGGCGCCGTCGCCCAGCACAGCAAGCGCAGCGTCTTCATCGTCCACAGCTAAGTCGGGCCGCTCCCCGGCGAGTCGCGGCGCGACCGCACGTCTGACACGGCGCAGTTCGCCGCCTCTTCTCGGCCCACGTAGCGCCGCTACGCGGGTCTCGCATCCTCGGCGCCCTGCTTGGTCAGTCCGCACGCTCGCGAGCGCGCCTGGTCGGCTCGCGGCCCTTTTCGTCATTTCTCTTGGCTTCAGGCGCCGGCTTCCCCGTCGGGGCGTCGCGCCTGCGACGATCATTTGATGAGCGACGACGGACCGCATCGCAAGCGCATCGGCTTCCTCAGCTTCGGCCACTGGTCGCGGGGGCAGGGGTCGCGGACGCAGACCGGGGCGGACGCGCTCAAGCAGTCGGTCGAACTGGCGGTCGCGGCGCAGGAGATCGGGATCGACGGGGCCTTCTTCAGGGTTCATCACTTCGCCCGCCAGCTCGCCTCGCCGTTCCCGCTACTGGCCGCGATCGGCACCGCGACGAGCCGGATCGAGATCGGCACCGGGGTGATCGACATGAGATATGAGAATCCCCTTTACATGGCGGAGGACGCGGCGGCCGCCGACCTGCTCGGCGGCGAACGGCTGCAGCTCGGGATCAGCCGCGGCTCGCCTGAGCCCGCGCTGCACGGCTCCGAGGCGTTCGGCTACGTCCCCGGCGAGGGGGAGACCGACGCCGACGTCGCCCGCCAGCACACCCAGCTCTTCCGCGCCGCGATCTCCGGAGCGCCGCTCGTCCAGGCCGACGCGAACATGGCCGGCGGCATCGGCCGGCTCGCGATCCAACCACTCTCGGCGACGCTGCCAGAGCGCATCTGGTGGGGTGCCGGGACGCGCAAGACCGGCGTCTGGACGGCCGAACAGGGGATGAACCTGATGAGCTCGACGCTGCTCACCGAGGACACCGGCGTGCCCTTCGACCAGCTGCAGGCCGAACAGATCGAGCTCTACCTCGACGCCTGGCGCGAGGCGGGCTGGGAGCGGCGGCCGCGGATCTCGGTCAGCCGCAGCGTGATGCCGATCGTCAGCGACATCGACAACGCCTACTTCGGCCGCGAGGCGGGCGGCGGCGACACCGTCGGCTACCTCGACGGCGGCCTCGCCCGCTTCGGCAAGACCTACGCCGGCGAGCCCGACCGGATCGCCGCCGACGCCGCCGTCGCCCTCGCCGACACGATCCTGCTGACCGTCCCGAACCAGCTTGGCGTCGACTACAACGCCGACCTGCTGCGCAACGTCGCCGAGCACGTCGCCCCGGCGATCGGCTGGAGCCCCGCCACCTCCGACGTCTGACCCGCCCCCGCCCGGCGCGTTCGCACTTTCCCCCTGTATACCGCGGATAACTGCGAACGCGAAGGCTTGCCGGTCTGTCTCTTGCCGGCGCCGGAGGCGTCTTGTCACACTGTTGAACATGTCTGACACGACGCTTGACGCCCCTGCCGTGACCACCCTCCGCAACCACGTCGCCGGCCAGTGGGTCGAGGTCGACGCGGTGGAGACGCTCGTCGATCGCGATCCCGCCACCGGCGAGGTGCTCGCCAACGTGCCGCTGTCGGACGCCGCCGCCGTCAACGCCGCCGCGGCCGCCGCCAAGGCCGCCCAGCGCGAGTGGCGCGAGGTCCCGCCGCAGGTCCGCGCCCGCCACCTGATGGCGCTCCGCGAGGTCCTCGACGCCCACCGCGGCGAGCTCGCCGCGCTCGTCACCCGCGACATGGGCAAGACGCTCGACGACGCCGCCGGCGAGGTCGGGCGGGGAATCGAGTCGGTTGAGGCCGCGATCGCGATCCCGCACCTGCTGAAGGGCGAGAACCTCGAAGGCGTCGCCCGCGGCGTCGACGTCGAGATGGTCCGCCAGCCGGTCGGCGTGATCGGCGCGATCACCCCGTTCAACTTCCCGGCGATGATCCCGCTCTGGTTCCTGCCCTTCGCGGTCGCCTGCGGCAACACCTTCGTGCTGAAGCCCTCCGAGCAGGACCCGCTGACCTCGGTCCGCATGTTCGAGTTGATCGAGGAGAACGAGATCTTCCCGCCCGGCGTCGTCAACCTCGTCCACGGCGCCCACGACGCGGTCAACGCGCTGATCGACTCCGACGACATCGACGCGATCTCCTTCGTCGGCTCGGCGAAGACCGCCCGCTATGTGGCCACCCGCGCGGCCGAGCGCGGCAAGCGCGCCCAAGCCCTCGGCGGAGCCAAGAACGCGATGGTCGCGATGCCCGACGCCGACCCCGCGGTGCTCGCCGCCGGCGTCACCTCCTCGGCCTTCGGCGCCGCCGGCCAGCGTTGCCTCGCCGGCTCGCTGCTGGTGCTGGTCGGCGACGAGGCCGAGCAGGACCGCAGCCTCCAGACCGTGGTCGAGGCGAGCCGCGCGCTCACCGTCGGCGCCGGCGGCGACGCATCGACCGACGTCTGCCCGCTGGTCTCGAGCGACTCGCGCGAGCGGGTCGCCGGGGAGATCGAGCGAGCGCTCGGCGAAGGCGCCGAGGCGGTGCTCGACGGCCGCGACGCGAGCGCCGGCCCCGGCGGCGCCAATCTCGGCCCGACGATCCTCGACCGCGTCCCCAACGACGCCCCCGCCGCCAAGGAGGAGCTCTTCGGGCCGGTCCTGACCGTCCTCCGCGCCCCCGACATCGACACCGCGATCGAGCGCGTCAACGCCTCCCGCTACGGCAACGCCTCGGTGATCTTCACCACC
>DAIQOT010000236.1:0-5950 GCA_036787695.1 Solirubrobacterales bacterium | reverse complement strand
CGCGCGGACCTGGGCGACGATCATCTCCGGCGCCACCATCTCGACCGATTCGACACCGACCGTGTTCTGCGCGGTAATCGCGGTGATCGCCGTCATCCCGTGCACGCCGCAGCGCGCGAACGCCTTCAGATCGGCCTGGATCCCGGCGCCGCCGCCCGAGTCCGAGCCGGCGATCGAGAGCACCGCGGGTACGACTTTCTCACTCATCGCTGGAGCCTAGGCGACGACGCCGGCGGGCGCGTTCGTCGCTTGACCGTCCATGTTGGTCATGCGCCGAACGCCAGCGTGGTCCGGGTAAAGGTGCCGACGGACGAGGCGGTGAGGTAGCCGAGGAGCTCGAGCCGGGTCAGGGCGGTCGCGGCCTGGGCGGCGGTCAGGCCGGTGTTCGTCGCGACGGCGTCGGCGGTCGTGGCGCCCGCCTCGACCGCGGCGAGGACGGCGGATTGCTCGAGGTCGAGGGGCGGGCCGCCGCGGGCGGACGGGCGGACGCCGGCGCCGAGCATCGCGTCGAGCACGTCCTGGGCGTCGCGGACGACGCAGGCGCCGCCGGCGAGCAGTTCGTTCGGGCCGGCCGAGGCGCGCGAGGTAACCGGCCCGGGGACGGCGCCGAGGTCGCGGCCCAGCTCGGCGGCGAGGTCGGCGGTGATCAGCGACCCCGAGCGGGCGGCCGCCTCGACCACCACGGTCATCCCGGCGAGCGCCGCCATTACGCGGTTGCGCGCCGGGAAGCTCCACCGCCACGGCGTCGCGCCGGGCGGCAGCTCGGAGATCACCGCACCGGTCTCGGCGATCCGCCCCCAGAGCGAGCGGTGCGCCGCCGGATAGGAGGTGTCGGGGCCGCAGCCCAGCACCGCGATCGTCGGTCCGCCCGCGTCGATGGCGCCGCGGTGGGCGCAGGCGTCGATCCCGAAGGCGAGGCCGCTGACCACGATCATCCCCGCGGCGCTCAGCTCCCGCGAGAGGTCGCGCGCCACCTGGCGCCCGTAGCCGGTGGCGCGGCGCGAGCCGACCACGGTCACCGCGGCCTCCGGCTCGAGGTCCTCGAGGAGCATTACGTCGCCGCGGCCGATCAGCGCCCAGGGCGCGTCGGTGGCATCGGCGAGGCCGTGCGGATATCGGTCGTCGTGGCGGCATATCGCCCAGCACCCGGCGTCGGCCAGCTTCTCCGCGAACCAGCCCTCCTCACGAGCCGCCACCGCCCCGATCAGGCGTTTGCCGTCGTTCGGCGCGACCACCGCGACCAGGTCCTCGTTGCCGAGCCGCAGCAGTTCCGGCGAGCGCCGCCCGACCGACCCCGTCGCCACCTTCTCGATGTAAGGGCCGAGCGCGGCGAGGAGCCACGAGCGGCGCAGGCAATCGACGCAGGCCAGCGGCTCCAATGGGCGCGAATCAGACACGGTCCCTCCTTCTTAGTTGGAGCGCCTGCGCCATCTCCCCTTCGCCGATCCGCTCAGTGCCGGCCAGGTCGGCGACGGTGCGGGCGAGACGCAGCGCTCGGTCGTGGGCGCGGCCGCTCAGTCGGCGGCGCGAGTAGAGGTCGGCGAGGAGCGACGCGGCGGCGGGGTCGAGGGCGCAGTCGCGCACCTCGGCCGGGGTCATCTCGGCGTTGGAACGTCCCGAGCCGAGCCGCGCTTCCTGGCGCTCGCGCGCCGCGCAGACCCGATCGCGGACCGCCGCCGAAGGCTCGCCGGGGGGACCGCCGATCTCCTCCGCCGCGGGCTGGGTGACGGCGACGAGCAGGTCGATGCGATCGGCGAGCGCCCCGCTCAGTTTGCCCTGGTAGCGCTGGACCTGGGCACCCATGCAGGTGCAGTCGGGGTCGTCCTCGCCGCGCCCGCACGGACACGGGTTGGAGGCGGCGACCAGCATGAAGCGGCAGGGCAGCCGCCGCCTGCCGGACGCCCGCACGATCACCACCTCGCCGTCCTCGAGCGGCGCCCGCAGCCCCTCCAGCACCTCGCGTCGGAACTCGCAGAGCTCGTCCAGAAACAAGACTCCGCGATGCGCCAAGGTCGCCTCGCCCGGTCGCGGCGGCGTGCCGCCGCCGATCAGCCCGGCGGCGCTGATCGTGTGGTGCGGGGCGCGGAACGGGCGACCCGCCGGCAGCCCGGCGCCGAGCCGTCCGGTGGCGCTGAAGATCCGCGCCACCTCGAGCGCCTCGGCGTCGGCCAGCGGCGGCAGGATCGAGGGCAGCCGACTCGCCGCCAGCGACTTCCCCGCCCCGGGCGGCCCGACCATGAGCAGGCTGTGGCCTCCCGCCGCGGCGACCTCGAGCGCGTGGCGCAGGTGCGGCTGGCCGCGCAGATCGGCGAGGTCGGGCGCGCCTGACGCCGGGCCGAGCGGCAGCCGCAACGGCTCCGGTTCGATCCCACGCTCCCCGTCGGCCACCGCCGGCAGCCCGGCGAGGCTGGTCAGCGGCACCACCTCCACCCCGCCCGCGAGCGCCGCCTCGGGGCCGTTCTCGGCCGGCAGCACGATCGCCTCCGCCCCACGCTCGCGCGCCGCCTCGGCGATCGCCAGCGCCCCGTTGATCGGCCGCACCTGTCCGTCGAGCGCCAGCTCGCCGGCGAGCGCGAAGCGGTCCATCCCCTCCCACTCCAGTTGCCCCGAGGCACACAGCAGCGCCGCCGCGATCGCCAGGTCCATCCCCGGCCCCGCCTTTCGCATGCTCGCGGGCGCCAAGTTGACGACGATCCGCGAGAGCGGGAATTCGAAGCCGCAGTTGACCAGCGCCGCCCGTACCCGCTCGCGCGCCTCCCTCACGGCGGCGTCAGGCAGGCCGACGATGGTGAAGCCGGGTAGCCCACGGTGGACGTCGATCTCGACGCGGACCGGCCGGGCGGCGAGTCCGTCGAGGGTGAAGGTTCGGGCGGTGGCGAGCATGGAGGCCACGCTAGGAGCGAAATGCGCGCGAGTGGCGCGCGGAAACAAAATCTTGTGTGCCGTTAGTGGGCCAATTGAGTGCCCACTCGCCAAAAGGGGCAGCGGACCCGCCATGGTCGAGCCATGGACCACGTAGACGCACACCGCCCGCGACCACGCTGGCTCGGCAAGGAGGCGATCGCCGCATGACCTACAACCGCCTCCGCACCGGCCGCCTTGCCGAGGCCCGCGCCGCCGAACACCTCCTGCTGCTCGGCTACGACATGGTCGAGCGCAACGCCCGCACCCGCTTCGGTGAGATCGACATCGTCGCCCTCGACCGTCGCGCCCTCGTCTTCGTCGAGGTGAAGGCGGTCCGCGCCGGCGGCCAGTTCGGACCCGATCGCCCGGTCCTCTGGGTCACCCCGCGCAAGCAGTCACGGGTGCGCCGTCTCGCCGCCGCCTGGATGGCGGAGCGGCGCGCCGACGACTCAGTGCCGCGCTACGCCCAGATCCGCTTCGACGCCGTCGGCATCCTCGCCGGCCCCGATGACGAAGTCCTCGACCTCGAGCACATCACTGGAGCCTTCTAGTGCCTCCAGCTCGCCCTCGATCAGGATCTCGTCGGCGTACTCGCCGTCGAGGCCGCCGTCCAGGCCGAGCTGGGTGTAGGCGACGCTCTGGAAGGAGCGGCGATGAAGCGGGGAGATGCCGATCTCGTCGATCGCCGCGCGGTGCTCGGGGCTCGAGTAGCCGACGTGCTTCTCGAAGCCCCAGCCGGGGTAGCGCTCGGCGGCCTGGTGCATGTAGCGGTCGCGGGTCACCTTGGCGAGGACCGAGGCGGCGGCGATCGCGGCGCTGGTGCGGTCACCGCCGACGACGCGGCGGTGCGGCACCTCGCAGCGCGGCAGCCGGAAGCCGTCGACGAGGCAGATCGTCTCTGGCCCGGGCTCGAGGCGCGCCAGCGCGTCGCCGAGCGCTTCGCAGTTGGTCACGTGGAGGCCGCGGCGGTCGATCCCCGGCGCCGAGCGGATCACGATGCTGGTCCGCGCCGCCGCCCGCAGCACGCAGGGGAACATCTCCAGGCGCGCCTCCTCGGTCATCTGCTTGGAGTCGTGGATGCCGCCGAGGATGCGCCGGTCGCTGACCGAGAGGCGCTCGTAGTCGAAGAGGACGGCGGCGGCGACCAGCGGGCCCGCCAGGCAGCCGCGCCCGGCCTCGTCGGCGCCCGCGACGAAGCGGTGATCGAGCCCGCGATCGAAGTCGAAGAGCCGCTGGCTGCGACGCAGCCGACGCTGGTGGAGTTTTCCTGTCATGCGTCGTCGGTCCGCCTCACCGCTCGGCGCGGCGGCGCCCCCTCGCTACAGGGTGCCGATGCGATCCGGCGGCCAGTAGGTCGCGAAGGCCTCGCCGATGATCCACGACTTGGGGACCGGGCCCCAGTAACGACTGTCATCACTTTCGCCACGGTTGTCCCCCATCATGAAGAAGGAACCGGCCGGGATCGTGATCGTCTTCGGCAAATTGCACTCATAACCGCCGCCACAGGGGTTGATGTAGGGCTCGTCGGTCTTCTCGACGCCGTTCACCACCGGGTGCCCGTCTTTGATCGACAGCGTGTCGCCGCCGACCGCGACGATCCGCTTGATGAACGTCTGCGACGACTCGCCCGGGGTCGGTTTCGGGCACGGCTCCCCTGTTTCGAGCGGCTGCATCTTTTTCACGAGCACCCCGCATTCGCTCGCCGACTCGGCGCCTTCGGGCGGGTGGAAGACGACGATGTCGCCGGCCTTCGGTTCGTGCAGGTGGTAGATGAAGCGGTTCACCAGGACCCGCTGGCCGATATCGAGCGTCGGCTCCATCGACCCGGAGGGGATCTGGTACGGCTTCACGATCCAGGCCTGGATCGCCAGCGCCAGCCCGAGGGCCAGGGCGACGATCACCACCAGCTCGATCAGGCCGCCGGCTTTGCTCTTCGGTTTCGGGATCCTGAGGTTCACGGCGGAGATTCTTGACTAAAAGTCCGAAGCGCGCCTAAAGGGTGCCGATTCGGTCCGGAGGCCAGTAGGTCGCGAAAGCCTCGCCGATGATCCACGACTTCGGCACCGGCCCCCAGTAACGGCTGTCGTCGCTTTCCCCACGGTTGTCCCCCATCATGAAGAAAAAGCCCTTGGGAATCGTGATCGTCTTCGGCAGGTTGCAGACATATGAGCTCCCGCAGGGACGTATATAAGGCTCGTCGGTCTTCTCGACGCCGTTCACCACCGGGTGCCCGTCTTTGATCGACAGCGTGTCGCCGCCGACCGCGACCACGCGCTTGATGAAGTTCTGGCTCGACTCGACCGGCGTCGCCTTCGGGCAGGGCTCGGTGTTCGGCACCGACACTCCGCACTCGGCCGCCGACTCCGCGCCTTCCGGCGGATGGAAGACGACGATGTTGCCGATCTTCGGTTCGTGCAGGTGGTACACGAAGCGATTGACGAGGACCCGCTGGCCGACGTCCAAGGTCGGTTCCATCGAACCGGAGGGGATCTGGTAGGGCTTCACCAGCCATGCTTGGATCCCCAGCGCCAGCCCAAGGGCGAGCGCCACGATCACGACCAACTCGATCAGGCCGCCCGCTTTGCCCTTCGGCTTGGGCAGCGAGAGTTTCAGCCCGCGGAGTCCTCGTCGGAGTCACCGGCTTTGGCCGGCTCCTCGTCCTTGGGCTCCGTTGACTCAGCGGTCTCCTCGGTGCTTGCATCGGTCTCGGTCGGCGTCTCGGCGACGGTCCCCTCATCCGTCGTCGTCGCCTCGGCCTCGGTCGCCTCCGCCGCGGCGGCCTCGGACTCGGTCGGCACGACCTCCTCCTGGCTCACGCCCTCGGCGTCCACGGCGGCCGGCTCGACCGCCGCCACTTTCGCTTTTTTGCCGAGGATGTCGTCATCGACACCCCAACGGCGCTCGGCGACGCGAGCCGCCTTGCCGATCCTGCCGCGCAGGTAGTAGAGCTTGGCGCGTCGCACGTCGCCGCGCGCCGCCACCTCGAGTTTTTCGATCTTCGGCGAGTGCAGCGGGAACGTCCGCTCGACGCCGACGCCGAAGGACT
>DAIQOT010000235.1:0-5956 GCA_036787695.1 Solirubrobacterales bacterium | reverse complement strand
ATCCAGGACGGAGAGCCTGCCCCGCCCCGCCCCGCCCTTCATGGCCGCAGAGCACGCGGGGGTTCCCCCTGGCCAGCGGATCGCACCTACCCGGCGTTGACGGTGGCTTTGGAGAGTTTGCAGGCCTTCGGACGGGCAACGGCCGTGAATTTGCCCCCATGCGGGAGGCGGGCCTTGATTCGAGCCTTGCCCTTGCGGCTGGTGTGGGTCTTGTGTCCCGCGAAGCGGATGATCGCCGCTTCGCGGCAGGATACGGTGCCGCTGGTGAGGCTCAGGTGGAACATCTGCAGGATGTCACCTTGACTTTGCGCGGGGTGATCTTCAGGTGGGTCGCCGGGCCACCGAGGCCGGTGGCGCCGCCGGGTCCGCACCGCCCAGCGGGCCGGTGAGCCCGGTGGTGCATTCGGGGTTGGTGAAGATGTCCGAGCCGAAGGGACGGAGGCCTTCGGTGCTCGCGTCAGCGAGGTGCGAGAGGTTCCAGTTGTCCTCCGTCCAGCGGAGCGCCGAGAAGTGGTTGTAGGGAATCTGGGTGACCGTGCCCGGTTTGATGCAGGGCGAGTCGATCACCGCGCCGACGCGGCCGCCGCCGTTGCCGGGCTGGACCCCGCCGTTGTTGAAGGTGTTCGGCCCGGACATCTCGTTGCAGCACGATTCGACCCCGGACTCGGACTCGTCGAAGGTGACCATGATCGCGCCGTGGTCCTGATAGGCCGCGGAGGCCTTGATCCTCGGCACCCATTCTTCGAGGAAGGCGTTGACCCCGGCGAAGCCCGCCGGCGAGGTGCCGTCGGCGCAGGTTGCCTCGTGGCCGTCGTAGCGGAGGTCCGGCGTGATGAAGGCGTATTCGGGCGAGGTCGAGAGGCTCTTCAGGTCCTGCGGCAGCCTGCTCAGGTCGACGACGTTGCTGTTGCAGGCCCCGTTAGTCGATGATCAAGTGGAAGCACACGAACGGGTCGTGGTGGGCCGCGTATTGATTGGTCGCGCTCGGCGACTGGGTGTGGTCGATTTCGCCGATCGTCGGATGGCGGCAGGTCGTCGATTCGCCCGCGGCGGCGCCCGCCGCCATGTCCTGGTTGTAGCTGCGCCAGGTATGGCCGCTGTCTTCGAGCTGATTGGCGATCGTCTGCACCGAGGCCAGGAAGACTCAGCCTCGGCCGACCGCGACGCCGTTGGGCAGGATCGAAGTCGCCACCATTTCGCTGTAGATCAGGCAGTCGGCCTGGGTCGACAGGCTGGGCGGCTGGCCGCTGATCAGGGCCAGGTAGTTGTCGAGGCTCTGGTGGCCGATCCCGTAGTAATTCGGCAGGTAGGCGCCTTCGGCGCGCATCGTCTCTCCCAGGTAGGGCGCCGGGGAGGTGGCCGAGAAGCTCTCTTTGGCATTCTCGTTCTCCATCACGATGATGACGAGGTGGGCGATGCGGGGCACCACGGCGGCTCGCGCCGAGGCCGCCCTCGAGAGCGCTCCCGCGCCGAGCAGGGCCCGGGCCAGCATGGCCGCCGCAAGGAAGGTCCGCGACACACCGCCGTGCGCCCGCGCCGTCCGGATCACGGGCATACCGCATCCTCCGCGCCGCCGCCGTGCGCCGCTTCGCCAGCTTGCGCTCATGGACGCGCCGCTTGCGGAGCTTCCGCGCCAGCGCCGCCCGATGGGCGCCGTGGCCCTCGTGGAGCTTGCGCTGCACCTTGTGGATCCGCTTCTCGAGGCGCTTCAGCTTGCGCTTGGTGACCTTCGCCTGCTTGGTCGCCGCGGTGCAGCGTCCGGCCGTCCCGGCGAACGATCCGCCGCACTCGGGCGCCAGTTTCACCCGCACGCGCAGCGGCGCGGCGGCGAGTCGAGCGTCCCGGCTTCGGCTTCCACGGCCACTTCGAGCTTGAACGGAGACCCGGCGACCGCCGTTTCCGGCGGCGTCGCGGTGACCGTCACCGGTTCGAGCAGCGCCGCCCCCGGCCGTGCCCGCGAGCGCGATCAGCACGCGCCCGCTCTTCCGTGACCCCAGGACCGCGATCTGCCCGGCCACCCATCGCAGAGCTCGGCGATCGACGCGAGCGCTACCCCACCGCGGCGGCGACGGCTGCCGACGCCAGCATGAGCAAGTTCGCCCTGGAGTCGGAAGCTGCGGGTCGCCACCTTCAGACGGGCCTGCGACAAGCGATTGAGGACGGCCGTGGCGACCCTCGCGGACTCCACCCGCCACTGGCACCCTTGGGCCCGCGAGGTCTACGCGAAGGCCCGGGCCAGAGGCCAGGACCACCTGCACGCGATCCGCACGCCGGGACGCGCCTGGATCCGGGTCCTCTGGCGCTGCTGGCGGGACCGGGTGGCCTACGACCCGGCTCTCCACGGCAATCTGCGAAGGCTTCGACGAGCGGGGGTTGACACAGGGCGTCTCACGCCGCCTCCCTTCATCCGGTCGCCATTATCCGGCGGCGTCCGACGGAGTTGCAAACGCCGTGTTTCGCGAATGAAAGGGGAACCCTGTCCGGAACTCTCCCCAGGAGATGCCTAAGCGGCCAGCACCGCGGTTCCGCGGATCAGCGGCCGGACGATCGGCGGGGACTTCGGGAGTTTGCCGTGGTCGACGGACTCGATCTGAAAGGACGAGCTGCGCAGGTTGGCCTCGGTTTCGCGGTTGCAGTGACAGCCGTCCGCCATGAAGCGCCAGGGCTTTTCGAAGCGGTCCTGCCAGCGGGCCCGACCGGGATCGTCGGAGCGGACGTGCTCGATGAAGAGGAGTCGGCCGCCGGGTTTGAGGACGCGAGCGAGCTCGTCGATCGCTGCGACCGGGTCGGGAATCGTGCAGAGGACGAGAGTTGCGACCGCGGTGTCGAAGGTGTCGTCGGCGAACGGAAGCGTTTCGGCCGGGGCCGCGACCAGGTGCGCGGGGATCGGTTTGACGGGAGCGGCGAGCGCGTCGGCGGGGTCGATCGACGCACCCGCACGGGCCTCGTCCTCGGCTCGCTCCGCGAGGCGTTTGCGCAGCTGCGCGCCCATGTGCGGATCGGGCTCGACCAGGGTCAGGTCCTCGACGCCGTCCCCGTAGAGGTCGAGATTGACGCCGGTCCCGGCGCCGACCTCGATCACGCGGCCGCTCGCTCCGGCCAGCAGCTCGCCGCGCATCGCGCCGAGGCCGTTCTCCTCGGTCGCCCTCAGCGCCCGGTCGTAGAAACGGGCGAAGGCGCGACCCCAGGTCGCGTCGTACGCCTTGCCCATCGCTCCGGCGGCCATCTGCCCAGTTGACCACACCAGGCGCAGCCGGGCAGAAAAAACTCAGCGGGCTGCGTGGTCCTCAGCCGCGGATCCGCTCTCCGTGGATGGCGCAGCCTCGTCGGCAGGCACGCTCGCACCGGTCGGCGCGCTCTCGTCATCCGACGCGTGGTCGCCGCCGCTCTGCGTGACGCGAGACTCGTAGGCCGCCCGCGCGCCGTGGTCGACCTCGGTCATCAGTTTGTCGGTGCCCATCGTCCGGCCGACCCACTCGGCCGCCGCCCGCGGCATCAGGTAGGCGCCGCGCAACAGCGCCCCGTTGGATTTCGGCACGTAGACGTCGAAGCGCGGCACTTCGAGCGCGCCGACGATCGCCTCCGCCACGTCGACCGCCTCGATCGGCTTCACGAAGCGCTGGTCGACGACCCCCGAGGTCAGCTCGGTGTTGACGATCGTCGGCATCACGCAGGAGATGTCGATGGCGCGGCCGCGGATCTCGCCGCGCACCGACTCGCACAGCCCGACCACCGCGTGCTTGGTCGCCGAGTAGGTCGCGATCCCCGGCACGCCGGTTTTCCCCGCTTGCGAGGCGATGTTGACGATGTGGCCGCTGTTGCGGGGCAGCATCCGTTGCAGCGCCAGCTGGGTCCCGTTGATCACGCCGATCAGGTTGATCTCGATCTGGCGCCGGAACGAGTCCTCCGACTCCTCGACGAACGGCGTCACCGGCATGATCCCGGCGTTGTTGATCACCACGTCGACGGTCCCGAGCTGCCGCTCGGCCTCGTCGAGGAAGCGCTCGAACGAGCCCCGGTCGCTGACGTCGAGCGCCAGCGCGATGCTGCCGCCGCCCAGCTCCGCCGCCGTCGCCTCGGCCGTCGCCAGGTCGACGTCGCCGAGCGCCAGCCGCGCCCCTCGCCGCGCCAGCGCCTCCGCCGTCGCCTTGCCGATCCCGCGCGCGCCGCCGGTGATCGCCACGACCTTCCCGTTCAGTGACCGCCGCTCTTTCGCCATGACTCCTCCTCCCCGGCCGCCGGGCCGGTGTCCGGCCTACCCGGCCGGTTTGTAGACGGTGACCACGGCGGCACCGCCGAGGCCGATGTTGTGCTGGAGCGCCACCCGCGCGCCCTCGACCTGCCGCTTGCCCGCTTCCCCACGCAGCTGCCAGGTCAGTTCGGAGCACTGCGCCAGCCCGGTCGCGCCGAGCGGGTGCCCCTTGGAGATCAGGCCGCCGGACGGGTTGACCACCACCTGGCCGCCGAAGGTCGTCGCTTCCGCCTCGACCAGCTTGTGGCCCTCCCCCTCCGCCGCGAACCCGAGCGCTTCGTAGGTGATGAGCTCGTTGGCGCTGAAGCAGTCGTGGAGCTCGCAGACGTCGACCTCGTAGGCGGCGACTTCGGCCTCCGCGTAGGCGGCGTCCGCCGCGGTCCGCGACATCTCCGAGCCGACGATCGTCATGCAGTCGGCGTTTTCGTCGAAGGTCGAGGAGAGATCGGTGACCATCGATTGGCCGGCGATCTCGACCGCTTTGTCCCAGAGGCCGTGCGAGTCGACATAACTCTCGGAGGCGACGATCGCGCAGGCCGCCCCGTCGGAGGTCGGCGAGCACTGCAGCTTGGTCAGCGGGTCGTGGATCATCTTCGCCGCCTTGATGTCCGCGAGGCTGTACTCGTCCTGGAACTGGGCGTACGGGTTGTTGACCGAGTGCTTATGGTTCTTCCAGCCGATCCAGGCGAAGTGGTCCGGGGTGGAGCCGTACTTCTGCATGTGGTCGCGGCCGGCGTTGCCGAACATCTGGGGCGCCGGCGGCGAGGCCTCCGGGTCGCGGATCTCGAACATCCGCATCGCGTGTTTGTCGAGCGCGTTGGTGCGGTCGGTGTACTTCACCCCGAGGCTGCCCGGCTCCATCTTCTCGAAGCCGATCGCGAGCGCGCAGTCGACGATTCCGCCCTTGACCGCCTGGCGGGCGAGGAAGAGCGCCGAGGAGCCGGTCGAGCAGTTGTTGTTGACGTTGACGACCGGGATCCCGGTCAGCCCGAGGGTGTAGAGCGCGCGCTGGCCGTAGGTCGAGTCGCCGTAGCAGTAGCCCGCGTAGGCCTGCTCGACGTCCTCATAAGGGATGCCCGCGTCGGCGAGCGCCTTCTCCCCCGCTTCCTTGGCCCAGTCGGGGTAGTCGCCCTCCTTCGTCCCGGGCTTCTCGAACTTGGTCATCCCGACCCCGATCACGAACGTGCGGTTGCTCAACTCGGCTCCTCCCTGCCGCCATCGCCCCACGCGATGACGTTATTGGCTGGCTGGCCAGTAAGTTACCGCGATTCCCGCGGGCCGGGATAGATCCGGAACGCGAGCCAGGCGATCAGGATCCCGACCACGGTGCCGATCATGCGCTGCACGGCGGCGTCGAGGCGCGCCTCGCCGAGCGTGTCGCTGAGGAGGACGACGTAGGTGGTGATCGAGGCGGTGAAGAGCGCGTACTGGACCGTGATCAGGCCGAAGGAGAGGGCCGCGGAGAGGCTGAGGACGATCGCGATCCACGGCTCGGCGCCGTCGAAGAGGACCGCGAGCCCGGTGGCGAGGGCGAGGCCGAGCAGGGTGCCGACGGCGCGCAGGACGAGGCGCCGGTCGGTCTCGTCGCGTTCGGGACGGAGGACGAAGAGGATCGTCAGCGGGATCCAGTAGCCGTGCTCCCTCATGCCGGCGACGCGGTAGATCGCGACGCCGAGCCCGAGCGCGACGCCGTAGCGGATCGCG
>DAIQOT010000234.1:0-5960 GCA_036787695.1 Solirubrobacterales bacterium | reverse complement strand
CATGCCTGCGCGGATCGCCCGTTCGTCGCCGAGGTCGCCCGCGACCACGGTGCAGCCGAGCGCCTCGAGCGGCTCCGATTTCGCCGGGTTGCGCGCCAGCGCCACGACGTCGTCCCCGCGAGCACGCAGCTGCCGCACCACGGCACCGCCGATGAAACCCGTCCCTCCCGTGACGAAGACCTTCACGGCACCCAGCCTAGACGGCTTGGGCGGCGCCGTACAATGACCCGGAGTGAGTGAATCTAGAACCGGCCGCCTCACCGAGACGCGGTACACGGCACAGAACGGGAACGGAGCGGGGGTCGTCAACCGCCGGGCTCGTCAGCGGGCGCTGGCGATCGCGGTCATCGACGGCCGCGAGGAGGGCGATCCGCTCACCGAGCTGAAGGAACTCCTGCGGACCGCGGGCGTCGCCACCGCCGGCGTCGCCACCCAGCAGCGGCCGAAACCGGACCCCGATCGCTACTTCGGCAAGGGTCGGCTGGAAGAACTGAAAGCGGAGATCGCCGCCGCCGACGCCAACGTCGTCGCCTGCGACGACGAGCTGCTGCCGCGCCAGGAGCGCAACCTGGAGACGGCGCTCGGCGTCCCGGTGGTCGACCGCACCGCGGTGATCCTCGACATCTTCGCCGACCACGCCCACTCGGCCGAGGGCAAACTGCAGGTCGAGTTGGCCCAGCTCGAATACAACATGGCCCGCATGCGAGGGCTGTGGACCCACCTCGAGCGCCTCGGCGGTGGGATCGGCACCAGGGGCCCGGGAGAGAGCCAGATCGAGACCGACCGCCGGCTCGCCCGCGACCGCATCGCGGCCCTGCGCCGACGCCTACGCCAGACCGAAAAGAACCGTGGCGTGATGCGCGCCCAGCGCGAGGAGTCCCACATCCCCAGCGTCGCCCTCGCCGGCTACACCAACGCCGGCAAGTCGACCCTGCTGAACGCGCTGACCGGGGCCGAGGTCGGGGTCGCCAACCGCCTCTTCGAGACGCTCGACCCGACGACGCGGAACTTCGAGCTCTCCGGCCGCGACTATTTGCTGACCGACACGGTCGGCTTCATCGAGAAGCTGCCTCACCAACTGGTCGAGGCGTTCAAGGCGACGCTCGAGGAGACGACCCTGGCCGACCTGATCGTCCACGTCGTCGACGCCTCCGAGACCGAAGAGCGTCGGATGCTCGACATGCACGCGGTCGACGAGGTGCTGGAGGAGATCGGGGCGGGGGAGAAGCCGCGCCTGCTGGTCCTCAACAAGGCCGATCTGCTGACCGACGACGAGCGCCATGAGGTCGAACTGGCCCACCAGGACGCGGTGCTGGTCTCGGCGATCGCCGGCGACGGGCTCGACGACCTGCGCGACCTGATCGAGCGCTCCTTCGCCGAGACGCTGACCGAGGTCGAGTTGCTGATCCCCTACAGCCAGGGCGGCCGCCTGCACGAGCTGCACGAAGTGGCGGGGGAGCTGGAGCGCACGGACGGTCCCGATGGCGTGCGCGTCCACGCGCGAGTGCCCTCGGCCGAGCTGCACCGCTTCAACGACCTCGCGGTCGTCTGAAGTCACCTCGATCCGGTTCGAGTCTCTAGGCTGCGCGCCATGGACCTGCGCGTCGCCAAACTGAAAGACAACGCGGTGATCCCGACGCGCGCCCACCCGGGCGACGCCGGGCTCGACCTCTACTCGACCGAGATCGCCCACCTCGGGCCGGGGGAGCGCTGGTCGGTCGGCACCGGGATCGCGCTCGAGATCCCCGAGGGGCACGCCGGCCTCGTCCTGCCGCGCTCGGGCCTGGCGCGCGAACACGGCATCGCCCTGGTCAACGCCCCCGGGCTGATCGACGCGGGCTACCGCGGCGAAGTGCGGGTGCTGCTGCTGAACACCGATCCGGCCGAGACGGTGCGGATCGAGGCGGGCGCCCGGATCGCCCAGCTGGTGGTGACGCCGGTGGCGATCGCCGCGCCGGTCGAGGTGACCGAGCTCTCCGACACCGCCCGCGGCGAGGGCGGCTTCGGCTCAAGCGGCCGTTAGACGTCCGCGTCGGCGACGCGGCGAAGGATCTCCACCGTACGCTCGATCGCCGCGAGGTCGGTCTCGGGCATCTCCTCGAAGGCCTTCACCAGCCAACCCTCGCGGGCACGGCGGTCGGCTTCGATCCGGCTCTTGCCGGCGGCGGTGAGGATGACCAGGGCGCGGCGGCGGTCGTCGGGGTCCGGCTTGCGTTCGACCAGCTCGTCGGCCTCGAGGTCGCCGACCGTCTGCGCCATCGACTGCGGGCGGACCCGCTCGGCGGCGGCGAGGTCGGAGACGCTCTGGGAGCCGCAGCGGTCCAGTCGTCCCAGCACCGACGCCTGATTGAGCGGGAAGAGGTTCTCGCGGCGCAGGCGGCGGATCAACTGGCCCATCACGCCGCGCAGATCGGCGGCGAGCAGGGCGACGTCGGTCTCGGTCTGCGCGGGCACGCGTAAGACCATAGCGCAACTCGACAGGTGAACTGCACAGGTTGCCTGTGTATTATGTACCTATGGTTTCCGCAGCAACCGCCAACGGCACCGGTGCCGTCCACGACGACAAGTACAAGTGGGTCGCCCTCTCCAACACGACGTTGGCGATCCTGCTGGCGACGCTCGACGCGTCGATCACGATCATCGCGATGCCGGACATCTTCCGCGGCATCCACCTCGACCCGCTGCTCCCGTCCAACAGCTTCTACCTGCTGTGGATGATCCTCGGCTACCTGGTCGTGACCAGCGTGCTGATCGTCAGCCTCGGCCGGCTGGGGGACATGTACGGGCGGGTGAGGATCTACACCCTCGGCTTCGTCATCTACACCGTCGCCTCGCTGATGCTGGCGATCGACTGGCTGACCGGCACCGACGGCGCCCTCTTCCTGATCGTCTTCCGCATCGTCCAAGGGGTCGGCGGCGCCTGCCTGCTCGCCAACTCGGCGGCGATCCTGACCGACGCCTTCCCCGCCAACCAGCGCGGCATGGCGCTCGGGATCAACAACATCGTCGGCGTCAGCGGCATGTTCGTCGGCCTCGTGCTCGGCGGCCTGCTCGCCCCGATCGACTGGCGCCTCGTCTTCCTGATCTCGGTCCCGGTCGGCCTCTTCGGCACCGTCTGGGCCTTCCTCAAACTGAAAGAGCTCTCGACCCCGCATCCGGGCAAGATCGACTGGTGGGGGAACCTCACCTTCGCCCTCGGGCTGATCCTGGCGATGGTCGCGGTGACCTTCGGGATCCGCCCCCACGGCGGCTCGCCGACCGGCTGGGGCAGCCCCCTCGTCCTCGGCCTGCTGGCCCTGTCGGCGATCACGCTGTTCGCCTTCGTCCAGATCGAGCGCCGGGTCGAGGAACCGATGTTCCGACTGCCGCTCTTCAAGATCCGCGCCTTCACCTTCGGCACGCTCTCGACCTTCCTCGCGGCGGTCGCCCGCGGCGGCCTGATGTTCATGCTGATCATCTGGCTGCAGGGCATCTGGCTGCCGCTGCACGGCTACGACTACACCGAAGCGCCGCTGCTCGCGGGCATCTACATGCTGCCGCTGACGATCGGGATGCTGATCGCCGGGCCGACCTCGGGATACCTCTCGGACCGCTTCGGGGCGCGCGGGTTCGCGACCGGTGGGATGGTCGCCGCCGCCGCCAGCTTCGCCGCCCTGACCCTGCTGCCGGTCGACTTCTCCTATCCCGTCTTCGCCGCGATCCTCGCCTTCAACGGGATCTCGATGGGGATGTTCGCCTCGCCCAACCGGGCCGCGGTGATGAACAGCCTGCCGCCCGACGCCCGCGGCGCCGGCGGTGGCATGAACCAGACCTTCCAGAACTCGGCCCAGGTGATCTCGATGGGGATCTTCTTCACCCTGCTGATCATCGGGCTGGCGTCGACGCTTCCCCACACGCTCTCCAGCGGGCTCGAAGCGCACGGCATCAGCCACGCCAAAGCGCACGAAGTCGGCGAAACGCCACCGATCTCGGTCCTCTTCGCCGCGTTCCTCGGCTACAACCCGATCGAACACCTGATCGGCACCGGCGCCCTGCACCAGCTGCCCCAGCACGCGCAGGCGGTGCTCACCGGCCACAGCTTCTTCCCGAGCTTGATCTCAAAGCCGTTCAGCAAGGGCCTCGACACCGCGTTCGGCTTCGCGATCGTCGCCTGTCTGATCGCCGCCGTCGCGTCGCTGGCGCGCGGTGGCCGCTACACCCACACCGAGCCGAGCGAGGCCCAGCCCGTTACGGCACCAGAACCGATAAGAGAACTAGAGGAGTCACATGCGAGTTGATTGGCACGGGCAGTCGGCGTACACGCTCGACGGCGAGGCGGCGACGGTCTTCATCGACCCGTGGGGTGACATGTCGGCGGCCGCGGCCAACGGCATCACCTGGGACTACCCGGCGATCGTCTCACCCGACGCCACCGACCTGCTGATCGTCACCCACGAGCACGCCGACCACAACGGGGTCGAGGTGATCACCGGTGAGCCGACGCTGGTCCGCTCGCAGGCGGGGACGCACGAGTCGCCGGTCGGCAACGTGGTCGCGATCGCCTCCGAGCACGACGACGTGGCGGGGACCGAACGCGGCCCGAACACGATCGTCGTCTTCGACCTCGACGGCATCCGCGTCGCCCACTTCGGCGACTTCGGCCAGGCGGCGCTGCGGCCCGAGCAGCGCGCCCACCTCGACGGCATCGACCTGCTCTTCATCCCGGTCGGCGGCGGCTTCACGATCGGCGGCGCCCAGGCGGCCGAGATCGCCAAGGAGCTGGCCCCGTCCTGGGTCGTGCCGATGCACTACCGGACGCCGAAGATCAGCTTCCTCGAGACCGAGGAGGAGTTCGTCGAAGCGATGCCGAAGACCCAGCGCCTCGACTCGCCGTCGTTCGAGACCGGCGACCTGGAGAAGGGGGACGGCCCGCTGGTGATCGTCCCCGCGGCGCCCTGAGCTAGACGCCGGCGGCGGCTCGGGCGCTCGTTTCGGCGGCGCGCTCGAAGTCGTCGGCGAGCGGCTCCAGGTGGGGACGCTCGCCGTAGCGGCGCTCGAGCGCCAGTTCGATCAGGTGGTCGGCGAGCCAGGCGTTCTTCGGCAGGAGCGGGCCGTGGAGGTAGGTGCCGACGATGTTCTTCTCCCAGACGCCCTCGAGGCCGTCGCCGCCGTTGTTGCCGAAGCCGTGGCCTTTGACGACGCGCCCGAGCGGGCGGGCGCCGGTCCCCAGGTAGGTGCGGCCGCCGTGGTTCTCGAAGCCGGCGAGGAGCCGCTTCTCGCCGCCGAGCTCGGTCTCGATCGCGACGTTGCCGATCAATCGCGGGCCCTCCTCGCGCACCGTGCGCAGGTCGGCGAGGCCGAGGCCGGGCAGGGTCTCCTCGCCCAGCTGATAACTCTCGCCGAGCAGCTGATAGCCGCCGCAGACGGCGAGCAGGACGGCGCCGCCGTCGACCGCGGACGACAGAGCCTCGCGCTTGGTCTCGACCATGTCGGAGGCAACGGCGCGCTGGTCGCGGTCCTGGCCGCCGCCGATGTAGAAGAGGTCGTGGGCGGACGGGTCGACCGACTCGCCCTGGCCGGCGCCGCCGTAGACGAAGCCGATCCCGCGCCACTCGCAGCGCCGCCGCAGGAAGATGATGTTGCCACGGTCGGCGTAGATGTTCATCTGGTCGGGGTAGAGCCCGAGGACGCGGAGCTCCATCACTCCTCCTGGCCGAGGACGACGACGGTCGAGCCGACGTGGTCATCGGTGGGCTCGATATAGAGGCGTTCGACCGCGACCAGGCCTACCTCCGCCGCCTCGGCCTCGAGGTCGTCGGCGGTCATCGTGCAGATGGTGACCGAGTCTGGCTCGTCGGTGAGCTCGCCGCTCGGCGAGACCCGCTGGCGCAGCCGGTGGATGACGATGTGCTCCTCGTCCATCAGGGCTTCCAGCGGCAGGCTCGAGTAGACCCAGCCGTCGACCTCGCGCACGTCGGGGA
>DAIQOT010000233.1:0-6006 GCA_036787695.1 Solirubrobacterales bacterium | reverse complement strand
ACGGCTCGTACAAAACCGGCGGCGCTTCGATGTGGAACACGCCCACGGTGAACCCGAAGACGGGCATGCTCTTCTACTCGACCTCGAACGCGGCGCCGTGGATCGGCCGCGACCGCGACGGCGAAAACCTGTTCACCGCCTCGATCGTCAGCCTCGACGCCGAAACCGGCAAATACCACTGCCACTTCCAGGAGGTCCACCACGACCTCTGGGACTTCGACGCTCCGTCGCCGACCGTCCTGATGACGGGCGAAATGAACGGCGAAGAAGTCGAAGCAGTCGGCGAGCCGGAGAAGACCGGGTGGGCCTACGTCGTCGATCAGGAAAACTGCAAACCGGTCTACCCGATCCCCGAGGTGAAGGTCCCGCAGGATCCGACCGAAAAGACCTGGCCGACCCAGCCCGAGCCGACCATGGAACCCTTCAGCCCGATCGAAGCTCAGCCTGAAGCGATCGAAAAGGCCGAAGAAGCGGTCTCTGGCGACAAGCCGAAACCGAAGATCGTCGGTTCGAAAATCTTCACCCCGATGTCGAGCGATCCGAGCTCGATCAACCTGACCGCCAACTCGGCTGTCGGTGGTGACAACTGGCCGCCGTCCTCGTTCGACCCCGAACAGGACATGTACGTCGTCTGCTCGCAGAGTGGCGCCCTTGGTCTGGTCACCCCGCCCCAGCTCGAAAAGCAGAAAAAACCGGGCGAATCGTACATCGGGTCCGACACGGTCGTTTCGTCCGGCTTCGACACGACGGGCTTCGTCACCGCCTACGACATGAGCACCGGGAAAATCGCCTGGCAGAACGAAATCAAAGGCGAATCCTGTTACTCGGGCGCGGTCACCACGGCTGGTGGCCTGACGTTCGTCGGCAAAAACAACGGCGAATTGGTCGCCTACAACACCGAAAACGGCGAAGAACTCTGGAGCTTCCAGACCGGTGCCGGTGCCAACACCACCGTCACCCCGTTCGAAGACGAAGGCGAAGAGAAAATCGCCATCTACGCCGGTGGTAACTCGCTCGCCGCGACCTCGCACGGTGAAAACTTCTGGGTCTTCTCCCTCAACGGGACGATGACCTCGGAGGAAGGCACCGAAAAAGAAGCCGAAGGCACCACCCACGCCGGTGAGCAGTCGGCCGAATCCGCCGAAGCCGAAGGTGAAGAAGGCGGCGAAGAAGCCGAAGGCGGCGAAGAAGAACCCGCCGAAGAAGAAGCCGAAGGTGGCGAAGAAGCAGCCGCGGGCGGCGCGCCGAACGCGGAAGCCGGTGAAGAAGTCTTCGCCGAAAACTGCTCCGTCTGCCACGGCGCCACCGGCCACGGCGGCAACGGCGGTCCTGACCTGACCACGATGCCGAAAGCCAAAGAACAAAAAGGCGCCGAAGAACAGGTGACCAACGGCGGCGGCGGGATGCCGGCGTTCAAAGGCACCCTGTCCGAAGAAGAAATCGGCAACGTCGCCGCTTACGTCGTCGAAGACATCGTCGGCGGTAAATAGGCACTGACAGGAACCGTGATCAGGTGAACGGGAAGCGCCTCGGCCATCCCGTTCGCCTGATCCTGATGGCCACCGCGGCACTCGCCGCGGTGGCCATCGTCGTTTCGGGGTGCGGCGGCGGCGGCTCGAGCTCGGGCTCGCCGTCGGCGGGCAGCGGCGGAGGCGAAGGGGCCAGCGGCTCGTTCGCGAGCGGCGCCGAAGCCGCCTGTGCGACCGCCAACAAGGCGATCGAGGAACTCGGCACGCCGACCCAGGCCGAAGTCCTCAAATACATGGAGACGACGGAATCGGTGATCGGCAAGCTGAGCGACGAAGTCGCCGCCCTGAAGCCGTCGGACGCGGCCGAAAAGGCCTACACCGCCGCCCTGGCAAAATCGGAGACGGTGCTGAACGAGATGACCAACGCCGCCCGCAACGAAAACTTCGACGCCGTCCGCGAAATCTCAGACGAACTGATCGAACTGCACCTCGGCGAACTCGCCAGTGACGCTGACCTGCGGATCTGCGCCGAAGTGCCGGTGAGCGAAGAATGAGGCGCCTCAAGCTGATCGTCGTCCTCGGCGCGCTCGCCGCCCTGCTGACGAGCGTCGGCGTCGCGATGGCGACCACCGGCGCCACCACCGGTTACCCACAGCCGAAAGTCGTCGTCCCCGCCTCGGTCTCGGCGCCCTACGAACAGCGCTACGTCCTCACCGCGGTCGGCTCCGGAGCCGGCATCCGCAGCGGCGAGATGAAGTTCGAATTCGAGGAGGGCTCCTCGCCCCAGTTCCTCGTCGGGATCTCCGAGTTCTACGCCTACAACCCCGACGGGCAGATCGAAACCGCGCTCTTCACCTTCTACCCCTTCACCGAACTCCCGGGTGGCAAAGGCCTCAAAGCGCCGGTGCTGAAAGTCGGCGCCTCGGCCTCCTACGGCCAGGTCACCCCGGACGGCGAAATACAGCTCTTCAAGATCAAGGGTGATCGGCTCAAAGGCCAGATCCGCCTGCACGGCAACGGCCCTTGGCCGGTCGAATTCCGCATCCTCGGCGAGAACGAAACCACCGGCGGCCACCCGCCGGCGGCCAAGCAGCTCCCCGAAGCCGAACCGAACAATCCAGGCTGGGGCGCCGACGCCTCCGAATACGTCGGCAACTACGAACTCGTGAACGCCGCCGAAGACCCGACCGAAAAAGCGGGCACGCTCGGTGCCGTGATCGGCGTCGCCCAGGGCCTTGGCGTCAACGGCGCGATCGTCACCGGCGGCTCGATGAAGGTCGCCGGAAAGCCGCCGACCGCCGAGGTCACGCTGAAGACCGGCGCCCAGACCCGCGAACTCACGCTGACGAACCTCGTCTGGGCAGGCGACAAGCGGAACGCCCAGGTTCACGAGGAAGGCGCCGAGGGACCCGCGGTCGGGCGCTTCGAAGGCAACGCCACCAACAACGAGATCAAGGGCCGCCTGATCGACGGCCACTCCGTCTACCAGGTCGAATTCCAGAAGACGCCCTGAGGTCGGGGCGGCTCGCGGGGCCCCGCCGACTTGGCGGCGTCGGCTAGGAGCGGCGCCAGGCGCGCCAGTAGGCGCGAATGCGGCGCCCGAACGGCCCCGGCTTCTCGGCGTAGACGCGCTCGCCGAGGCTGAGCGCGTCGATCAGGAGGGCGTGCTGTTCGGCGGCGATCAGCTCGCGCAGGACGTTCTTGTGGGCGCTGCCGATCTCCTCGCGACCCTCGAGGTCGTCGCCCAGCACGGCGAGGTCGTGGTGGTCGCCGAGCAGGTCGGTGAACTCGTGGATCTCCTCGGCGGTCGGCTCGAGCACCGCGGGCCAGGCGTCGCGCAGCAGGCGCAGTTGGTACCAGAGGTCCTTGCCGCGTTTGCGTAGGTCGTGGACGGCCTCGAAGCTGGGTCGCGCGGGCAGCGCCTCGAAGGCGTCGCGGCCTTCGGTGTAGGCGGTGTCGAGGCCGGGGGAGAGGAGCTTCCAGCCGGTGTGGCGGAGCGGCCACTGGGGCGCCCGCGCGGCGACCGCGTCGATCGCCTCGACCGCCGCGTCGATCTGGTCGCCCTCACCCTCGACGGTGCGGTCGCGGTCGGCGGCGAGCGCGTCGCGCCAGAGCGCCGCCGGGCCGGGCGGCACGTCGCCGGCGCCGCCCTCGACCAGCGCCGCCAGCGTCTCCAGCTTGACCTCGGCGTCGCGGCTCGCCGACAGCATCCGGGCGGCGTCGCGGAGCGCGTGGTTCTCGCGCTTGAAGGTCTGCTCGCCGACCTCCTCGCGCACCAGCCGCAGCGCCGCGCGCGCCTTCTTCAGGTCTTTGCGGGCGCCGTGGATCCCTTCGGCGAGTGCGTCGCCGTCGAGCGGCTCGCGCAAGCGCTCGGCCGCCTTCTCAAGCCGCGCGGCGATCACCCGGCGGACGCCTGTCGCGGCGTCCTCGTCGGCGAGCAGCCGGTAGGCGCGGCTCGGCGCGGGCGCCTCGGGCTCGGCACCCTCGGCGGCGGCGGCGTCCTCGCGGGGCTCCTCGGTCGTCGTGCTCACGCTCTCCATCGGCATATCGTCTCGCTTCTCGTCCTCGGCGGGCAAGCCCTCGGTCGCCAGGGTCTGGTTCGCGTAGCGCTGGTCCCCGGTCAACTCGCGTCCGAACCAGGGCGGCGGCGTGAACGCCCTCGACGCGTCGGCCGAGTCGAACTCGACCTCGACCGTGCGCAGCCCGTCGAGCGCGTCTTCGTAGACGTCGACCTCCGCCCGCAGATCGTGCCCGAGCGGCACGTAGTGGCGAACCTTGCGCACCCGCCGCCCCGCGGTCAGCCGCCAGAGGGCCTCGAAGGGCTTCGGGTCGATCGACACCTCGACCTCCTCGCGGACCTCGCCGTGGCCGCCCTTGGCGGTCAGGAAGAGCTCGTCGCCCGCCCGTCGCAGCCGTACCTCGGTGTCCTGGTCGAGCGCCAGGTAACCCTGTTCGATCGCCGTCGAGCCACTCTCGGCCCGCGGCATCTCGGTGACCAGGAACTTGCGCTCGATCTCCGCCACGCAGGGATCGTACGGGGAGGCCAGAATGGGGCGCAATGAACCCCAGGCGACCCCTCAGCGTCGGCGAGACCCTCAACGAAGTCATCGCCCTCTACCAGCGCAACTTCGGCGTGCTGATCCCGGCCGCGTTCTGGCTCTTCCTCGGCGTCAACATCATCACCGGCATCGCGGGCAACGACCACACCGGCCTGCTCGCGATCGGCGCGATCCTCACCTTCGCCGTCGCGGTGCTCTACCAGGGGATGGTCGTGAGCCTCGTCCGCGACGTCCGCGACGGCACCCGCGACTCCTCGGTCGGCGAGCTGCTCTCCTCGGTCGGCCCGGTGCTGCCGACCCTGATCGGCACCAGCATCCTCTACGCGATCGGCGTCGCCGTCGGCTTCCTTCTCTTCATCATCCCCGGCTGCATCCTGCTGACGATCTGGGCGGTGATCGCGCCGGTGATCGTGATCGAGAAAGCCGGCGTCGGCGGCGCCTTTCGCCGCTCCCAGGAACTGGTCCGCGACCACGGCTGGGTGGTCTTCGGGACGGTGGTCGCGGCGACGCTGATCAGCCTGGTCGCCGCGGTCATCTTCACCTCGATCGCCGAAGCGATCGCCGGCGGGCCGATCCTGCGGATCGTCTTCAGCACCCTCGCCTCGACCTTCACCGCCCCGGTCGGCGCCCTCGTCGCCGCGATCCTCTACTACCGGTTGCGCGAGCTGAAGGCCGACGGCAACCCGATGATGCCGCCGAAACTCTCCCCCGACGCCTAGGCGGGCGATTCCAGGGGCCGGAGCAACTGGACCCCATTCTTCGTGGCCGCGGCGGCAGTCCTAGGACGTGAGGGAGATTCAGGGAAGGTGCGAGCTTCGGCACGTTCTCCGCTCTTCCGTGACAGGTCTGTGTGCCCCCCAAGGTTGATGGGCCGAAAACCGGAGATATAGGGAGGTTCTCGGCCCATCAACCTGGGGTGTCACAGGGTGCGCGCTCGTCACGAAGTCCATTCACTTCCCGCACTCCCGGCCCTCTCGGCCACGGCCACAGCCTGCCCGGGCCGTGGCCGAGACGGCCGGCGTCCCTCGGCGGCTCCGGCGGCGCGGGGTCAGGCGGAGAAGCCGGCGATCAGCTCGGCGGTCTCGGTCGGGTGGTCGAGCTGGGGACAGTGGCCCGCGCCGTCGATCTCGATCCACTCGGCCTGCGGGAAATCGGCCCGGTAACGCGCCGCCGCGTCGGGCAGCGCCAGCAGCTGGTCCTCGGTGCCCCAGACGAAGCGCAGCGGGCAGGTGATCCTCTCCGGCTCGATCTGCCATCCCTCATGCTCGGCGAAGGCGATCAGGGGGTCGGAATCGCAGGCGGCGGCGCCACGGATCAGGTTGGCGACGAGGTCGGTGGAGACGTGGTCGGTGTTGGTGGCGATGATCGTGGTCGCCTGCGCCCGACCCTCCGGCGTGGCGGCGATCGCGTCGGCGTGCGGTGCCGCCTGGCGGACCAGGGGCGCCATCGTGCGGAAGTGACCCAGCGTCGCCGCGATC
>DAIQOT010000060.1:0-17740 GCA_036787695.1 Solirubrobacterales bacterium | reverse complement strand
CGGCGAAGTCGAGGTTGATCAGGCCGGGGATCGTGATCAGGTCGGTGATGCCCTGGACGCCTTGGCGCAGGATGTCGTCGGCCTGGCGGAAGGCGTCGAGGACGCTGGTCCGCCGCTCGACCGCCTGCAGCAGCTTCTCGTTCGGGACGATGATCAGGGTGTCGACGTTGTTGCGCAGTTTCTCGATGCCCTCGAGCGCCTGCTGCATCCGCCGTTTGCCCTCGAACTCGAACGGTTTGGTGACCGCGCCGACGGTGAGGGCGCCGATCTCCTCCTTGGCGATCTCGGCGATCACCGGGGCCGAGCCGGTACCGGTGCCGCCGCCCTCGCCCGCGGTGACGAAGACCATGTCGGCGCCCTTCAGCGCCTCCTTGATCTCATCCCGGGACTCGGCCGCGGCGCCCGCGCCGACCTCTGGATTGCCGCCGGCGCCGAGCCCACGGGTGAGCTCCTGGCCGATCGAAAGCTTGATGTCGGCGTCACAGGCCTGCAGCGCCTGCGCGTCGGTGTTTACGGCGACGAACTCGACGCCGCGGATGCCCGCGTCAATCATGCGGCTGACCGCGTTGGTGCCGCCGCCTCCGGCGCCCACCACCTTGATCACCGCTAGGTAAGTCGATTCCATCTCCCGATTTCTTTCTGTTGGTGGGCTGCCGCGCCTCCTCCAACTGTTCGGTGTCGAGGCTTAGCCACCTGTATGCGAGTTGAGCCTTTGTCAGATCCGAGGTTGCAGTGTGGCTCAAGGGTTGATAGCACACTCCGGACCCCGGAAATTGCGCTCAACGTAGGGCATTCCAGGGGGTCTGTCAAACCTGCGTGAGGGGTCCTGCAAGCGATCTTTCTCAACTCCGACTTTAGGGTTTGGCGTGTCTCACCCTTTGGTCGAGGGTTGGCCTCCAGGGCGCATTCCGCCTCAGGGAGCGGGACGTCGCCTACCTAATTCGGGGGTGGGAGTTCGTGTCCTTCCCCACCGGCCTCCGGCCGGGTGGGAGCGTGCACGTCTACATAACTGAGCAAGGTCACGGACGGATCGGCAAGCACGGCGGCGGCCGATTTCCATTTGCGGACGGCTTCGCTCTGGTCGCCGAAGCGGATGAAGATGCCGGAGGTCAGTTCGACTTCGGCCCCGCTCTTGCCCCATTTGGTGGCGGCGATGTAGGGACGGAGCGGTTTCGGCGCGGCGGCGAGGAGGCGGACCTCTTCGAGAACGTGGCCGCGGACGCGGTTGCCCGGGGGAAGCTTCTTCAGCGGCAGCACCGGCTGGCCGGCCTTCTTGCCGGTGGCCGAACCGAGGAGCGTTCCGTCGTCGCTGACGAGGACGACGCGCTTGCCGTTGCCGATCTGGGCGACGACGCGGACCTGCTGCGCGTCCGCCTCCGGGGTCGAGGAGCCGCGCAGGCCGAACCAGTAGACGGCGACAGCGACCACGGCGAGGGCGACGACGCCGAGAGCGATCGGCCGGACGCGGATGGCGTCCCGGCGGGACTTGCGACGGGACTTCTTCTTCCCGCGGCCGATGCCGATCACGACTCCTCCCAGCCGGGGACCTCGACGTCGCCGAGCACCTGGACCTCGGGCTCGAGCTCGACGCCGAACTTCTCCTTCACCCGGCGGCGGCCCTCGGCCATCAGCGCGAGCACGTCGGCGGTGGTCGCCTCCCCCATGTTCTCGACGAAGTTCGCGTGCTTGTCGGAGAAGCGCGCGCCGCCGACCTCGAGGCCGCGGCATCCCGCCGCCTCGAGCAGCTGGCCGGAGGTGCGGCCCTCGGCGCGCGGGTCGTCGGGATTCTTGAAGGTCGAGCCGAAGGTCTTGATCCCGGAGGGCTGCGCCTCGCGCCGGCGGTCGCGCATCGACGCGAGCGTCGCTTTGATCTCCTCGGGGTCGCCGGGGGTCAGCGCGAAGGAGGCGCGGGAGACGATTTCTCCCTCGGTCAAGTTGGAGTTCCGGTAGACGAAGTCGAAGGCGTCGGGGGTGCGCTGCTCGGTGCCGGTCGCGGTCGAGACCTCGACCCACTCGAGCACCTCGGCGAGCTGCCCGCCGTAGGCGTTGGCGTTCATGCGGACCGCGCCGCCGACGGTGCCGGGGATGTTGATCCCGAACTCCAGGCCGGACAATCCCCAGGTCGGCGTCTTCCCCGCGGCCGAAGGCAACCGGGCGCCGCCGCCGCAGAGCAGGTGGGTTCCGTCGCGCTCGACCTCGGTCAGCGCGCCGCCCAACTTCATCGCCAGTCCTCGGAATCCGTCATCCGCTACCAGGAGGTTCGATCCCGAGCCGATCACTCCTACCGGGGCGCCGGATTCTTTTGCCCAGGACAACAGGCTGACCAGTTGGTCTTGGGATGCTGGGCGGGCGAAGAAGTCGGCGGGGCCGCCGGTGCGGACGGTGGTGAGGCGCGCCAGGGAGTAGTTCTGCTCTATGCCGTCAGGGAGCATCGGGTGACCCTTCTCTCACGAACTGCGGGAGGTTCGTTCAGGGTCACCCGATGCTCCCTGCACCAGGGTCTCTCCCAGCTTGAAGACGTCGCCGGCGCCGATCGTGACCAGGATGGAGCCTGGCGGGAGTCCTTGGATGCGGCGCTCGAGGAAGGCTTCGGCGCGGGCGGCGGTTGGGAGCCAGGCGACACGTTTCCCGTTTGCTGAATCCGCGGCGGCGCGGGCTACGTCCAGGCCGCTTACGCCGGCTAGGGGGCCGATGGGTTCCTCGCGGGCGGGATAGATGTCGAGGACGGCGATCTCGTCGGCCAAGGCCAGGGCCGCGCCGAACTGGGTGGCGAAGACCTTGGTGCGGGAATAGAGGTGGGGCTGGAAGACGGCGACCAGGCGCGCCGGTTCTAGTTCGCGGAGGGCCGAGAGGGCGGCGCGGACCTCGGTCGGGTGGTGGGCGTAGTCGTCGTAGATGCGGACCCCGTTCCGCTCGCCCTTGACCTCGAGCCGGCGCCGGACCCCGCGGAAGTCGGCGAGCGCCGCCGCCGCGCGATCCAGGTCGAAGCCAGCAGCGCCGAGTGCCGCCAATGCAGCGCGAGCATTGAGCACGTTGTGGGCACCCGGCACCGCCAACTCGAGCTCCTCAGGACCGGGCGCCTCCAGTGAAAACGTGGCGACCTCCGCCCGTTCCCCCGGTGCGTTCGCACTTTCCCGCGCTATCCGCGGGTTACTGCGAACACTCCCGGCGTCCCCCTCTGGTGAGTTCGCACTTTCGGGCCCTATCCGGCCGGAACTGCGAACTCGCTCCGGCGCGCCTGGGGCGAGGGCGGCGCGGACCTCTTCGACGGCGCCGGCCTCGCGGCTCGGGGCCGGCAGGACGGCGACTCGGGACTTGGCGGTGAAGCCGACGAAGGCTTCGACCAGGGGCTCGAGCGAGCCCCATTTCGAGTGGTGGTCCATCTCGACGTTGGTGACGACGGCGATCTCTGGGTCGAGGCGGAGGAAGCTGCCGTCGGACTCGTCGGCCTCGGCGACCACCCACGCGCTCTCGCCCCAACCGGCGTTGGCGGGGGCGCCGTCGGGGCCGAGGCCGGGGACCTCGCCGCCGACGAAGAAGGCCGGGTCCTCGCCGAGGCCGCGCAGGGCCCAGACGGTCATCGAGGTCGTCGTCGTCTTGCCGTGGGTGCCGGCGATCGCGATCAGCCGCTTCTCGGCACAGAGCTCGGCGAGCAGTTCGCCGCGGTGGATCACCTTCTGGCCGCGCTCCCGGGCGAGCGCCAGCTCCGGGTTGGTGTCGCCGATCGCGGTCGAGACGACGACCTCGGCGCCCTCGGGCAGGTTGGCGGCGTCGTGCCCGATCGTCGGCTCGACCCCCGCCCCGCGCACCCGCTCCATATAAGAGGACTCGTTGCGGTCGCTGCCGGTGACCGTCGCGCCGAGCTCGGCACAGACGACGGCGAGCCCGCTCATCCCGGCCCCGCCGATGCCGATGAAGTGCAGCTTCCGCCCTGACCAGTCGCTCATCGTGATGCGCCCTTCGCGCCGCGCTCGGCTGCCATCAGCACCTGGTCGGCGATCGTCCGCGCCGCGTGCGGTTTCGCCAGGACGCGCGCCGCGCTGGCCATCTTCTCGAGCCGCGCCTGATCACCGAGGATCCCTTTCACCCTGGCCAGCAGGGCCGCCGGATCGAGGGCGTCGTCTTCGACGATCTCCGCCGCGCCCGCCCGCTCCATCCAACGCGCGTTCGCGCGCTGATGGTCGGCCGTCGCGTAGGGGAACGGGACCAGGACCGCCGGGCGACCGGCGGCGGTGAACTCGAAGATCGAGCCGCCCGACCGTCCCAGGATCAGGTCGGAGGCGGCGAGGACGTCGCCGAGGTTCGGCTCGTACTCGATCAATTCGTAGCCCTCCTTAAATGGAGCGGGAGCGGCGTCGAGGCGCTCCCGCAGCGCCGCGTAGTCGCGGGTCCCCGACAGGTGCAGGACACGGAAGTCGCGGCCCTCGCGCTCGGCGAACGCCTCGACCGCGGCGAAGTTGACCGAGCGCGCGCCCTGGCTCCCTCCCACGACCAGTAGCACCCGGTCCTCGTGGCCGATCCCGAAACGCGCTCGCGCCGGGTTGCGGTCCGCGGCGAGCACCGCCTCGGGCACCGGCCGTCCCGTCACCACGTACTTGTCGCCGGTGCGATCGTCGATCGGGAACGCCAGGCAGACCCGCCGCGCCCGTCCGGCGAGCAGCCGGTTCGCCAGACCGAGGTGCGAGTCGGCCTCGGTCAGCACCAGCGGCGTGCGGGTCAGCGTCGCCGCCAACCCCGCCGGCCCGGCGACGTAACCGCCGCCGCCCATCACCACGTCGGCGTGCCGCCGCCGCAAGGCCGAGCGGGCCGCGCCGACCGCGCCGACCGCCTCGAACCCGGCTCGCGCCGCGCGCAGCGGGTTGCGGCGGTCGATCCCCCGCACCTTGAGGAAGTCGATCTCGTAGCCCGAGGCCGGCACCAGCTCCGCCTCCATCTTGTCGCGGGTGCCGAGGAAGCTGACCTCGGCGCCACTCTCACGTAGCGCGGCGGCGACCGCCATGGCGGGCACCACGTGCCCCGCGGTTCCCCCCGCTGCCACCACCACTCTTGGCCCTTCTGGCACCGGAGGCACCGCTCCTTTCACGGGCGGGCGAGCGCCCACCTTCGACTACGCGCAGTTTCGCGGACCGGCCGTCCCGGCCCTTCGCCGCGCTCGCGGTCCCGCCGCGGGCGACGTTGAGGATCAGCCCGACCGCGAACAGGCACGACAGCAACGCCGAGTTCCCGTAGGAGATGAAGGGCAGCGGCACGCCGGTCAGCGGCGCCAGCCCCATCACCGCGAAGAGGTTGATCATCGCAGTGATCAGGATCATCGAGGTCAGCCCGGCGACGAGGATCTTGCCGTAGTTGTCCTTCGCCTTCTGGGCGATCCGTAGGCCGGCGAAACCGAACATGCCGAAGAGGCCGACGACGCCGAGGATCCCGACCAGGCCGAGCTCCTCGCCGATCACCGCCGAGATCATGTCGGTGTGGGCCTCGGGCAGGTAGAAGGCCTTCTGCACGCCGTTGCCGATGCCGACGCCGAAGAGGCCGCCGGAGCCGAGCGCGATCTTCGCCTGCGCCGCCTGGAAGCCTGCGCCTTCGGTGTCGTTGGACGGGTGCAGGAAGCTGGTCAGGCGCGCCATCCGGTAGGGCTCGATGATCGTCAGCAGCAGGACGCCGACGCCGATCACCAGCGCGATCTTGCCGAGCTCCCGCGGCACGACGCCGGCGGCGACCAGGGTCGCGGCGACCCCGAGGGCGACGACCATCGTCGTCCCCATGTCCGGCTCGACCATGATCAGCAGGCAGGCGGCGCCGGTGACGAGGAGGATCGGCATGAAGCCCTGGATCGAGCGGACCCGCTTCGGCTCGCGGGCGAGCAGGTCGGCGGCGTAGAGGATCAGCGCGACCTTGGCCAGCTCGGAAGGCTGGATCTGGAAGGAGCCGCCGCCGATCCAGCGGGTCGCCCCGTTGACGCTCTGCCCGGCGCCGAGCACGACCAGCAGCAGGAACATCGTGCCGGCGAGGAAGACCGGGGTCAGCCGGCGGATCCCGGCGAGGCCGTGGCGGGCGGTGAAGTGCATGATCACGAGGCCGATCGCGCCGACGATCAGCGTGCGCTGCAGGTAGTAGGCCGAGTCGGCGAGGCCGCCGTTCTGCAGGACCTGGGTGGTCGAGGAGGCCGAGAAGACCATCACCGCGCCGAAGGCGAGCAGGCAGAGCGTCGCCGTCAGCAGCAGGTTGTACTCGGTGGAGACGGCGCGGGCCTTCGACTTCTTGCGCTTCTTCGCCTTCGCGGGGCGCGCCCGGCCGAGCGCGGCGTCGAGGGCGCTCATCCGTTCTCCGCCCGGAGCGCCGCGACGATCTCGCGGAAGCGCTCGCCGCGGGCTTCGAAGTTGGGGAAGGCGTCGTAGCTGGCACAGGCCGGCGAGAGCAGGACGACCTCGCCGGGGGCGGCGGCCGCGGCGGCGCGGCGGACCGCGTCGTCGAAGTCCTCGGCGCGGATCATCGCGACGCCGGAATCGGCGAGCGGCGCCAGTTCGGCCGCCATGCGGTCGGCGGTGTCGCCGATCAGGTAGACGGCGGTGGCGCGCTCGGCGAGCGGCGCGAGCAGCGGTGCGAACGGCTCGCCCTTGTCGCTGCCGCCGAGGATCGCGTGGACGCCGCGGTCGAAGCTGCCGATGCCGACCGCGGCGGAGGCGACGTTGGTCGCCTTGGAGTCGTTGACGAAGCGGACGCCGCCGACCTCACCGACCGGCTCGAGCCGGTGCGGCACGCCGCCGAAGCTCCGCAGACCGGCGCGGACCGCGTCGACGTCGATGCCCATCGTCAGCGCCGCGGCGGCGGCGGCCATCGCGTTCTCGACGTTGTGCTCGCCGGGGATGCCGAGCTCGGCCGTGGCGAGCAGCGGCTCGCCGTCCCAGAAGATCGTCCCCTGCGCCGCCGCGACCTCGCAGTCGGGCGAGGCGCCGCGACAGAACTCGACCCGCCGCGCGCAGCCGCCGAGGTCGACGCCGGCCAGTTCGGGGTCGTCGCCGTTCCAGACCGCGACGTCGTCGTTGCCCTGGTTGGCGAAGACGCGGAGCTTCGCGTCGAGGTAGGCCGGGAGGTCGCCGTGGCGGTCGAGGTGGTCGGGCGCGAGGTTGAGGAAGACGGCGCCCTCGGGGCTGAAGAGATCGGTGTCCTCGAGTTGGAAGCTGGAGGCCTCGCAGACGATCGTCGCCTCGGGGTCGACCTCACCGACGAGGCCGGCGACCGGGACGCCGACGTTGCCCGCGACCGCGACCGGCTCGCCGGCGCCGCGGAAGATGTGGCCGAGCAGCTCGACCGTGGTGGTCTTGCCGTTGGTGCCGGTGACGGCGAGGAAGCGGTTGGGGAGCGCGCGCCAGGCGAGCTCGAGCTCACCGATGACGTCGATCTCGCGCTCCAGCGCGGCCGCGATCACCGCCGCCTCCCGAGGTACCCCTGGGCTCTTGACGACCGTGTGCGTTCCCTCGAGTTGAGCCAGACCATCCGTATCCAGGACCACTTCGACGCCCCACCCGGAAAGACCTTCCGCGCCGTCGGGATGTCCCGAATCGACCGCGCGGACGCGCTCGCCGCGAGCGGCGAGGAGGCGGGCGGCGGCCTGGCCCGAGCGGGCTAGCCCGACGACCAGGAACGGCCCTCGAGGCAGCGGCGGTCGCACTTCCTTGGGCGGGATGAGCGTCATCCATCGTGAATTCGCCCCCGCGCCCCTCGCCCCTGCGCGCCGCCACCCGGTGAGTTCGCAGAAACCCGCGGTATGCGCGGGAAAGTGCGAACTCATCAGCGGGGGCCCGGCCGGCGCACGGTGCGGTCGAGGCGGGCCGCCGCCGGGTCCCAGTCATCCGCGTCCGGGCCCGACGACGGCGATTCCCGCCTCGGATATGCGCTTTCGGCCCCCTTGCCTTTGCGCGCTCCCGCTGGGGGAGCTTGCTTCGCACCGTAGTTCGCTTACCTCGTACCGGTCAAGGAGCACTAAGCGAACGACCTACGCACTTTTCGCGACGGCCTGGGACGGAGCGCGGTCAGCGGCCGATCGACTGCTGGTACAGCGTGAAACCGATGCCCGAGCAGACCGCGGCAATGATCCAGAAGCGCAGCATGATCTTGGTCTCCGACCAGGCCATCATCTCGAAGTGATGGTGGAGCGGCGCCATCAGGAAGATGCGCCGGCGGAAGGTCCTGAAGGAGAAGACCTGGAGCAGGACCGAGAGCGCCTCGATCACGAAGATGCCGCCGATGATGATCAGCAGGACCTCGGTCTGGGTCATCACCGCCATCGCGCCGATGGCTCCGCCGAGGCCTAACGATCCGGTGTCCCCCATGAAGATCGAGGCCGGGAAGGCGTTGTACCAGAGGAATCCGATGCAGGCGCCGACCAGGCAGCAGCCGAGCAGCGCCAGGTCCTGCTGGCCGAAGGCGACGAAGGAGATCGCGGTGTAGGTGAGCAGGACGATCGCGCAGGAGCCGGCGGCGAGGCCGTCGAGGCCGTCGGTCAGGTTCACCCCGTTCGAGGTCCCGGCGATCACCAGGAAGATAAGGACGAAGTAGAAGACCGGGCCGAGGTAGACGCTGCCGTGGCCGATGCGGAAGAAGAGCCGCGGTTCGAGCCCGACCGAGTGGCGCGCCACCCACCAGAGGCCGAAGGACAGGACCAGCTGGCCGAGCAGCTTCCAGCGCCCCGACAGCCCGAGCGAGCGCCGTTTGATGATCTTGATGTAGTCGTCGGCGAAGCCGAGCGCCGCGCAGCCGAGGGCGACGCCGAAGACGGCGAGGCTCGACGCGTCGCGTTCCGACAGCACCAGGTAGGGGACGATGATCGCGGCGAAGATGATCAGGCCGCCCATCGTCGGCGTCCCCGCCTTGGTGTGGTGGCCCTCCGGCCCGTCCTCGCGGATGTGCTGGCCGAACTCGCGCACCCGCAGGTATTCGATGAATTTCGGCCCGAGGAAGATCGTGATCAGCATCGAGGCCATCCCGGCGATGAGGATTTCGCCCATGGCTAGGAGACCTCTCCCGAGCGCTCGGCGACCAGCGCCTCGGCGATCGTCTCCATGCCGACCGAGCGCGACCCCTTTATGAGGACCGCGTCGCCGGGCTCGAGGTGCGAGTCGAGCCACTCGGCCGCCTCGCCGGGGTCGGCGACGAGTTCGTCGGGGTCGTATTCGCGGGCGACCGCGCCGACGCCGACGACGAGGTCGATCCCGACCTGGCGGGCGTGGGCGCCGACCTCGCGGTGGAACTCGGACTCACCGGCGCCGAGCTCCCCCATCATCCCGAGCACGGCGACCGTGCGCGGCGCCTCGAGCGTCGCGAGATGGTCGAGCGCCGCGCGCATCGACACCGGGTTGGCGTTGTAACAGTCGTTCACGAGGACGATCCCGCCGGCGAGCTTGACCCGTTCGCCGCGGAACCGGGAGAAGCCTATGTCGGTGGGACGGACGACCAAACCCTCGGGCCGGACTCCGAGGGCGACGCCGCCCGCGATCGCCGCCAGCGCGTTGGTCAGGTTGTAGGGCTCGACGAAGGGAAAGCGGAAGCGGGCCTCGCCGAGCGGGGTGCGGACGAGCGCCTCGGTCGCGCCGCCAGAGACCTGGGACTCGACCGCCTCGACGTCGCCGCCAGGGCCGAAGCGCAGGAGGCGCGGGGCGCGGTCGAGGTGCGGCTCGAGCTCCCCCGCGTCGACCGGGACGACGACGACGCCGTCGGCAGGCAGGAAGTCGATCACCGCGGCCTTCTCGGCGGCGATCGCGGCGACCGAGCCCATCTGCTCGACGTGGACCGGGCCGACGTTGGTGATGATCGCGGCGTCCGGCTCGGCGATCCCGGCCAGCTCGGCGATCTGCCCGGGCCCGCGCATCGCCATCTCGAGGACCAGCCGCTCGGTGTCGTCGGGGGCCTCGAGGATCGTCAGCGGCAGCCCGATCTCGGTGTTGAAGTTCTGCGCGTTGGCGTGGACGACGCCGGGGAGCAGCGCCCGGGCGATGTCCTTGACCGAGGTCTTGCCGACCGAGCCGGTGACCCCGAGCACCTTGGCGCCGAGGGCGAGGCGGTTGGCGGTGGCGAGGGACTGGAGCGCGGCGAGCGGGTCGCCGGCGGCGAAGACCCAGATCGGGCCGTGCGGACCGCGGGCGACGCTGGCGGGCCCGCCCGAGCCATCGGGCACGGCTGGTTCGGAGCCGGCGACCAATCGCGCCGCGTGCTCCGGCCCTACGACCACTCCCCACGCCCCGGCCTCGATCGCGCCGGCCGCGAACTCGCCGCCGTCGCGGCTCTCCCCACGCAGGCCGAAGAAGAGGTCCCCGGCCGCGACCGCGGAGGAGTCGATCACCGCGCGGCGCGGCGGCTCCGCCGACCCTTGGGCCACGACCCGAGCGCCCCCCGCCTCGGCTATCTCCGTCCCGCCGAGCCTCACGCCGGGCTGCCCAGCTTGCGCAGCTCCTCGCGGGCGACGGTGCGATCGTCGAACGGGACCTTGCGGCCGCCCTCGAACTCCTGGCCTTGCTCGTGGCCCTTGCCGGCGATCACCACGGTGTCGCCCGGCTTCGCCCGTCCCAGCGCCAACGCGATCGCCGCGTGGCGGTCGACCTCGACCAGCAGCTCGGCGTCGCCCTCGCGCGCCCCGGCCGCCACTTCGGCGACGATCTCCTCGGGGTCCTCGGAGCGCGGGTTGTCGGAGGTGACGATGGCGAGGTCGGAGAGGACGCCGCCCGCCCGGCCCATCAGCGGCCGCTTGGCCTTGTCGCGGTCGCCGCCGGCGCCGAAGACCGAGATCAGCTTGCCCGCGGTCAGCCGCCGCGCCGCCCGCAGCACGTTCTGGACCGAGTCCGGCGTGTGCGCGTAGTCGACGAGGACGGCGAACCCCTGGCCCTCGTCGATCAGCTCGAAGCGCCCCGGCACCCGCGCCGCCGCGGCGAGCCCGGCGGCCGCCGCCTCGGCGTCGACCCCGAGCGCCTGAGCCGCCGCGAACGCACCGAGCGCGTTGGCGACGTTGAAGTGCCCCGGCATCCCGGTCCGCAGATCGGCTATGCCGGCCACCGTGAAGGAGGCGCCAGCAGCGTCGAACTCGACGTCGGTGGCGCGGTAGTCGGCGTCGGCGCCCTCGGCGGAGAAGGTCAGGCACTCGAATTCCTCGGCGAGGCGGCGGCCGTAGGGGTCGTCGACGTTGACGATCCGCACCCCCGGGTCGGCCTCGAAGAGCATCCGCTTGGCCTCGAAGTACTCCTCCATCGTCTCGTGGAAGTCGAGGTGGTCCTGGGTCAGGTTGGTGAAGATGGCGACGTCGAAGTGGATCGCGTCGGCGCGGTGCAACACCAGCGCGTGCGAGGACACCTCCATCGCCACCGCCCGGTCGCCGCCGCCGATCATCCGGCGGAAGGTCTCCTGCAGGTCGATCGCCTCGGGGGTCGTCCGTTCGACCGGCTCCTCGACCCCGCCGACGACCTGCTTCACGGTCCCCATCAGCCCGGTCTGGATCCCCGCCGCTTCGAGGATCTCGCGGGCGAGGTAAGCCGTCGTCGTCTTGCCGTTGGTGCCGGTCACGCCGATCACCTTCAGCTCCGCCGTCGGGTCGCCCCAGAAGGCTGCCGCGAACGGCGCCATCGCCGCCCGCGCGCTCGGCACGACGACCTGCGGCACCGCCACGTCGAGCTCCCGCTCGACCACCAGCGCCGCCGCCCCCGCCTCGACAACCTGCGCCGCGAACTCGTGTCCGTCGCGCTTTTCCCCGACCACGCAGAAGAAAAGCGTCCCGGGCCCCGCTTTTCGGCTGTCGTAGGCGAGGTTCGCGATCTCGACGTCGGCGTCGCCCACGAGCCGTGCCAGCTCCGCGAACGAAGCGTCTTTAACGAGGTTCCCCAGCGTCATAGAGCCGATTCTAGGTAGAGCGTCGGGTGCCCCTCCCGAGCCCTGATCCGCGCAGGGCGCGCTTTTATTCCTGCGGCACGCCGAGATAAGGCAGCGAGAACGCCGCGATTTCGCCGAACGCCGGGGCGGCCACCGAGCCGCCGTAGATTTCGCCTTCCGGCTGGTCGACGATCACCGCGGCGAGGAACTTCGGGTTCATCGCCGGGGCCATCCCGATGAAGGACGCGATGTATTTCGTTTTCGAGTAGCCGCCGTTTTCGGCCACTTCCGCGGTGCCGGTCTTGCCCGCCAGCGTGTAGCCGGGGACGCTGACCTCCGACGCCGTGCCTTCCGGCCCGAGCACGCCCTCGAGCATTTCGCGCACCTCGCTCGCGGTTTTGGCGCTGATCACCCGGTGCCCCCTCGGCTCGTGCACCTCTTCTTCGCCGATCCGCTTGACCAGCCGCGGCGGGCGCTCGACACCGTTGGTGGCGATCGCCGCGTACCCCTGCATCATCTGCATCGGCGTCACCGCGGCGCCCTGCCCCATCGGCAGGTTGCCCATCGTCGCCCCCGAGTATTCGCCCAGCTTCGGCACGATGCCGTGTTCCTCGTTGGGGAACTGGACCCCGGTCTTCGCGCCGAAGCCGAACTTTTCGATCCACTTGCTGAATTTCGTCGCGCCGATCTTCTGGCCGATCAGGTCGGCGCCGATGTTCGAGGAGCGCGCCAGGATCTGGCCGACGGTCAGGTTCTCGGTGCCGTGTTCCTCGGCGTCTTTGATGATCCGTTCGCCGATTTCGATCTCCGGCGGCACGGTGAATTCGGTCGTCGGCGTGACCAGCCCTTCTTCAAGCGCGGCCGAGACCGTGAACGCCTTGAAGGTGGACCCCGGTTCGTAGTTGAGGTTGGTCGCCTGGTTCAGCAGGTCTTCGTTGGAGATGTGTTCGAGGTCGCCCGGATCGACCGGCGGCCAGTTCGCCATCGCCAGGATTTCGGAGGTCTCGGGGTCCATCACGATCGCCGTCGCGCCGAGCGGCGAGTACGTTTCGCCGACCCTGGAGAGCACCTTTTCGGTCTCCTGCTGGATCACCGGGTCGAGCGTCAGCTGGACGTCTTCGCCGTCGCGCGCTTCCTTCACGTTTTCCATCTTGATCGCCTCGCCGAGCGCGTCGGTGACGATCCGGCGTTCGCCTTCTTCGCCGGCCAGCGCCGCCTGCTCGCCCTGCTCGATCCCGGTCAGCCCCCTGCCTTCGTCGCCGACGACGCCGATCACCTGGCCGGCCATTTCGCCCTGCGGGTAGGTCCGACGGCTGGCGGGCAGCTGGCCGATCCCTTCCAGGTGAAGTTTTTCGACTTTCTCCGCGGTCGCCAGGTCGATGTCCTTGGCGAGGTACGAGAAGCCCGATTCCACGGTCAGCTCTTCCAGCACCTTGCCTTTTTTCTCTTCCAGGATCGGCGCGAGCAGCGCCGCCGCTTTGGGCGGGTTTTTCACCTGGTAGGGCGTCGCGTAGATCGTCGCCGCGTCTTCGGAGGAGGCGAGGCGGGTGCCGTTGCGGTCGAGGATCGCGCCGCGCAGGCCGGGCACGTCGATCGTCTCGGTCTGCTGGTTGAGCGCCTGCGAGGAGAGCTGGGAGGCCTCTACCCCCTGCAACCAGAAGGCGCGGCAGACGACGACGAGGAAGGCGAGCAGGAAGCCGGCGAAGAGCAGGCCGATGCGTCGCTCGATCAGGCGCATCCGGCCGCTATTCCGGGTTCGCCGGGGCGGCCGAGGCCTTAAGGCGCGCGGCGGCTTTGGCGACGTCGGACTTGCGGACCGAGATCAGCTGCGGCTGGGCGTCGGCGTCGGTCGGCAGCGCGAGGCCGAGTTTTTGTGCCTCGTGACGCATCCGCGCCTGCCCGTACTTCTTCGCCGCCAACCCCTGCATCACCGAGTTTTCCTTGCTGAGCGCGGCGTTGATGGCTTCGACCTTGCCCGCCGAGGCGGCGAAGCTGAGCGTCACCACGTTGAGGGCGACGATCCCGACCAAGAGCACGCCGAGCAGGCCGATCCAGGCGCGGCCGCGGGTGAGCCGGTGGATGAGGCCGGACTCGGGAAGCTGGGTGACGGCGACCGCGGCGCGACCGGCGGTGCCGGCGGCGTACGGGAGGACGCGGGCGCGGCGGCGCGGCGCGGCCTTGTGGCGCGAAGGCGCGGTGAGGAGGCCGTTGCGCGACGGCTTGCGCGCGGGCGCGGCGGTCGAGGCTTTGCGCGGGGCCGCCTTGCGGGTGGGCGCTGCCGTCGCGGCGCGGGCGGTCGGCGCTTTTTTGCGTTTCGGCGTGGCTTTGCGGGCGGGCGCGTCGGTCGAGACCTTGCGAGGAGCTTTCCGGGCGGGCGCGGCCGTCGCGGCAGCTTTCGTCTTGCGGATCGGCGAGTCGCCGACGGCTTTCCGTCCCGATTTGCGTTTCGGCGCGGCTTCTTTGCGCAGCGCTTCGGGCGCCGCGGCGCTGGAGCGGCCGCTGCCGCCGGGGCGGGGACGGTCGCGGGGGCGCTTTTTCGGCTCCGGCGGCGCCGTGCGCGAGGGACCGGGAGCGGTCTGCAGAGCGGAGCGCTTAGGGGCGGCGATCGCCATCAGGCATCCACCCCGCCGAGCGCGTCGCCCGCGAGGCGCGTGTCGAGCGCGATCTTCACCGCGGCGCGCAGGTGCGCGGAGCGCGAGCGCGGGTTCTCCTCGATCTCCTCGGGCCCGGGCGCGATCGCGCGCCGGGTCAGCAGCTCGGCCTCGGGATCGTGGCCGCAGACGCAGACCGGCAGCTCCGGCGGGCAGACGCATCCCGTCGCCTTGGCGGCGAGGAACTGCTTGACCGGCCGGTCCTCGAGCGAGTGGAAGGCGATCGCGGCGAAGCGGCCGCCGATCGGCAGCGCGTCCCAGGCCAGCGGCAGCACCTCGTCGAGCAGGTCGAGCTCCCCGTTCACGGCGATCCGCAAGGCCTGGAAGGTGCGCTTGGCCGGGTGGCCGCCGCCGAAGCGGGCCGCGGCGGGCATCCCCGCGTTGATCGCGGTGACCAGCTCGGAAGTCGTGTGGAGCGGGCGGCGGGCGACGATCTCGCGGGCGATGCCGCCGGCGTGGCGCTCCTCGCCGAAGCGGCGCAGCACCTGGGCGATCCGCGCCTCGGGCCACTCGTTGACGAGATCGGCCGCGGTGAAGCCCTGGCGCGGGTCCATGCGCATGTCGAGCGGCGCGTCGTAGGAGTAGGAGAAGCCCCGCTCCCAGGCGTCAATTTGCATCGAGGACATTCCCAGATCCATGTAGACCATGTCTGGGCAGATTCCTTCGCCTTGCAGAGCGCGAAGTCCTGCAACGAAGTCGGCGCCGACGAACAGCGCGCGGCACGGGGCCTCGGCGGCGAAGCGGTTGAAGCGCTCTTGCGCGGTCGGGTCGCGGTCGATCCCGATCAGCGTCCCTTCCGGGCCGAGGCGCTCGGCGATCAGCCGCGCGTGGCCGCCGGCGCCGAAGGTGCAGTCGACGGCGGTCTGGCCCGGCTCGGGGGCGAGCAGGTCGACCAGCTCGGGGGCGAGGACGGGATCGTGTTCGCGGGTCACGAGCTGGAGCGGCGTCGGCCGGGTCGAGGGCTGGTGGGAGAAGGTGGGAGTGCGGGCGGCATGGAGTCTCATGGTTACTGGGCGACGCCTCCGGCAAGGCCCTCGGCGATTTCGGGAGCGGCGGCGTCGAGCTCTTCCTCCTGCTTGGCCCAGGCCTCGGCGTTCCAGATCTCGAGGTACTCGCCGGCGCCGATGACGACGCATTCGCCCTCCAGCCCGGCGTGCTCGATCAGCGGCTTGGGGATGCGGATGCGGCCGGCGGAGTCGAGTTTCTCGTCGAAGGAGCCACCGTGGAAACGGCGGCGCAGAGCCCTTGCGTCCTTGCCGAAGGGGCTGTGCGGGGAAAGGAAGCGGTCGGAGAGCTCCTCGAACTCGGCGGTCGTGTGGACCCAAACGCAGGGGTCGAAGCCCTTGGAGAGAACCACTCCGTCAGCGAGTTGGCTACGAAAACGCGATGGCACGGTCAGTCGGTCCTTGCTGTCCAGGCTGTGCTCATAGAGGCCCCGAAATGCCACTTCGGTGTCCTTTCTGAGCGGTGGTTCGAGGGCGGAAAAGAGTTGGGACCGGAGTGATGAGGTGGGAGGAGCCTCACCACCCCGGTCCTGGGCTTCAACTCGAGCGCCACTCTGGCACACAGTCCCCCACTTTGCAACACGACCTCCCCATGCAACCCCATTTGCAGGCGGAGGCCGCGCGCCCGGACACCCGGCCAAACTCCGCCGCGCGCGCAAAATTCCGTGACCTAAGCCGCTAGGTTGCGCGCCGTGAGCCCGACCGACGGCACCCCCGCGAACGCGAACTCGCTGCGCGGTTCCGAGTTCAGGCGGCTGCTGGGCGAACGCAAGACCTGGCTCTGGATCGGGGTCCCGGCGCTGGCGCTCTTCATCTACGTGCTCACCGTCAACCCGGCCGCCTCCTGGGTCCCGCCGCTAATCGTCGTGCTGGTCGGGATCGGCGTCGTCTTCTGGATCGCCGACCGCAACGCCGCCAACCGCTTCTGGCAGGTCTACGCGGAAACCCGCGGGCTCCAACTGGGCGGGCGGACCAATCTGCCGGAGGCGACGCCGTTCCTGAAGCAGGGCAACAACCGCTACGCGACGCGGACGCTGAGCGGCCAGATCGTGCCGGGGATCGTCGGCACCCTCGGGCTCTTCACCTACGAGGAAACGGTCGTCGGCGCCGACGGCAACACCGAAACGAAGTACTACGGCTTCACCTTCGCGATGGCCGAGGTGCCCGAGTGCGTCGCCCACATGCCCGAGCTCTACGTCAAGCGCAAGGGCGGCCTGCGCTCGCTGGAGAAGCTCGAGGACGTCTTCCGCCTGGGCAAACGACGAGTGACGCTGGAGAGCGAGGCACTGGCGAAGCGCTACGAGATCTTCGTCGGCAAGGACCAGGACGAAGTCTGGACCCGCCGCCTCTTCTCGCCGAGCTTCATCGTCTGGCTGACCGAACAACCGCCTGACAAGTTCGGCTTCGAGCTGGTCGACGGCACCCTCGTCGCCTTCATCCCCAAGCACAAGGAAGACGCGACGACGCTGGACTCGATGGCGGTGGCGACGGGGACGGTGGCACAGAAGCTGCTCGAAGAGTCCGCCGAAACTTCATCAGGCGCGGCCTCCTCTGCTCCCGGGCGGCCGCGCTCATGATGACCGGAGTGCTCGCGGCCGCCCTCCCGCGTCCGGGGGCCGCTTCAGAACCCTGAAAGCAAGGTGCCCGCGTTGGCGATCAGGCCGGCGGCGATCATCAGCATCACCGAGGGGACGAGGACCAGGGCGACGACGAGCTGGATCTTCGGGGCGGCGCGGGCGGCTCGCTCTTCGACCGCGCGGCGGCCCTCGCGGCGCAGGGCGGTCGACTGGCGGCGGAGCTGGTCGGCGAGCGGCGAGCCGAAGCGGCGCGAGCGCTCGATCGAGGCGACCATCGTCGCCAGCTCCGAGCCCGGGACGCGGGCGCGCAGGGCGGCCAGCGCCGCCGAGAGAGAGCTGCCGCAGGAGAGCTCGGCGACCGCGATCCGCATCTCCTCGGCGAGCGGGCCCTCCCCGGCCCGCGCGAGCTGCGCGAGCCCGTCGGCCGGCCCGCGGCCGGAGGCGACGCTGACCGCGAGCAGGTCGAGCGCGTCCGGCAGCGCGGCGACGAGCCGTCGGCGCCTCTTGAGTTACATGCCGCAGACGGACGTGTATCGGCCGTTCCAGTCGTGCCACACCCCGCAGCTCGGGTTTACCGGGACGAACTCCCCGGAGGTCGGGCCGAGGGCGCCGTTCGCCGGCACGAACATCTGGAACGGCGCGGCGGCGACCGCGCGGG
>DAIQOT010000232.1:0-6034 GCA_036787695.1 Solirubrobacterales bacterium | reverse complement strand
GGGCCTGGCTGTAGTGGTCGGCGAAGGTCTCTGCGCGCAGCCGCGCCTTCGTCCGCGCCCAGTCCCAGCCGCTGTCGTTGTCGCTATCGCGGTCGTAGACAAGCCAGACGCAACCGGCCCAGGCCGCCTGGATCAGGCCGCCCGCGGTGCCGTAGAGGAGGGCCGGGAGGGCCTCGTGCGCGGGCAGGAAGAGGCCCTGGGAGATCATCAGCGCGACCGAGGCGGCGAAGCCGACGAACGCGAGCCGCAGGGTGTCGGCGAAGCAGTAGCCCGACGCGGCGGCCATCAGGCCCATGGCCACCACCGCCGCCGGGGCGAACTGGCTGGTGAGGACGCCGAGCGCCGCGGCGATCCCGACCAGCGGCGCCGCCCCCGCCTGCCACAGGGCCCGCGGCCCGGCGGGCGCGTCCATCGCGGTGAATCCGCAGACGAGAGCGGCGGTCGCGATCGCCCCGCGGGAGGGCCAGCCGAAGGAGAACTCGAAGATCAGCGCGAGCGCGACCGGCACCGCGACGAGGGCGCCGCGGCGCAGCGCGGGCCCCGGCGCGGCGGGCCCGATCGCGAAGAGCGGCGACGCCCGCAGGCGCTGAACCTCGCCGGAGGCGTCGTACAGCGGGCGGTCGGACGAGGCGGACATCGCGGCGAAGTATCCTTGTGGGTCGTGATCCTGGCCGAGATCAGTGGCAATCCCGCAACCGGGGTAGGGCTCCTCGCGGCGCTCGGAGCGGGAATCGTCTCGTTCCTCTCCCCCTGCGTCCTACCGCTGGTTCCGGGCTACCTTTCCGCGGTCACCGGGGTCTCCGCCGCCGAGCTCGATGACGCCGACTGGCGCAGCGTCGTCCCCCCCGCGCTGATCTTCGTCGCCAGCTTCTCGGCGATCTTCATCCTGCTCGGCCTGACCGCGACCGGCCTCGGCTCGTTCCTCTCCGAAAACAAGCCGCTGCTGACGAAGATCTCCGGCTGGCTGATCATCGCGATGGGCGCCCTCTTCGTCGGCTCGCTCTTCATCACGAGGCTGAACAAAGAGTGGCACGTGCAGGCGCTGCTCTCGCGGGCGGGCAAGGGTGGCCCGATCGTCGCCGGCGCGGCCTTCGCGATCGCCTGGAGCCCCTGCATCGGCCCGACCCTCGGCGCGATCCTCTCGGTCGCCGCGGCCTCCGGCTCGGCCGCCCACGGCGCGCTCCTGCTGGCGGTCTACTCGGCCGGCCTGGCGATCCCCTTCCTGCTCACCGCGCTCGCCTTCTCACGGATGGCAACCGCGTTCGCCGTGATCAAGCGCCACTACGCGGTGATCGTCGCCGTCGGCGGCGTGATCCTCATCATCATGGGCGTCCTGATCGTCACCGGGGAATTCAAACAGCTGAACATCGAAGCCCAGAGCTGGGCATCGAACCTCGGCCTAGAACAGTAATCCGGGATCAGCGTCTGCAGTTGACCGTCTCAGGGACGGTGAAACGCAGACGGTCTGCATTAACTCGTCGCGACGACGACTAAAAGCAGATGCTCAGTCAGTTGAGCGTGCCGGGGGTCGGCTCCGGGCCGACGGTGACGAGCTCTTTGCCGACCGCCTCGGTGATCTCGAGGCCGTCGTCCTCGACGTCGCGGGAGCAGACGATGCGGAAGCGGCCGGTGCCGATCTCACCGTCGGGGACGACCGGGAGGCCGCGGATCGTTTCCCAGCCGAGGCGCTCGACCTCGAACGGGTTCATCCTCACCTCGGCCGCCGGGAAGGGGCAATTGGCGTTGTGCTGGTCGATCGCCTTGGAGATCGCCTCCAGGTTCTTCGCCTCCGGTGAAGCCATGCCTAAAGAATAAAGGGGACGCCGCGCCAGCTCCCCGCGGCCGCCTCGACCGCGAAGCGGGCGAACCAGGATTCGGTGAACCAGCCGCCGTCGCGCTGCGCTTTGACCGCGCTCTGGTGGACGCCGGGCGCGTAGGCGAAGGCGGTCGCCGCGGCGGTGTCGCGCCAGAGCGAGAGCGTGCCGCTGTCGAGGCGGCCGAGGTCGTCGACGAAGCCGTCGGACCAGAGGCGCCCAGGGGCGTCCTCGAGCGCCCGCACCACGGGGCCGTCGGCGACGAAGAAGCGGCCGAGGTCGCGGGCGCGGGTGCGCGAGTGGGAGATCAGGGCGACCGGGCCGGGGCTCGCCTCGGTGCGCTCGCCGCCGAGCGGGTCCTCCCCGCCCCAGGAGCCGAAGCTCTGGACGGGGCGCAGGGTCAGCGCGAGGCGCTCGCGGGCGTCGTCCCACCGGGCGAGCGGGCCGGAGCGGAAGCGAGAGAGCGCCGCCTCGTCGGGCCAGAGCGCGAAGTAGTAGGCGATCGTCAGCCGCGGCACCGGCCAGGGCATCGAGCGCAGGCGCATCGGCAGGAGTAAGCGGGCGAAGGGCGCGTCGCTCCGCCGGCCGGCGCGGCGCAGCGCCAGCGCCTCGCGCTCGGCGATCCCGAGCGGGAACCGCGCTAGGTCGAGCGAGGCGATCATCGGCGCTCCGCCCCTCCCAGGTCCGTGCCGCGCGCCGACCACTCCGGCGCCAGCATCGCGTAGAGCCGGGTGTCCTCGTGGCTGCCGCGGACGAGCTTCGCCTCGCGCAGAATCGCCTCCTGGCGGAAGCCGAGCCGCTCGGGGATCGCCCGGCTGCGTTCGTTGCCGACGACGACTTCGATGATCACGCGGTGGAGATCCCACTCGAAGAAGGCGTAGTCGAGGAGCGCCGTCACCGCTGCGGTCATCAGGCCACGGCCCTGGGCATCGGCGGCGAGCCAGTAGCCGAACGAGGTCGAGCGGTTGACCCAGTCGACGCGGTGGAAGCCGACGCCCCCGGCGATCTCTCCGTCGACGAGAAGCGCCGCCTCGAACCCGTCGTTGGCCTCAACCTGGAGGCGTTTCAGCTCGAGGAACTCGACCGAGTCCTGGAACCCCTGCGTCTCGGCCCAGGGCAGCCAGGCCGCGAGGTGCTCGCGGTTGGCGGCGATCGCCTCGGTCAGCTCGGCCGCGTCGTTCGCCTCCCAGAGGCGCAGCTCGGCATCCTCGGCGATCGACAGCGGGCCGAAGAAGACCACCTCAGCCGCGATCTCCCGCCAGGACCGCGCGAAGGCGGTCGGCGGCGTCCTCCATCGCGGCCGGGTCGGGCAGCTCGCCGGCCTCGAACATCGCCGCCTGCAGCTGCGGGCCGCGGCGCTCCGGGTCCTCGGAGGGGGCGACCGGCTGGACTACCCAGTGGATGTGGCCGGGGACGTTGTCGGTGTGGGACCAGAGGCAGACGTACACCTGGTGCGGGTCGAAGACCTCGGCGACGGCGCCCGCGGTGCGGCGCAGCAGCGGCCCGAGCTCGGCGGCCTCCTCGGCGTCGAGGTCCCAGACGTGGACGACGTGGCGCTTCGGCGCGACGATCAGGGTGCCGACGCCGAGCGGGCCGACGCAGTGGTTGACCGCCCAGCGCTCGGTCTCGTCGATCAGCCCGCCTGGGCAGGGCCGCCGCTCCGCGAGCAGGTCGCAGGTGATGCAGCCCTCGACCGAGCCGAGGTCAGCCACGGAGCGCGCGGAAGACGACGCCCGGGTGCATGCCGACCTTGAGGCCGAGCGCCATCGCGAAGAACGTGGTCGCGAGCAGTGGGCGGAGGTGGGGACGGATGCGGCGGATGCGGCCGTCGGGGGCGAGGTCGAAGGCCATCGCGTCGGTCATCCGCAGCGGCCCGACCTTGAACTCGCCGATCAGCACCCGGGCGGCGCCCTCGCCTACTTCCTCGGTCCAGCGCATCCCGCGGGTGGTCGAATAGACGGCGCCGAGGAGGACGCGCAGGTCCTTGGCACCGCGGAACACCATGTGCCCGGAGATCGGCGAGACGACCTCGCAGTCCGGGGTCAGCGTGGTCAGGATGCGGTCCAGATCGTTGGCTTCGGACGCCTCGTGGTAGACGGCGATCGCATCGTCCATACCGCCATCGTTTCAGATAGACGACGGAGCGCACGGCCGCGACGCCATGCCGGAACCTAGGACGCGTCGAAGCGCTCGCCGAGCCAAGTCTCGATCCCGCCCAGCGCGGCCTCGGCCATCGCGAGCGGCATCCCGAGGAAGCCGTGCGGGCACTCCGGGTAGACGCGCAGGTCGACATCGTTGCCCGCCGCGGACAGCCGCACCGCCATCTCCAGGCTCTGCTCGAAGACGATGTCCTTGCTGCCGATCACGAGCAGCGCCGGGGGGAATCCGGTGAGGTCGCCGAAGATCGGCGAGATATCGGGGTCCGTGCGGTCCTCGCCCTCGCCGACGTATAGCTCGAGGAAGCCCTCGTCGCCGATCACCCGGCCGGCGGGGGTCTGGCCGCTGAGGTCGAAGGCGCCGTAGTCGAGCGCGGCGCCGACGAATGACCCGACCAAGCCCCGGTCGCGCAGCCGCAGTAGCGTCGTCATCGCCAGGTTGGCCCCCGCCGAGCCACCCCCGATCGCCAGACGCGTCGTCCCGAAACGAGCCTCGCTCTGCTCGAGCAGCCAGAGCGCCGCGGTCTCGCAGTCGTCAGGCGCCGCCGGCCAAGGATGCTCGGGGGCGAGCCGATAGTCGACGCTGACCACGGCGATGCCGAGTGCGTCGGCGAGGCGGCGATTCCGCGCGTCACTCCGGGCCGCCCACCCCATGTAGAAGCCGCCGCCGTGGATCTCGAGGAAGACGCCGCGCGGACTCCCGCTCGCGGGTTCGAGCACCCGCACCGGCACCTGCCGCCCCTCCGCCTCGGCAACCATCTCGACCGGCGCCGGCCCCGTCGCCGCCGGCCGCTCACTCATCCCCTCGCGCGCTTCCCGCAATCCCTCCGGGGTTCGCACGTCCGGTTCGGCCCAGTAGCCGCCCCGCGCCTCCGCCGCCGCGTTGAACTCCCGCACCTCATCGAGGTACTCCGCCAACTCCGGCGCGATCAAGCTCTGTAGGCCAACCTTCATGGTTGAGGCAGCATACGTTCATGGCCACGCGACCAAACGGTACCCCCGCCGAGTCTACATTGCAGTTTTTTTTAAATGGTTTAATCCTCGCCCTCAATGCCGGGGGCGATCCATAGAAAGGGTCATTGGGCGACGCGCAGGGACTTTCGGCGGAGTCCGGAGATCGCGCTGCCCTCGCGCGATCCGGGGTACGCAACCCGGGCACAGACGCCACGAAAGTTGATCGGCGTCTGACACCCATGTCCACGGTGATCGCACTTTTGGTAGGTGTCGGCTTCCTCTGGTCGACGGTGTTGTTCTTCAGTGCCATCGTTACGCGTGAGCGGCATCAAGAGGCAGGCTTCGGGTGGGCTCTCGCCGGTGCCGTGCTCTATTTCGTCGTCTTCCCGGATCGTCTTCCAGGTTCGCCGTCGCTACTGCGAGGTCTGGTCAACGTACTTCCTTGGACGGGCCAGAACGCCGACGACTTCACCTCATCCTTCCTCGCCCTGGTCCTGTTGCTGGTCGTCTATCTATTCCGCGTCGCGGTCTTCTATCGACTGTTCGCCGAGGACGACGTCTCCGCCGAGGACGCGGCCAGCGAGGAAATCATCAACGACTACGTTGCTCCCACGCTGAGCTATCTGTGCTTCGCGATCTGCCTGGTGAGCTTGCTGCAACCTGCCTACGGCCTGAGTGTCGTCGAGACCGCGCTTTTGAGCATCTTCCTCATCATTGCGTACTACTGGGGGCTCATGCCCCGGCTGATGCGCTACCTCCAGGACCTAGGAACGCTCATGGTCATCTTTTTTGCACGCTTCAGGCGCCTGACCAGCCGGGGGATCGTGATGGCGATTGGGCTGATCGCCCAGGCTGAGCGCTTGAGGCGGCCCGATCATCGGGGCGCGGTGTCGGAGTGGGCACGTCACCAGCTCGAAGCTCAGGCCGAGCGGCGAGAAGTCGCCCTCGCGCGGGAGAAACAAATTCTCAAAGAGATCGCCGACCGGCTCTCAGGTCGCGCGGCCGATGCGGGGAGGGTAGAAAAGTGAGCGACGACGTGATCTGCGGTATGTGTCCGGGGATCTACCACCCGGACGAAATATCAGCCTTTCTTGGCGACGAAGAGGTCAT
>DAIQOT010000231.1:0-6047 GCA_036787695.1 Solirubrobacterales bacterium | reverse complement strand
CGCGGCCAACGCGCTCGGGCTGCGCGGCGATCCGCCCCGGCACCGGCACTACGACCACATGTTGATGCTCGGCGGTCTGGTGCGGGCCTGCGTGGCCCGGCCGTCCTACGCGGCGCACCTGATCCGCGAGGGCGAGATCACCGCGGGCCTCGACCACGAGTCCACACTCGCGGCCCTCGACGCGATGGCGCGCTCGGAGTCGAGCTTCGCGGTGCGCCTCGACGGCCGCTTCGCCAGCGTCCGCGCCCGCTCGGTGCCGCGGCAGTCGCCGCCCTACCGGCCGCTCGCCGAGGTCGTCGCCGACCAGCACGTCTTCGAGCTCACCGACGTCGAGGGGACGATGGTCGGCTTCCGCTTCCCCGCCTACGTCGAGGGCATCGAGGTCGCCGGCTACCACCTGCACTTCGTCGACGCCGAGCGCCGCCGCGGCGGCCACGTCCTCGGCTCGCGCTCGAGCGGCCCGCTGCGCGCCCGGATCGACCCCTCCGACGACCTCCACATCGAGCTTCCGCCCTCGATCGACCTCGCCGATCCGGACCTCGCCGCCGCCACCCACGCCGCGATCGACGCCGCCGAGCGCGGCTGATCGCCGGCTTCGTGACGAGCGCGGGGAGCGTGCGCGTTCCTCCACGAAATGCGCGTCTCCTGTGACGAAGGGTCATGGAACGTCACGGTTGCGTTCGTCTTCTTCAGGCGGCCCGATGTGCCCTTCGCTGTTTGTATGCCTATAGGGGGGCAAACAGCGAAGGGCACCGGCGACGTCCCCGCGAAGGGTGCCGAGACTCATGGGGACCCGTGACGTTCCCCACAGACCTGTGACGGAACCCTCACGTCCCGGAACCAATCTCGGACGGCCGCTGCGGCCCCTGCCCCTACTGGCAGCGGCTGTAGATGACCCAGCTCTCGTTGCGGGCGACTTCGTTGAATCCCGCGGGCGCTTCGAGCTTCTTGAAGTTCGTCTTGTCGTTCGGGTCGAGGATGTAGTTGTGGATCACGAAGGAGCTCGCCGGTTCCACCCAGTAGCCGTGCTGTTCGGCTTCTTCGAGCTTTTCCTTTTCTTCGCCTGAGACGGCCTCGCTGGCGCTGACGATGTCGGTCGGCTTCACTTCGAGGCCGAAGGCGAGGCGCGGAACGGCGCGGTGATTCGGGACGGCGATCGGCCCGCAGTCGCCGGCGAAGGCGCCTTCGTTGACGAGGTCGGTGAGGTCGTTCTCGATCTGGCCCTGGTTGGTGAGATCGGTGTGGACCTGCTTGTCGAGGTTCCACTGATTCGGCAGCCAGACCAGCACCATCACCAGGACGATGCCGGCGAAGACCTGCCACCAGCGGCGGTAGGGGTTCGACTTGTCGACCAGGCGCCATCCGAGCAGCGCAAGGGCGAAGAAGATCGAGAGGATCGCCCCGGCGAGCATCGTGTAGCGGGCGATGATCGCCAGGCCCGCCGCGGCGAGGAAGGCGAAGGCGAGCAGGGCGAGGACGACGGCGACGATGCCGAGGGCGGAGCGGCGGCGGAAGATGAAGCCGAGCACGAGGCCGCCGAAGCCGCCGATCATCCCCGGCCACTGCATCACTTCGCCGAGCCGGCGCGGCCCGTAGACGATCAGGTCGACCGGCCCCGTCTGCCGCTTCAACGATTCGACCGTTTCCTGCGTCCCGGTCAGCGAGTAGAGCGGATTGCCGGTGGTGATCGCGTCGAAGAGGACCCAGATGATGATCCCGCCGAGCGCCAGCAGCGCGAGCCAGGCGAGCTCCCGGGTCCCGCGCTCCCCGCGCCACCCGATTTCCCACCCAAAGACGTCACAGATCCGTCGGAACCCATCGTTGGTGGGCCGATAACTCAAGCCCTCCTGGAGTTTTCGGCCCGTCGACACCGAGCCTGTGTCAGACCCGGCGCGGCGGATGTCGAACGCCAGCCAGAGCCAGTAGGCGATCGCGAAGCCCCAGGCCTCGGGGCGCAGCAGGCCCGCGGGGACCAGGAGCGCCAGCACCGGCCAGCCCGCCCGCGGCCGCCGCGCCTCTACATATAGGGCGCCGAGGCAGAAGGCGAGGTAGGGGAGGTCGACGTAGGCGCGCAGGCCGTTGGAGAGGAACGGCGCCCGGGTGAGGACGATGACCGCGGCGAGGACGCCGATCCATTTGTCGAACCAGACCGTCCCCAGGCGGTAGACGAAGTACGCGATCAGGCCGAGGGAGATGTAGGCGACGATCATCGTCACCGTGATCGGCGCTTCCCCGAACGGCGAGGTGATCGCGCCGAGGAAATCGATCAGCGGATGCGGCGTGGGGGGGAGGGCGGCGCCGTAGTCGGGGCTGTGCCCGTGGGCCAGTTCCCGTCCCCAGACGAGCGCGTAGATCGTGTCGTAGTTGGGGAAGCCGACCGGGAAGATGACCAGTAGGACGGCGGTGACGGCGGCGACCCACGCCGTCGGCGCAAGCCACTTGCGGAGGCTGGGTGGCACGGCGGCCAACCTACCGGGCGGGGGTGAGGGCGGGCCTGGGTCGGGGCCAAATCGGCCCCGGCTAGACTGGCTGAAGGCCCTTTATGAGCACCGAGTCCACGTCCCTTTATCGCCGCCATCGCCCCGGATCCTTCGACGAGGTCGTCGGGCAGACGCACGTCGTGCGTACGCTCCGCAACGCCGTCGAGCAGGACAAGGTCCACCACGCCTACCTGTTCATCGGCTCGCGCGGGACCGGCAAGACCTCGATGGCGAAGATCCTCGCCCGCTCGCTGAACTGCGAACGGGGCGGGCCGACGGTGACGCCGTGCGGCGAATGCGAGTCCTGCGTGACGATCGCCGCGGGCACCTCGATGGACGTGATCGAGATGGACGCCGCCTCGAACCGCTCGGTCGACGACGTCCGCGACCTGCGTGAGCGGGTCGCCTACGCGCCCTCCGGCGGCCACTGGAAGGTCTACATCCTCGACGAGGCGCACATGCTCACCAAAGAGGCCTGGAACGCCTTCCTGAAGACGCTCGAGGAGCCGCCGCCGCGCACCGTCTTCGTCCTCGCGACGACCGAGTCGCACAAAGTGATGCCGACGATCGCCGACCGCTGCCAGCGCTTCGACTTCCAGCGGCCGAGCCTCGAGCAGATCTCCGAGGTGCTGGACCGGGTCGCCGCGCAGGAGGGCATCCAGGTCGACCAGGGGGCGGTCGCGATGATCGCGCGCTCGGCGCAGGGAAGCTTCCGTGACGCTCTCGGCACGCTCGACCAGCTGGTCGCCTTCGGCGGCAACGACGTAGGCCTCGACGAGGTACTCGAGATGCTCGGCGCCGCCGACGCCGACCTGCTCTTCGAAGCGGTCGACTCGGTCACCGCCTCGGACCCGAAGTCGGTCCTGCTCGGAGTCGAGAAGATGGCGCGATCGGGCCGCGATCCGTCGCAGTTCGCCCGCGACCTCCTCGCCCACCTGCGCCACCTCCTCGTCACCCAGACCACCGGTGAGGTCCCGACGACCTTCGTCGTCACCGCCACCGACACCGCCCGCATCCAGCAGCAGGCCCAGACCGTCGGCGCCGCCACCTTGGTCCGCACGATCGACGAGCTGGCGAACGCCCTGACGGCAGTGCGCGAGGGCGACGACGCCCGCATGGCCGTAGAGATCGCCCTGCTGAAAGCCGCCCGCCCCGACCTCGACCCGTCCACCGAGGGCCTCCTCCGGAGAATCGAGAAGCTGGAGTCCCAACTCGCCGCGACCGGCCCGACCCCTCCGGCCCCAGCCCCGACGCCGCAGCCGCCCACGCCCGAACCGGGGCCGCTCCCCCCCGAGCCGACGCCTCCGACGCCGACGCCCGAACCCACGCCCACGCCCACGCCGACGCCGCCGACTCCCGAGCCGCAGCCGCCCACGCCCGAGCCGACGCCTCCCGCGCCCGAACCCACGCCCCAGCCCCAGTTCCGTTCGGCCGCGCCCGAACCCACGCAAGCCCGACCCACCGCGGCCCAGCCTCCCGGGCCGGAACCCGCTCCAGCCCAACCGCCCACGGCAGAGCGGAGCACGCCCGCACCCGCCTCGCCGGCCGCCGACGCCCCTCCAGCGGGTGACACCGTAGGGGGGACCCTCCCTGAGGAAGCTTTAGCTACCGGAGGGGAGGGTGGGTCCCCTGCGGTGGCAGGACCCGCTGCCGGAGCACCTTCGAGAGACCCAGCCGGAGCACCTTCAGGGGAACCGGTCGAAGCACCCACCGAGCCAACGCCCACGATCGCCGCCGCCCAAGACCTCGCTCAGGTTCTCCGCATCTGGCCCACCATCCTCGACAAACTCGCCGAGAAAGCCCCCGCGCTCGCAGCGACCTTCGACGGCGCCCGCCCCGTCGCCTTCGACGACGAGGGCCTCGCGATCGGCTTCGCCCCCGACCAACCTTTCAACAAACGCAAGGCCGAGTCCCCCGATCGCCGACAGGTGCTGATCGAGGCCTTCGAAGCCGTCACCGGCGAAGGCGTCGTGCCGCGCTACGTGTTGCTCGAGGAGAACGATGTCGCGCCCGCCGCGCCGCCGCCCGACACGCCGGCGCCGGGTAGCGAGGCGATCGACGAGGATGCGTTGATGAACCGGCTGATGAGCGAGTTCGACGCGAAGGAGGTCAATTAGATGGCACGAGGTGGACCCGGGGGCTTCGACGTGAACGCCCTGATGAAACAGGCCCAGCAGATGCAGGAGCAGATGCTGCAGGCGCAGGAGAAACTGAAAGACGAAACGGTCGAGGCGAGCGCCGGCGGCGGCATGGTCAAAGTGGTCATGGGCGGCGACCTCTCGCTGCGCTCGATCACGATCGATCCCGAGGCGGTCGACCCCGAGGACGTCGAGCTGCTCCAGGACATGGTGCAGGCGGCGGTCAACGACGCGCTGCGCTCGGCACAGGACCTCGCCGGGAACGCGATGGGCGACGCGACCGGTGGGTTGGGCGGCGCAGGCGGCCTCGGCGGGCTGCTCGGCGGTTGAGCGCTTGACCAGTCCCTTGGCAACGGAGGCCCTCGCGATCGGCGCGAGGGGGATCGCCCGATGAGCACCGAGGGCCCAGCACCGCTCGCGCGCCTCGTCGCCGAGCTGTCGCGCCTGCCCGGGATCGGGCAGCGCACCGCGCAGCGGCTCGCCTTCCACCTGCTGCGGGCGCCCGACGAAGAGGCGTTCGCGCTCGGCGAAGCGATCCGCGAAGTGAAGGAGAAGGTCGGCCTCTGCGAACAGTGCTTCAACCTCGCCGAGGGCCCGCTCTGCCGGATCTGCCTCGACGAATCGCGCGACCAGACGATCATCTGCGTGGTCGAGGAACCCGGCGACGTGATCCCGATCGAGCGCACCCACGAATATCGCGGCCTCTACCACGTGCTCGGCGGGGCGCTGTCGCCGATCGACGGGATCGACGCCGAAGACCTGAAAATCGCCGAGTTGCTGGTGCGGGTGGGGCGCGGCGACACCACCGAGGTGGTCCTCGCCACCAACCCGACGACGACCGGTGAGGCGACCGCCCTCCACATCGCCGAACGGCTGCGCGGGCAGGCGGCGGTTACCCGGCTGGCGAGCGGCCTGCCGGTCGGCGCCGACCTCGAGCACGCCGACGAGGTCACGCTCGGCAAGGCGCTCGCCGGACGCCGCAGTCTCGACTGAAATTGCAATACCGATTAGACGGATGTCATCCGGCAAATTGCGGATTTCCGCGCGCTGGGTGTCCGGTGGGTTCGGCAAAGTGCCGGCGTGGCCGCGACTCCTGACGATCTGAACGGACGCGCGGAGCCCGAGGGCCGGCTCGACCGCCCGGGCCGGATCGCGATAGAGGTCGCCGAGCGCCACGCCTCGTTGCTCGGAGCGCTGCGCGAGGAGATGGGCGACGGGGGCGGCGAGCGGTTCGCCGCCGCGGCGCAGCAGCTGGCGAGCGACTTCGGCGAGGTCACCGCGACCGCGGTCGAAGCGTCCTACCAGGAGGTGCGCGAGGAGGACCGGGCGGCCGGCCACGCCGAGTTCATCCGCTCCCCCCGCGAAGAGCTGCCGAGCCTCTACCGGCCCGGCCACATGCGCCGCCGGCTCGATCAGCTGATCGAGACCA